>JACQJH010000002.1:318653-637306 GCA_016205145.1 Candidatus Diapherotrites archaeon
CGTAATGGCTCGTCCGCTGACGGTTTCCGTGGGCGCGGCCCAGAGAACTTCAACCGCCTTTGCTTCCCCGCAAAGGAAACCATAGTATGGCGGGCCCGCATCCGGGTTCACCGGTGCCAGCACGGACGGCAGAAGCGCAAGCAAAGCGAAAAGCGCAAAAACCGCGCGCGCGTCATGGAAAACGGATTTCATCCTGAAACCTTACTTTTTCTTTGTCGAAATAATGTCGTTAATCGTGCAGCCGCCGTACCTTTGCGCAATGCACGCGTTGTTGTAAACCTTGAGCTTGCAGAAAACCGGTGCGAAACCCGCAGAACAGCCCGTTTCGCCGATCTGGGCAGCTACAGACTGCTGGACCGGCCTTGTCTTGCCGCCGGCTTTCACAAGCGTTTCAAGCTCGAACCTGTAAAGGCCCAGTTGTTTGGAATCAAATGTGAAAGTGAAATTGTCGGATACCGGTGCAGCCTCGGTCTTGCCGTCCGGCAGGGTAACTTTCACGTTAAAGCCTTCAATGTCGCTGGCTGCCCTTGGGTCGGCTTCGCCAAGAAGCGGCCCGTAAGCGCCGACTTCGCTGAAGCCGGATGCAATGCAGCCGTTCTGGAGAATGACTTTCTTGAACAATGTGCAGGAGTCGGTTGAACCGCCCGCGCATTCCACAACGTTTGCATTCAAAGTGTCCTTCGGGGCCTCGGCAGCGGAACCCATGACTACAGCAGAGTATTTTCCGTTGATTTTGTAGAGGCCATTGGGCAAAGTCGAATAATACAGGTTTTGGGAAGCGGAATAATTGCACTTGCCGCCGAAATCCTCGAGAATCACGCCGGTCGGCGCCAATGCCGAATGCTTTGATTCTTCTGAAGTGGTGCAGGAAAGCCTGCCGCCGAAATCATAGCAGACGACACCCGCCACGCCCGCAAACACAAAGCCCTTGCCTGTAAGTTTTCCTTTCTGGCCCTGCTCCGCTCCAACAAGGATTGAGCCGCTGAAACTGCCGCAGCCGTTCTCGCAGGTCGAACTCCCGTCAGGGTTTGTTTTCTTGCCGTTGCAGAACATGCCTGCGGCCTCGCATTCGTTCGGCGGGGGATTTTCCTTGCATGTCACGCTGCAGGACTGCTCGTATTTCGCGCAATAGTCGCCGCCGTAACTGCCGGAAACGACTTGCGTGCATTGCGTTGTGCATTCAGTCTTGCATTCCCCGGTGCCCTGCGCTGAAACAGCGAAAAAAAGCGCGCCGAAAAAGCCTATTGTCAAAGCCAAAGCCAGTGTCCTTTTCATAAAGCCAACTCCAATTGTCCATTACATCGGATAAGCATTAAAAACCTCATCCGCTCCTCGGGGGAAAAACCGTTCCAACGTCTGTCGGCGGCTTGGGCGGGTCGGCGCAGCCTGAAGCATTAAATGTGCATGACGCATTGCATGCAAGGGTTCCGCCGCTGAAGCCGAGCGATGCGCAGGTCTTGCCGTTGAGGTTGCTGCCCTCGCATTCCTCGCCGGGTTCAAGCTTGTTGTTGCCGCATACATAGTTTGCGCAGCCGCTCTTGTCGAGTTTGCAGGAAGCCGAGCATTTGAGGGTTCCGCCGTCAAAGCCGAATCCTGTGCAGGTTTGCGTGCCAAAATCGGTTTTGTCGCATTCCTCCCCAATTTCTTTCACGCCATTGCCGCAGACCGCGTCGGTGCAGACATTGTTCTTGCACAGTTTTCCTGCCAGGCAGTCGGCATCGGAACTGCAGAATTTCACCGTGCCGGAGTCAAGGGCACAGCCTTCCGAAGATTTGTCGCTTTCAACGCCGCCGGAAAGGGCGGTTATCTGATAACAGTATTCCGTGCCGCTGGTTGTTGCAGTGTCAGCATAGCTTGTCTCAACAGTTGAACCGATCGGGGAACTGCCGACAGAGGGTTTTGACCGGTAAATGTTGTATGACAATGGGCCTGAAATCTGCGAGCCATCCGTGTTCTGCGTGGGCGCCTGCCATTGGATTATGACCGAAGCCGCGACAAGCGGCAGGACAAGCAGCAGGACAATTCCGATGAAAATTTTTTTACCCGCCATTGTTTTCACCCCGTGTTTTTGCAGCGCTCCGAAATTTTAAGGTTTTTGCAGTTCGGGGACGTGAGATTTGACTTGCAGGCATCCCACCACGTGTCACAGAATTCCTTCTGGCTTGTCGTGCCATCAAGCGTGGGCGGCCTCGGCTTGGGCGCGCCCTTGAAATTAAAATTATTTTCCGGCGAGAAGTTTGTCATGAAAGTGGTCAGTTTGCCTAATGACAGATAGGTCATCTGGCCTGCCGCCGACCATTTTGGCTTGGCGGAGGAAATCCCGAGGGGCGGCGAAGGTATGGGCGTGCTCGCATAGCAGCTGCCGTACAATGATGAAACACCGCCTGGCAGGCTGCATGAAACGGGCCAGAATTGCTCTTCGCCCGCCTGCCAGGAAAGGTTAAAATGGATTTTCAGGGTGTTTTGTGCCGGAATCCCGTCCGGATACGGGAATTCTGCTTGCAGTCTGCGCCCTCCCTGAATTTCACCCAAGGTTACCGTTGAACCGTTAGCCGGCCCCGGAAGGTTTGGCGCGGCGTAATACACTTGAACTGTTTTTTCGCTCCAAGGCCCGCAGTCCGAGAACGTTGAGCCGGTTTTTGTCTTGCATGCCCTGCCTTTGAAGGCGTAGGGGCCGATTGCCGGAAAGCCCCGTGAAAAAACCCCGGAACGCGGAATTGTTTCGGAGATGCTGGTTGTGGCGTTCACGCGCGAAACAGGATAAGTGTAGCCCGGATAAATGTAGTTCAGCGGAGTGAGCACGAATTCAAAATACTTTGCCGCCTGCGAAACCGTGGCGCTTATTTGGATGCCGTCGGAGAGGTCTTCGGTTGCGCCGGGCGAAGTCATGGTCAGGGCAGCTCCAGTGCAGTCCTTTGAACAGTTGGCCTGGGTTTCGCCTGATTCGCAGGCATTGTTGCCGCAGACCGAGGAAATGCAGGCGCCGTTTGAACAGCCGAGCGGGCAGACAGTCCCGATTTCCGAATAACACTGGGCGTCCGGCGGAAGGTAACATGACTTCAAATTCCCGTTCAGGCAGTAACTTGTGCCCGGAGTGCAGGCATCGGTGCAGGTCTTGCACTGCGCGTTCGCACAGCCTTTCGTGCATGTTTCGGTTGTGACCCATTTCTTGCAGCCGTTCACAATCCGGCATTCCTGGAGGTTGCTGCCGGAGCACTGGTAGGAAGTTGCAATGGAACACTCGTCAGTGCATGATTGCGGGACGCACGCGCCAGCGGAGCAGCCGTTGGAGCATTCTTCCACTTTTTCCGTGAGGCCGTATATGCTGACGCCCGGTGCCCGCGGCGGATTGTAATTCTTGTGGCATGCGTACAGGTCTCCGCTAACGCACGCCTTTTCCCCTTCAACATTGCAGCGATTGCCAACCAAAGCCCCGTCTTCACACCACCAGTCTAATGCGCCGATCGCAAACTGCAGTGCCCTTCCATCCGGCGCGCAAAAACCTTCTTCAATCGAATGCGCATTCTGACAACGATCATTAACATTACCATTAAACGGCGGATTGATCTGGCCTTTGGTAAAAAGGCTCGGCCCAAAAGGGTCGTAATACCACGTAACCGGTGCCCCGCTGGCGTCAATCGCGTTAAAAGGTTCAAATTCAGACGCGGTCCGCGTGGCGGATACAACAGTGTTATCGCTGTCAGTGCATGTCGCGGCGGCGGCTTCCGCCACAAAAAAGGACAGTAACAGGATAGCAATCGCCCAAACAACATTTCTGCAATTCATTTCCTTTTACCCCGTTTAATTTGTGCTTTTCCCTTAATTTCTTTTTTTGCTTTCGGCTTTGCCCCCGGCTTCAATGGTTTTGCAGCCGGCCCGGGCTTTTGCGCCTGGCTTTGCGTGAAAGGCATTGCCATGGACGGCTGAGGCTCCGTTGCCGGCAGCAGGCGCGAATCGCCTTGCATTGTTTTTTCGCTTCCGCCGCCTGCGTGGGTTTTGGGTTTCCTGCTTATCATGAACAGGAAGCCGACCGCAGCCATAAACAGCGCGCCGAGCACGGCGATGGTCAGGTAGAATTCAAGCTGGCTCACCATTGGTTTCGGGAAAGGCGACGGCTTGGGCGCCTGCACCGGGCCCGGAGCAGGAGCCTGCGGCACTGCAGAACGCGGCCTTTCCGCTGGCAGCGGGGGTTCGGAGAATTGGTTGAAGTAGTTCACGATTGCGGGAACAGTGTTTTTTGCCGTGATTTTTATTTCATAGTTTTTTTGCGGTTCCGCCGCGATTTCAACCGTGTACGTTTCCTGTTCGGGCGTGAATTCCGGTATGCGCAGCAATACTGTGCCGTTGACGGAAATTTTGACGTCCAAGAGCTTTTTGACCGAAGTGTCAACCGAAAATTGGAGCACCAGCACCGCGCCATTCGAACCGTCTTTCGGCGCGACTGAAACAATGGTTATCGGCTGTTGCGGAACGGAATTTTGCGCCGGCGCATTCGCGTCCGGGGAGGATTGCGCGAACACGGCGGAAGCAAGCATGGCAAAAAACAGCACTGCTATGGTTTTACCCCATCGCAAAAATTACCCCCGCCTGCAAACCACTTATATGTTAATTCATTTTCGTATTTAAATGTTCCATCCGCCAAAACCGCCGGCATTGTTTTGGCGTGGGCGGAAAAAAACGGGAAAACATGGAATACGATTTTAATCAAAACAGGGAATACCATTTTAATCTAGTTTTGCGTTTTTGTATGCTATGGACCGGAGCTTTCAGGCGCTTGTTGCATTGTCATTTTTGCTTGCCGGCATTGCCACAAGCGGCTTCATTTACATTGCCAATCCGCTTGCTTTGCACCAGGACTCGTTCGACCATCTGGCGCTCGCAAAAATAATCAGGGACGACGGAAAGCTCGTATACCGGTACCCTTACGGCGATGGCTACAGGGATGAGAATCCCCTGCTTAACCCTGAACCGGGTTTCCATGTCTGGCTCGCCTCGCTTCTTGTCGTGACAAACCTGCATGAAACCCTGCTGGGCGCAATCCTGCCGTCAATCATCACTTTTCTCCTGGCAACCGGCACTTTTGTTTTCGCGAGAAGGCTTTTCGGAAGCGGTTTGGCGGGCGTTTTCTGCGCAATTGCGGTTGTCGGCATGAGGAGCAGCAGGCTTTTTTTGGGTCCCCAGTTCCTGGTGCCCATGGCAGTCGGCACGGCGTTGATTCCGTTCAACCTGTTTTTTTTCATTAAAGCCTGGAAGCAGAAACGCTTCATTGTCCTTTCAGGCATCACTTTTTTTGCCAGCGCCCTTATCCACCCGGTTTATGCGATAATCCTTTTGCCGGCGTTTGCATTGCTGATGCTGTCCGACCTGAAAAAAGTGAAGCGGAATGCCGTGATTTTTCTGGGCGGGGGCGCAATCCTGCTTTACCTGTCAAGGTTTTTCGCCACGTTTCTGAAAATCAATCCAAACCAGGAATGGGTTCCGTTCCTTTTGGATTTGCTGTCAAGGCTGCGGATTCCGCCCTGGAGGCCGGAGGAAAGGCTGCTTGAAATTTCAGGGTATTCAAACCTGCTTGTCGTGGGCCTGGCCGGGGCCGGCGTTTGCGCAGTTGCCCTGATTGTCCTGGCAAAAGTGCTGGCCGCATTGTCAAAAAAGGGCAACAGGCTTGCCGGGCTGTACAATGAAAAGATGCCCGCCATTTGCCTGTATGCTGTTTTCATGGCGGCATTGTTTTTGGAGTTCAGGTTGAGCGGCTTCTCTTTCCTTGCGCCGGGAGCGCGCGTCTACCAGGCCGTGGGGTATTTCGTGATGCTTTTCGCAGGGTTTGGGCTGTATGCTTTGTTCAGGTTTGCCGAAAGCTTCGGCAGCATGAAAGAGGAGGGCCCTGCACTGAGCCTTGTTTCCGTGGCATTTGCCATAGTCCTCGCGTTCGCGGTTTTTTCAACCGCTATTTCAATGGATGCGGAAAAGCTTGGCTCGAAACCGGGGCCAATCGACCTGGAATTTTTCAGCTGGGTTGACAAAAACGTGCCGAAAGAAGGGAACATTTACGTCTTTCCCGTGCTCGGCAAGGCGTTTTACCTTGAAACCCTGCGCAGGCCAAGCATAACCGAGGCCTCAAGGATGGGCCAGCCGCCGGAAACGATCCCCGAACTGTTCGATTTCCCGAAAGCGGATTGCGCGCAAAAGGAAAAGACCATGAAAAAATATTCGCTTGCGTTCGCGCATTCCTATGAGGAAATAGACTGCGAAAATTTCGGAAAGGTTTATTCCTACCTCAACCAGGGCCTTGAACAGAACTTCTTTTACCAGCTGCAGGCACAGGGCTGAGAAAACCGGCCGGAAATCATGGGCGCAATAAAATAAACCAGGCAATAAAATGGCTCAGAGTTGAGTTGAATCAACATTTGCTTCCGCTTCAGAAGGTGTTAACCTCATCATCGCCGCTAATAGGGGCTGCCGGACAGGTTAAAAAAATATGCAGGCCAGCCTAGTCGGTTGCCTCGAACTTTTTCAAGCCGAGCTCTCCCGCGAGTTTGGCGGGCATTTTGGCGAAATATTTCGACTTTCTTTCAATGACGCCCCACTGTTTTTTGTATGGCTCGTCCCCGACGCCAAGGTCGTAAAACTTTTTGCCGGCGCTGATGGCGTTGGCGATGTCTTTTGCGAGCAGGAAGGTTGCAATCGACCTGCTTTTGTGCTTTCTGTTCCACCAGCAGCCCAAGTAATAGGTTGTGCCGGCATCGCCCCCAAAACCGTCAAGGCAGATGTGCACGCCCAGAAGTTCCTTGCCGTCGTACGCGCTGAGCGTGCGCGCATGTTTTTCCCAGAGCAAAAGCCTGCGCTCAAAATCCGCTTTTTCTTCCTTCCAGAATTCCAAAAACCATTCTGCGCTTTTGCGGAGGCAGCCTTTCTCGTTTTCAACGAGCTTGACGTTTTCGTTTTTCCTTTCAAGCCTGCGCAGATCCGTTCTCAAATCCGAGTCCATGCCGAGGGCGTCAAAGCTTTGCGCAAGCGCGATTATGTTCGTCAGGGCGTCGGCGGCATCGGATTCAAAGCCGACCGGCGAGTCGGGATGCATGTCCCAGACAAAAAACGGCGCCGGCAGCGCCGCAACATCTTTTTTTTCAAGCCAGAAGTATGGCAAAAAATGCACGTCTTTCCAGTTCCAGTAAAAGTCGCCGTCGACGGGCAGCTCTTCAAATTCCGGTTTTTCACACCAGTGTTTGAGGCTTGAAGGATACATGACACAAGATTGAGGGCTTGCAGTTTAAAAGTTTTCGGAATGCCGGAGGGCACAGGGCCTGAATGCCGCCAATCCGCTTTTTATTGCCTTTTTTTGACAAATCCCTTTATGTGCGGCATCGCCGGATTTTTCGGTTTTCCTGACGCAAAAGCGAGGGCGGAAAAGGCGCTTGACTGCATGCAGGACAGGGGTTTGGACTGCCGCAAAGTCGTGGCTGAAAAGGAAAACGCCTTTGGCCATCTGCTTCACAGCGTCGTCGGCTCGGTTGAACAGCCATTGCGCGGAAAAGGCGTTTTCGCGTCAAACTGCGAAATCTACAACTGGAAAGAGCTTGCGAAAAGGCACAAAGCCGGGGCGCGCAACGATTCGGAGCTTGTGTTCAGGCTGCTGGAACGCGAAAACGGAACCGGAAAAACTTCGCTGGAAAAAACCCTCGCAGAACTGGACGGCATCTGGGCCTTCTCATACTGGCGCAGCGGAAAAGTTTTTCTGTCACGCGATTTGTTCGGCGTGAAACCGCTGTTCTATTCCATTGAAGGCGGGTTCTGCTTTGCATCCGAAAAAAAGGCCCTGGAGGCTGCAGGCGCTGTTTCGGGAATACGCGAACTCGACCCGAGGCACGTGCTTGTTTTCGACCTGAAAACGAAAAAGGCGGAATTCCTGAAGCGGCCTTTTTTGAAAATAAAAAAACTGCGGCTGGATGATGAGGGCGCGGAAAACCGGCTGATTGCCCTTCTATCAGATGCCGTGGAAAAGCGCGTGCCGGAAAAAAGCTTCGGCCTGCTTTTCAGCGGCGGCGTGGATTCGCTTGTGCTTGCAGTGCTGTTCAAAAAAATGAATCTGAAATTCAAGTGCTTTTTCGCTTTTGCCGAAGGCGCAGGCGAGCCGAAGGATTTGGCGTTCGCGCAAAAAGCCGCGCGTCGGTTGGACCTGGACCTTGAGACCGTTCCGGTCAAGCTGGATGAAGTGCCGGGCCTGCTTGAAAAAGTCGTGCCGCTCATCGAGTCAAGCGACCCCGTGCGCGCCGGCGTCGCGCTTCCGGTTTTTGCCGCCTGCCGAGAGGCGAAAAGGCACGGCGTGAAAGTCATTTTTTCCGGCCTCGGCGCTGACGAGATTTTCTGCGGCTATGCGCGCTTCAGGCAGTCGAACAGCCTGCAAAAAGACTCGCTGAACCTCCTGCTGCAGATGCACGAAAACGATTTGTACCGAGACGACGTGGTTTCAATGAACAACAGCATCGAATTGCGCCTCCCGTTCCTCGACAAAAGGCTCGCGGAATTCGCATTGTCGCTTCCGGACAGACAGAAGATTGAAGGCGAAAGGAACAAGGCCATCCTGAGAAACGCTGCGCTTGCACTCGGCATTCCGGCGGAATTTGCGGAGAGGGGGAAAATTGCGGCGCAATACGGCAGCAATTTCGACAAGGCCCTGGAACGGCTTGCCAAAAAAAGCGGCTCGCATGGAAAGGCGGCATTTCTCCAAAGGTTCGCGGCGCGCAAAAACATGAAGCTTGCCGCGCTGTTTTCCGGCGGCAAGGATTCGTGCCTCGCATTGTGGACAATGCAGCGCATGAACTATGAAATTTCCTGCCTTGTTTCAATCATTCCGGAAAACCCCGATTCGTTCATGTACCACAGGCCGGACGAAAGAATACTCGCATTGCAGGCCGAAGCGCTCGGCATCCCGCTTGTCGTGAAAAGGACAAAAGGCGAAAAGGAAAAGGAACTCGTTGAATTGAAGTCTGCTTTGGCGGAAGCCAAAAAAAAATTCGGAACCGAGGGCGCGGTTTCCGGCGCATTGTACAGCAACTACCAGCGCGACCGCATCCAGGAAATCTGCAACGATTTGCATTTGCGCCTGTTTTCGCCGCTGTGGCACAAAAAACAGGAAGAGGAACTGCTGGAGCTTGTTGACGCGGGCTTTGAAT
Source organism: Candidatus Diapherotrites archaeon (assembly GCA_016205145.1). Lineage (NCBI taxonomy): Archaea > Nanobdellati > Candidatus Iainarchaeota > Candidatus Iainarchaeia > Candidatus Iainarchaeales > Candidatus Iainarchaeaceae > Candidatus Iainarchaeum > Candidatus Iainarchaeum sp. The sequence continues at coordinate 327,824 of JACQJH010000002.1, forward strand.
TTGTCATGATAAAAATCGCCGCGTATGGCCTTGACGAAAGCTGGTTGGGAAAGCCGGTCGGGAAAAAAGAAATTGAAAAGCTCGCGGCACTGGGCAGTAAAATCGGCTTCAATTGCGCGGGCGAGGGCGGCGAATTCGAATCATTGGTTTTGGACGCGCCCAACTTCAAAAAACGCCTGAAAATCGTTTCATCGGAAAAGAAAATGCGGAACGCGTTTTCCGGCGAACTCGAAATAAGGGAAATCGGGCTTGAAGCAAAGCCATGACAAAAAGCTATTTTGCGCGGTTTTTCCGTTTCATGTGAGAGAAAACGAAAAAAGCCGCGGCCGCAAGAATTGCAATGACGACAATCGCGTCAATGGCTGTTGTGAATTGCAGGATTACCTGCCAGTTTTCCTTCAATTGCATGCCCAGGAAAGTCAGAAATGCGCACCACACAAACGCGCCCGCGAAAGTGTAAGCGGAAAATTCCGCCAGATTCATTTTGCCGAGGCCGGCCGGAATCGAAATTATGTGCCTTACTGCCGGCAGGAGCCTGCCTATAAAAATGGTTTTCGCGCCGTGTTTTTGGAACCATTGTTCCGTCCACTTAAGGTGATGCTCATTCAGGAAAACGTATTTGCCGAATCGCAGGATAACCGGCCTGCCGAGTTTCATCCCGGCATAATAGGAGATAAGCGAGCCGAACAGGCTGCCGAGCGCGCCGACGAATGCGACAAGCCAGAAGTCCATTGCGCCGTTTGAAACAAGGAATCCCGCGAAAGGCATCACGAGTTCTGAAGGCAATGGCGTTATCATGCTTTCCAGGGCCATGAGAAGGAATATTCCCGGATAGCCGGCCGCCGAAATCAGGGCCGTGACGTGTTCCGCGATAAGTTCGACAAAAACCATGATTAACCCGCAGGAAACAAGCTAAACCGAAAAAGCATTTAAAGCGATTGCGGGCATGCAAATGCAACGAAAAGGCGGGTTATGCGCCAAGGCCGGTTTTCAGGCCTTTCAATTCCTTTTCGGAAAGCCTTCCCGATTTGACGTGCTTTCCGAGCAAAGCCGAATTGCCGAAAGGGTCCAGAAGTTCTATCGTGAAAGTAAGCTTTCCGTTTTCGGCCAGAGCAATTTTTTCCAGGAGCTTTTGCGCGTTCGCCTTTGTTTTCGGGTTCCCGGAGGAATTCTTTGCGGACTCCACCGCGCCCCTGAACCTTTCAAGCACGCCTTCGGCGTTTGAAACGAAGCCTTCGGACATCGGGCCCGGCTCGAGAGACAGGCCCAGTTCCGGAATCCTGATTGTTGCGGAGCTTGACCTCACGATTTTAGTCGGAATCTGGCCAGCGGATGAAATTTCCACCCAGAATTTTTTTGGTGCGTGGGTTTCAACTGAAAAGACATCGCTCAGCCTGAAACCGCATTTTCCGCAGGTTATCGTGGTGAAAAGCGCTTCGCCGAACAATGGTATTTTTTTTGCGATCTGCACGGACGAGGCTTTTCCGCCGCACTGCGGGCATTGCGTGAAAAGGTTCGCGGACAAGTCAAAGCACCTGAAAAAAATTGGTCGGCCCGGATTCAAACCATGCGGTTTTTTCAGCCGGACTCTCCGGCGTGGTAGACAAGCTCGTTTATTTTCCTGCGCAATTCTTCCTCGTCATCGTCGGCCTTCACGGTTTCATTCTGCATTGAAACCGTATTTCCAAGGACAGGACTGCCGGGGCGCTGCAATCTCAGCAGTTTCATTTCAAGCGAGTCAACCCTGCCCGAAAGCTCGGACTGCAGCCTTGAAATGCTTTCAACCTGCTGTTCAAGCGCCGCGGCAGCATTGAAATAAACCTCTCCCGGCTTGGCAGGCTGGGTGCTTGCGCCGGCCGCTTTTGCTTCCACCCATTCAGGCTTTTTTTTCGGCTTTGCCGCGGAAAGCAGTGCATTGCCGATTACAAGCGCCACGATCAGAACCACTAGAAAAGTGTTGACTGCCAAACCCCTCACCTGAAATAATTCGCAGCTATGTTCTTTTAACCTTTTTTTGAAGCCCTGAAGCGGAAAAGCCGTTCAGCGTTGGCGGTCGTCTGCTCTTCCACGCGGGAAATGGATTGGGAGTGGAGTTCCGCGATTTTTTCCGCGACCAGCGGAATCCACGCGGGAGAAGACTGCTTTCCTGAAAATGCGACGGGCGCGTCGGTTTCAAGCAGCAGGAGTTCCGGCGGAATTTCCTTCGCAACGGATGAAGCCTTTTTGCCCGAAATTATTGCCGGGCCGGCGCTCATGAAATATCCGAGGGCGGAGGCCCGCTTCACGGTTTCGGCGGAATTCGTGCACCAGTGCAGCAAAACCTTTCTGCAGCCCAGGCCTTCAAGCATGCTTAGGCATTCGCTGTCAGAATTGCGCGAATGCACGACAACCGGCTTTGAAGCCTTTTTCGCGAGGGCGGCGAAAAACCCGAAGGCTTCGGCCTGCAGTTTTTTTTCGGTTCCGCTTTTTGCACGCATGAAATCCAGGCCTACTTCGCCGATGCCGGCTGCGTTTCCAATGTTCTGCGAAACAAGCGCCCTGGCTTTTTCGATTTCGGCGGGCGGCATCGACAGCAAATCGGCGGGATGAATGCCGAGGCAAATCTCTATTTCGCTGAATTCCTGCGCAAGCAAAATGTGCTTTTGAATCGACAGAAGGTTTGTTGAGCAGGAAACGATTTTTTTTACGCGAGTCGCGCCGGCCTCACGCACCGCCGCTTCCGGCTCATTGAACCAGTCCAAGTGGCAGTGCGCGTCAACGAACATTCGCAAAAACGATTGCGGGAAAGGTTATAAAGCTTTTTTTGCAAGGAGTTGTTGGGAAAAACGATGCCTGAAAAAGAAAACCAGCCGGAGGAAACCGCTGAAGCTGGACCGGAAAAAAATCCGGAGCCGCAGAAAAATCCGGCGAAAAATTCCGCACAGCAAAAGCCGCCCGCGTATTTCTGGGCCCTGCTTGTAATCGCACTGCTTGTCGCGTTCGGCCTCATTGCAAAGCTTTCCGTGCCCGAACAGCAGTTGAAGCTCAAATCCCAGGATTCCGGGCCGCAACCGGAATATCTGCGCATCATTCTCATAACCTCGAAGGATTGCGTGGCGTGCGACAAGGAGCACTCGTTCATGGTTTTGCTGAAGCAGAACAAGATTCCGACGCAATTGCAGCAGTTCGACGCGAACAGCGCTGACGGAAGCAAGATATTGCGCGATTTCGGCATAAAGGATGTTCCGGTCGTGCTGGTCGGAAAGCCAACTATCAGCGACAAGTTCCTTGTGAAGACCAAGTCAAGCGGCTTCGCCAAGCTGGAGGACGTCATAAAGTTTTACCAGAAAACCAATCCAGGCATAGTCTTCACGGACAACACGATTGTGATTCCAGAGATCGGTTTTGACTCCGTGCCTAGGACGACTTTCCTGCAGGACAACGCGTCCTGCGGCAGCGCCAGCCAGGCGCAGGTTTTCGTCTTCACCGACCCGTACTGCGAAACATGCATTGTCTCGGAAGCCCTGCTCGACAAGTTCAGGCTCGACTTCAACTCCGATAACTCGAATGTTTCAATGGACTATTATTTCATTCCCACCACTTCCGCGGAGCTTGACGCCAAAAACAAGTCCACCGACGCAGCGCTTGCGGTCAACTACCTGCAATGCGCGCAAACCGCCCGCGGCCTTGACGCATTCAGGAAAAGCTTTTACACAACCTACTGCGGCTACATAGGCAAAGTCGAGGACAACAACCCCGATTACCTCACGTGCCGCATGCTGAACAACCGCTGGATGCAGCCGTTAACGCAGGAAGAGCTCGGCAAAAGGCTTGACGAGGCGAAAGTCAACAGGGACGTTTTCGACCAGTGCATTCCGCATGCCGGCGATGACATAGAATCGAACAAGGCATTGGCGGTCAAGGACAACATCGACGTGACCCCGCTTGCGGTGGTTGACTGCCAGTACAAGACGCCGGTGGAAAACCTCGCCTCGACTGTCTGCGCACTGCACCCGGAATTCCTGGCGTGCAAAAAATTCTCAGATTCAAATTCAACGTCCACGGCGCAGTGAACAAATTTGCCGACAAAGGCCTTTTTCCGCGATCTCGAACTGGTTGTGCTGGACAAAGTCTTCGACCCGCAGGAGGACTCTTTCCTGCTGGCTGAAACAATCGCGGGCCAGCCTTCCCTTGAAGGCAAACTCTGCATGGATATAGGCACGGGCTGCGGCATCCAGGCAATCGTCTGCGCAAAAAAAGGCGGAAACGTCCTCGCCGCAGACCTGGACGGAAAATGCGTTGAAAACGCCTTGCTCAACGCAAAACTTCTTGGGCTGCAGGAAAAAGTGAATGCAAAAAAAAGCGACCTTTTTTCGGCGGTTCCAAAAGGCAAAAAATTTGACCTCATTGTCTTCAACCCGCCTTACCTTCCCAGCAAAAAGCCGGAAATACTTGCATTGGATGGCGGAAAAAACGGCAGGGAAATCCTCGACAGGTTTTTGGCCGGACTCCCGCAAAGGCTTGCCCCGCGCGGCACTGCACTGTTCCTGCAGAGCTCTCTGAACGGCCTGCAAAAAACCAAAAAAAAGCTCAGGGAAAACGGCCTAGCCGGAAAAATCGTCGCAAGGCAAAAACTTTTTTTCGAGGAACTCGTGGTGTTCGAGGCAAACCACATGCCGCGCCATACTGCAAGCCCCTGAAATTTAAAAAAGAACCGGCATACTCGGCTTATTGCATCAGCAATAAGCCTTAGTTTCGCACCCGCCGGGCGAAACCGGCGAAAGAAGGCATAAAAGTTTTTGCGCACAATCTCTTTGCATGCCGGCAAATGTCACAGTTGAATTCGGGCTCGCGCAGTTGAAATACGAGCAGGCGAAGTCTCCGCAGGCGAAGCTTGAGGCCCTGCAGGAAATGTGGAAAAGCGCGCCCAGCCACAAGGGCGCCGAAAAACTGCGCGCGGAAATATCCAAAAAAATCGCGCAGGCGCGCCATGAAATAGAGAAGCAGCGCGACCAGCAGAAAAAGACCGCTTCAAAACAGGATCTGCACATAAAAAAGGAGGGCTGCGGGCAGATCGCGCTTGTCGGGTTTCCGAACAGCGGGAAAAGCTTCCTGCTCAAGGCGCTCACGAACGCCGACGTGGAAGTGGCGCCCTACCCTTTCACTACAAAAAAGCCCCAGGTCGGAATGGCCCCTTTCAGCGGAACCAAGCTCCAGATAGTTGAAGTGCCGGGCATAATCGAGGGCAGCTCGGAGGGCAGGGCTTCCGGCACGCAGTTTTTGGGCGCCGTGAGGAATGCCGACGCCATCGCGATAATCGTGACCGGAGGCAACGCACTGCACGAGCTTGCGGTCATAGAAAACGAGCTGAAGGCGGTGTACATTTTTGCAAACCGCGAAAAGCCCAAAATAGCCATAAAGCAGTCCGGCTTCAAGGGCATAACCGTTTCAGGGAAAACGTTTTTGAAAATCCCGGAAAAGGAATTCACCGAATTCCTGAAAAGCCACGGAATAAAAAACGCGTCCGTCATTCTCGGCGAGGAAACCACGATCGACAAGATTTCTGAAACCCTCAACGAAAAAATCGCATACAAAAAGGCGCTTGTGCTGGTGAACGTTTTTTCCGGGATGCCGGAAGAAAAAGCGCTTGCCGCCATAAGGAAAAAATGGAACACAATCGTTTATTCCGGGCCTTCGCCGGAATTCCTGGGAAACGTGAAAAACAGGATGTTCTCGATGCTTGGAAAAATACTTGTCTTCACGAAAAGGCCGGGGCAGGAACCGGACATGGATGAGCCGCTCATTTTGAAGGAAGGCGCGACAGCCAAAGACGTTGTCACTACCCTGCACAAGGACTTCGCGCAAAACCTCAAATTCGTCAGGGTATGGGGTTCGACGAGGTTTCCGGGCCAGAAGGTTTCAAAAAACTATAAAATGAAAAACATGGATGTCGTGGAAATCAGTTCCTAGCCGGTTTCGTCCGGCTGGTTCGACGACGGGTACGCCGCTACGCGCCGTACCCATCTGCTTTATTTTTTCTATTAAAAATTTCGGCGGCCATTCAATTGAGAGTACCTATTTGAACTTGTTCAGCTTTTCTCCGTCAGCCGGCGGTTTTGGCGGGGCGGGAGGCGCTTTTGCCGCGGCCCTCTTGGCGGCCAGGCCGGGATTGAACCATTTCGGGTCGGAAATTTTTTGGAATGCGAAAAACAGGAAAACCGCCGCGACCACCAGGAAAATGGCGATGTTGAAGTCGAGGCCTATGACCGGCAGGCCGATGGCGAAAGAGCTGTCCGCCTTGAGCGGCAATTCAATCGTCCGCATTGTTCCGTCAGCCATTGAAAAGCCTGCATCCAGCAGGACTTCGGCTTTGCCTTTTGGTTCAGGCTCGGAATTGAACGCAATCGAAAAATCTTTTCCTTCGCCTGCCGCGAGCGTGCCGATGAAAACATCCGGCTTTGCCGAAAACAGGCCGCTTGCGAGAACCGCTTTGGCTGAAACATTCCGGAGGGTTTCCTTTGAAACGTTTTTTGTGGAAACGCTTATTTTCGCGTCGTTTCCGGATGAAAGGCCGGAAGCGTCAACCGAAACCGAGATTTGCAGGGGGCTTTTCACGACAGGAAAGCCGAATGACTGCAGGGGAATGAGCTTTTGCGTTCCTGCAAAGGCGGCCATTGAAACATTGGAGTCGGCAGGGGCGTTTTCCGCCACAACGATTTCCGCCAAAAACTTTTTTTTCTCCCTGGGATTCAGGTTTTCCTGGCCGAAAAAAAACCTGCTGCGCCCGAAGCCCTGTGAAAAAAAGAGGTTGTCGGAAGCCTCAAGCCGGACGCCGAAGCCTTGCAGAGAAACATCCGAATCGTTTGAAACCGTTATTTCAATCCGCGTTTTTTCCCCGGCGAAAAGCGGCGTTCCATCCGGCAGGCCGAACAATTTCACGGAAACCCCTGCCTGCGCAACAGCGGAAGCCGCGGCAAAAAAGCAGGAAAGCAGCAAGGCCGTTGCCGCAAGCCTAATAATGCGGGTTGCCTTCATTCAAATCAACCTCTTCTGGCCCCTGTGACAGGGCCGCGGCAATCTTTTTGCGTTTTCCGAAAACGAACAGCAGTACAAGCAGGGCTGCAAGGATTGCCGCAATGCCGAGCAGAATGCCGTTGTCGAAAGGCGCCGGCGCTTCGGAAATGCCCGCGGAATAAACGTCGGCAACGTCTTTTTTGGATTTTTCAGCGTACGCCAATGCGAGATCGTATTTTCCGCTTTTCAGGAAAACCTGGGTTTTCGCCCAGTCATCCTTCAATTGCGCCACCCCTGCTTGGTCCGCCCACAAAAACTCGTTTTCTTCTGCCAGGACTATTGCAATGGCGCCTGAAAGCGAGGAAAATTCCGGCCGCGTTTTTTTCACCAAAGCGTCGTCCCTGCCGTTTATGGCCTTGAGCGCGGAGCTTTTCTTCACCCTGGTTTCAAGCTTCGATGCGAAAAGCAGTGACTTGGAGTCCGCGTCGTCAAAAGAATCCGAAATCCTCTGCTTCAAAGAAACCGCGATATTTGAAAACGACGGCAGCCTGCGCGTCTCGTCCGGTGCCTGCAAAAGATTGCTTATGCTCGTCTTTTCCTCGATTGACAGGCCGGTCGAGGCGACGGCCTGCTTGAGCTTGTCGGCATCATCAAGGTACGCCTGGACCGCGTCATTGAACGCGAAAAAACCGGAAAACGACGAGTCAAAATTTTCGCGCAATTTGTCAATGGAATTCGTGTCGGGCGATTCGAAGAATTCGCGGCGCCTCTGTTCCGTTTCAAAAAAGCCGCTGCCCGTCGAGGAAGCCAGGGAAACAAGCGAGTCAAGCCTGCCCGCAAGCCTGCCCGCGTCGGCCTCCACTGCAGGATAGCCTGCCAAAACTGATTTGGCGGTGAGAATGTCGGATTTCTCGTTCCTGAGCGAATCGGCGAAAGAATCGAAAAACTTGACGTTGATGTCGTCAAAAAGCCAGCCGCTTGACTGCGCGTCAAAAGACTGCTTTGTCTCAAGGACCGACCTCAAAACGAATGCGGTGCGCAGAAGCTCCCTGCGCAGGAAACCGCTTTCAGGGATTTTCGGATCCTTTTCATCGGACAACGGAATGAAATCCGAAACCGAGCCGTTCTCCAAAACCGCGGCAACCCAGTAATTGCGCCCCGCGCTTGCAACCGTGGTTTCAGGCAGTATCTGTGCCTGCTCGCCAGAATCCAGGAGACTCTCCGACCGGACAAAATTCAGCACGTCCTTGGATGAAAGCACGGAAGCCGAGGCGAAAACTGCAAAGCCCAGGACAAGCAAAAACGCCAATGCAACGCGTGAGCGCATGAAATACAAGAAAGGCAATTTGTATTAATAAAGGTTTATTGGCGCCCTTGCACTGCCGGAAAAACCAATAAAAACCCAACCGCGCACTCTTTTACCTGTCGGGGTCATGGGGTAATGGCAGCCCGATAGGCTCCAGAGGGCCCTTTTTCTTTCTTGCGAAGAAAGAAAAAGTGCTCCAGCCCAAAAAGAAAGAAAACTTTTCTTTTATGGTTGGGGTTTTTGTCTTTGGAGCGACGAGTCCGCGATGCGGGCGATGACGAGCTACAGGTACTACGAGTTTTGCAGAAGCGAAACGATGACAACAAAAAAAGCGTGATTCGGCCGGCAGAGGGTTCGAGCATTGCGAGGACCCTCAACTTCGCACTCGCCGGGCGATGACGGCGCGGGGTGACCTGTAGGTCTGGGTTCGATTCCCAGTGATCCCAAAGGCGGAGGGGGCTCCGCCCCCCAATTTTTTGCGAAACCAAGGTTTTGGAAAATTTGAAAACAATTTTATACCTCTTAAGCCCTAATGTCTTTTTATGTCACGGCATCTCGCCAAGCGCGTTGAGGAAATTTCGAAAGAGTTTGCGCGCAAGAATGAGGTCAAGCTCAGGATGATTGCGAACCGCACATTGAGCCAGGCCGTGCTGTCCAACGACATGATTTTGGCGGAAATCGCGCTCATCGCCTATTGTTTGCACAAGCTTTCGGTCAAGGAGCATGTCGTGAAGAACCCTAAATGGAAGATTGCGCGCCAGCAGATTCTTTCAAACCTTTCCTCCGCGGCGTATGCGGTGAAAGGCGAGGACCTCAGGCCGTTTGTGCGGCAGCTTGACTTCACGGTAACGCGCATTGAGGCCATTGACACCAGGCTCGGCCATTTTGCGGTGAACCTTTTCGATCGGGCCAGGGTCAAGCTTGCGTCCGATGCCTATTCGCTGGGGCTGTCATTGAGCAGGGCGGCCGAGCTCACGGGCTGTGACAAGCGCAAATTGCAGGAATACATCGGCATCACGAAAATGCATGACGAGGAAGGCGAAACTTTCGGCATTGGCGAAAGGCTTGACTCGCTTGAAACTGCATTGGCAGGTGCACAATAATGGCAAAACCGGAAATCGTCTTCGATTCAAGCACAATCATCGCGGTTTCGAACAGCTGCATAATAAACATCCTCGGCGCGCTCAGAAAAAGCACTGGTGCCGGTTTTGTCATTCCGTCTGGAGTCGAATATGAGACCGTCACAAGGCCGGTTGCAATAAAAAAATTCGAGCTCAACGCCGTGCGGATAAGGCGTGCCATCGGCTCCGGCGTCTTCGAGGTCGACCGGCAGAACCTTTCCAGCCTGAACGAAAAAATCGCCGGGCTGGCGAACAACTCGTTTTTTGCGGGAAGCAATCCTATTGAGCTCATCCAGCTTGGGGAGATTGAAAGCCTGTCGCTGATCCTTAAAAGGAAGGCGAAGGCGCTTGCCATAGACGAAAGGACCGCGAGGATGCTTGTCGAAGACCCGAAAGGCCTGAAGTCCCTGATGGAAAAAAGGCACGGCGTCAGGCTCAGCGCCGACTGGCAGAAACTCGACGAGCTGCGCGAAATGTTTTCCGGCATAACCATTGTTAGGTCAACCGAGCTTGTGGCAATGGCTTTCAGGCGCGGCCTGTTCCAGCCGGAACTGGAGCAGTCGCGGCAGGGCCTTGAAGCCGCATTGTTTGCCGTGAAATTCAACGGCTGCGCAGTTACGACGCCGGAAATAGAAAAGTTTGTGGCTGGTGCAAAATGATTTTCGGAAAGGCAAGGAAAGAGGATCTGCAGGAAATCCTGCGGATGGTGGAAAAGGATTTCGCATACACGGGCTTCGACCTGAAAAAGCTTGAAAAGCGCCTGTCGGATTCAACGCTCACCATGTTCAGGTTGTCCCTCGACAAACGGCTTGCGGGCTTTTCCGAAATAGAGTTTTTCCCGGATGGCTACGCAAGGCTGAACGCCATAAGCATTGACGAAAAGCTCAGGGGAAAAAACCTTGGAAAACGGCTGCTTGGCCTCACAATCGCCGAACTTAAAAAATCGGATGTTGAAAAGGTTTTTTTGCTAGTCAAAAGGGAGAATGCCGTGGCAAAAAGCATTTACAGCCGCGTGGGGTTCAGGTTTGCGGGATTCCACGACAGCAAAATAGAAAATTCAACCGTGGAGCGCATGGAACTCGAACTCAGCCGGCCCGCGATTGCAAACTAAGCGGCAATAGCAGAACAAGGGATTCTGAAACGCATTTGCCAAAAAAATTGCCCAAGCCAAAAGGGGTCAATAGCTTTTCGCAAAATACGCCTTTTTTTCCGCGCGCTTTCCGCACACAACGCACTTTCCGCCGGAAGGCTTTTGGCCGAATGGGACGCAGCGGCTTGACGCGGTTGTTTCCGCCTTGATTTTTTCCTCGCAATCCCTTGACATGCAGAATGGCGCCAGAACCATTTTTTTTGCTTCAAGCGCCTTCACAAGTTCGGGGTGCGATGACGCTTCGCAGGTGTTTTCCTTCAAAAACCTTTGCGCGTTTTTGAGCAGGCATTCCTGCATTTCAGCAAGCGCTTTTTCCGCTTCCGCGGCGATGGCGGAGACGCTGACAAACTCTTTTTTGCCCGTGTCGCGCCGGACAATGACCGCCTGCTTTTTTGCCATGTCCTTGGGGCCGATTTCAATGCGCAAAGGAATCCCCTTCAGCTCCCATTCGTTGAATTTCCATCCCGGCGAATAGCCTTCGCGGTCGTCAAGAACCGGGTTGAGCGATGCGAGCTTTTTTTCAAGCTCCTTCGCCGCCGCCAGAACCTTTTCCTTGTCCGTGTCGAAATAAATGGGCACAATGACGCACTTGTTGAACGCAACATTTGGCGGAAGCACAAGGCCCTTGTCGTCGGAGTGCACCATTATGGTTGCGCCAATCAGCCTTGTTGTGAAGCCCCACGAATTCTGCCAGGCAAAATGGCTTTCCTTGTCCTTTCCGAGAAATGAAATGCCGAACGCCCTTGCAAAATTCTGCCCGAGATTGTGCGAGGTGCCCATCTGCAACGCCTTCCCGTCAGGCATCAGCGCCTCGATAGTGAAAGTCTGCTTTGCGCCCGCAAATTTCTCCGACTCGGTTTTTTCGCCGGTAATGACGGGAATTGCAAGCAGTTGCCCGCACAATTCCCGGTATTCCTCCAAAAACATCAGAGCTTCCTTCACGCACTCTTCCTCTGTTTCGTAGACGCAGTGGCCTTCCTGCCACAGGAATTCCCTTGTGCGCAGGAAAAGCTTTGTCTGCTTGACCTCCCAGCGCAGAATGTTGCACCACTGGTTGAGGCGCAGGGGCAAATCGCGCCACGAGCGAATCCACTTGGAATATGCGTCGTACATTATGGTTTCGGACGTCGGCCTGATCGCAACCCTTTCACCCGAGCCTTCCTTTCCCTCGACCCACGCAAGCTCGGGGGCAAAGCCTTCCGCGTGCTCGGCTTCCTTTGAAAAAAACGATTCCGGAATCAGCAAGGGAAAGTACGCGTTCAAAACGCCTTTTGCCTGGATGACTGCGTTGAATCGGTCCTGAATTTTCTGCCACACCATGTAAGCGCGCGGCCTCACAATCATGAAGCCGGCTACCGGCGCGTAATCCGCAAGCTCGGCCTTGAGCACGACCTCGTTGTACCAGTCCGAAAAGTTTTCGGACTTTTTTACGGTCATGCCCTCGGTGTTTTTAGCGTTCTCAGAAGCCTTGCCGCCCGCCATGGCTTTTGCATCGTTGCCGTGGATTTTTTCCTTTCCAGCCATTCCAATCACTTCAGGAAAAGCGTTCCGTTCTGCCTGCCAGAAAAAATTTTTCCAAGCGCGCCGGTTTCGCCTTTCGTAATGATTAGGGGAATCCCCTTTTTTAAAACGATTTTCGCGGCCTGCATTTTGGTTTCAAAGCCGCCCCTGCCCAAAGCGGATTTCCCTTTCAGCGATGCCCCGACTTTTGAAATGTCGGAAACCACTGGAATGATTTTCGCGTCGCCGTTCGTCAAGGGATTCTTGTCATACAGGCCATCCACATTCGTGAAAATTACAAGCAAATCAGCTTTCAGGTGCACTGCCACGAGCGCGGACAAAACGTCGTTGTCGGAAAAAGCCTTTTTCGATGCAAGCTCTTCGACAGCCACGGCGTCATTTTCGTTTACGACCGGCACTACGCCGAGCCTGAGAAGCTCCCCGAAAGTGTTTTTCAGGTTTTTCAAAGCTTTCCGGTTGTCAAAGTTGTGCTGGGTAAGCAGGATCTGCGCTATTTTAAGCCCCGGCTTTGAAAACGCCTTGCCGAATTCGCGCATCAGGATTTTCTGGCCCACCGCCGCAACCGCCTGCTGCAATGGAACGGGCATGGGCTTTCCGTTCAGGCCAAGCTCCTGCGCGCCCAAACCGATTGCGCCGCTTGAAACAATGACGAATTTCCTGCCATTGGCACTCTGCTCCGCAATGGTCTGCGCAAGGCCCTCCGCAAAAGAAAAATTGAATGAGCCGTTCTCGACCGCAACCTGCGTGCCAAGCTTGAGCACGACAAGCCTTGCGCCCGCAAAATCGTTAAACTTGCGCACAGTCATTCCCTCACCTGGCCGTGGCCTTCAACTATAAACTTCACAGAAGTCAACTCCTTCAGCGCAAACGGCCCCCTGCAATGCAGCTTCTGAGTCGAGATGCCCATCTCCGCGCCCAGGCCGAAAACGCCGCCGTCAGTGAAACGCGTGCTTGCGTTGGCGTAAACCGCCGCCGAATCAACGTTGGCCAGGAATTTGCGGATATTTTTTTCGTCCCCTGAAACAATCGAATCCGAATGGTGCGTGCCATGCGCATTGATGTGCGCAATCGCCTCGTCAACGCTTCCGACCTGCCTGACGGCAAGAATCAGGTCCAGGAATTCGGTATCGTAATCCTTCGCCTTCGCAGCCTTCACTCCGGCAAGGCCCTTAAGCAACGCCAAAGATTTTTTGTCAACGCGCAGTTCAACGCCTTTTTCCAGCAATGCCTTCGCAGCAACGGGCAGGAAAGACCGGGCAATTTTTTCGTGCACAAGCAGTGATTCCATGGCGTTGCAGACCGAGGGCCTCTGCGTCTTCGCATTCACGCAAATCCTGACAGCCGAAGCAGTGTCCGCGCTTTCGTCGACGAAAACATGGCATATTCCGGAACCGGTTTCAATTACGGGCACACGCGAATTTTCGACGACAAAGCTGATGAGCTTTGCTCCGCCACGCGGAATAATCAAATCAACCATGCCGCGCGCGTCGAACATTTTTTTTACCGCCCCATGCCCGGCCTCGCCGAACAATTGCACGCTGCCGTCAGGCAGGCCGGCTGAAGAGATTGCCTTGCGCATCACTTCAACGATTTTCCTGTTCGAATTTATCGTCGAAGACGAGCCGCGCAGAATGACCGCGTTCCCGGATTTCAGGCACAGCACCGCCGCATCAACCGCAACGTTCGGCCTCGCCTCAAAAATCATGCCAATCACACCCAAAGGCACGCGCACCTTTCTGATGTGCAGGCCGCCTTTCTGCGAGTAATCCTCCAAAACTTCCCCGACCGGGTCCGGCAGGACAACGATGTCATTGATTGAATCCGCAATCGCCGCAACCCTCTTTTCGTCCAGAGACAGCCTGTCAACCAGGGAATTCGAATCGCCCCGCTTTCGCGCAGCCCTGACATCCAGTGAGTTGGCCGCAAGAATCGCCTTTTCATTTTCCCGCAACGCACGCGCAACTGCCTTGAGCGCGCTGTTTTTTTGTTCCGTTGACGCCTGGGCCAAGGCAAAAGCCGCTTTTCTCGCGGCACGCGCAATTTTTCCGAACGTCATTCTCCCAGCTCCCTGGAACGCCTGACAGCCGCAAAAACCGCTTCCCTCAGCTTTTCACGCACGCCCGCATCCTGCAAAACCTTCAATCCGGCCTCGGTCGTTCCGCCCCTGCTTGCAACCATTGCAATCAAATCACCGGCGGACAGATTCTTTTCAAGCAGGATTCTGCCTGTGCCAAGCATTGTCTGCCCTGCAAGCAGCCGCGCCTCATTCTCGGACAGGCCGGATTCAACCGCGGCCTCGCAGAACGCCTGCATTGCAAACGCGAAAAAAGCGGGGCCGCTTCCGGACAAAGCCGTGACCGCGTCAATTTTTTCCTCGGCAACCTCGACGATTTTCCCGCAGCTGCCGAACAGGAATTCGACAAGCTTCCTGTCTTTCACCGTGGCCTTTCCCCCAAGCGAATAAGCTGCCGCCATCTCCTGCACAAGGCAGTTCACGTTCGGCATGACGCGCACGACACGCGCACCGGAAAGCCTCGGCTCGATGAACGCAATGCCTTTGCCCGCGCAAATCGAAATGACAAGATGCTTTCCGGAAACCGCCCCGGAAATTTCATCCAGGACTCCGGCAAGGTTCTGCGGCTTGACCGATAAAACCACGACAGACGATTTTCCTGCAAGCTCAACGTTCGACGAAACCGCATTGCACTTCACTGCTTTCTTGAACGCGCCAAGCCTTTTCGCGTCCACGTCGCTGGCAAGAATGTCCTTGGCATGGCACCGCTTGCCGGCAACAAAGCCTTTCGCCAGGGCCTCAGCCATTTTTCCCGCGCCAATGAAACCGATCTTCATCGCACAACACTTTGCATTCCATTGCTTTTATTTTTTTGCATGCATGGGAGAGAGGAGATTCGAACTCCTGTCGCTGCCACCCCAAGGCAGTATACTGACCAGGCTATACTACTCCCCCTCGCCGACACGTCCGCAGCCGATTTCGTCCGGCTGGTCCGACGACGGGTACACCGCTGCGCGCTGTACCCATCTGCGCTGTTAATTTGACTCATCACGCACCCTACAAAAACCCTGCACGCGTGGTATCGCAATGCGATACCACAAGGCTCCACACGCGCGAGCAGGCGCGTTGGGGCTGCCGGCTTCAAACGCAGGGGGCTCCGCCCCCTCGCACGCCCCTGAAACATTTAATACTGGCCTACTCGGCGTGTCGCATCGGCGGCACGCCTTGGTTTCGGCACACGCGCCCGAAAGCGCGTTGGGGCTGCCCGGATTTGAACCGGGGTCGCCAACTCCCAAAGCTGGTATCCTGGACCAGGCTAGACTACAGCCCCGAAAAGCGCCCGAATGGCTAAAGCAAGCCGAAAAATCTGATGGCTGCCAAAAACTCCGAAAATCAGCAAAGGTTTGCGTGCACGACTGGAAGTCGCTCACTTTGGCAGTTCATAAGCAAGCTTTTGCCGGGAAAAGTATTTAAAGCTTGGTTTGGGCAATTCATTTGTTATGCGCTTTGAAAAGGCCGCGGAAATGTTTGAAAGGCTGGAGAAGGTTTCCTCGCGCCTCGAAATGACCGCCATCCTGGCGGAAACGTTTTCCGAAGCGAAAGCCGAAGACGTGGACAAGATTGTTTACCTTTCACAGGCAAGGCTCGGCCCGGACTATAACACAAGGGAAATCGGCCTTGGCGACAGGCTCGTGCAGGAAGCCATAGCAAAGGCAAGCGGCTTTCCCCGGGAAGAAGTGGAAAAGCTTTACAGGGAAAAAGGCGACCTCGGCCTTGTAGCGGAGCACTGCCTTGCAAAAAAAAGGCAGAGAAGCCTTTTCTCCGAAAAGCTGTCCGTTTCAAAGGTTTTCGAAAACCTGAAACGCATTGCCGGTTCGGAGGGAAAAGGCAGCCAGGAACTCAAACTCAAGCTGCTCGCGGAATTGTTCAACAGTTCGACTCCGCTTGAAGCCAAATTCATTGCGCGCATTCCAATCGGAAACCTGCGCCTGGGCACGGGCGAGCCGACGCTCATGGACGCGTTTGCAATCACGTTCATTCCGGAAATAAAAAAGGACAAAAAGCTTCTGGCAAAATTCGAAGCCGAACTGAAGGAAAAGAAAGAGGAGAAAAGGGACGAGGAACTGGACCGAAAAATAAAGTTTTTCGTGCGCGAAAAAATCGAGGAAAAATTCAACGTGCACCCGGACATCGGGAACATCGCCAAAGTTCTGAAAGAGCACGGCCTTGCAGGACTGGAAAAAATCAAAATCACGCCCGGCGTTCCCATCCGCCCCACCCTGGCGGAACGGCTGCCGAGCGCGGAAGAAATCGTCAAAAAGCTCGGCAGGTGCGCCGTGGAGGGAAAGATTGACGGTTTCCGCTTCCAAGTGCACAAAGACGCGGATAATGTGACAATTTTTTCGCGTAGCCAGGAAAACATGACGCACATGTTTCCAGAAATCGTCGAAGCCGTGAAAAAGCAGGTCAAGGCTAAAGAGGCGATTTTCGAGGGCGAGGCCCTTGCATACAACGAGGAAACAGGGGAATACCTTCCGTTCCAGGTCACCATCCAGCGCAAGCGCAAATACGGTGTCGAGGAAAAGGCGAAAGAGTTTCCTTTGAGATTGTTTGCGTTTGACGTGATGATGGTTGACGGCAAAAACACAATGGAACTTCCATTCATTGAGCGCCGCAAAAAGCTTGCATCCATAATCGCGAAAGGCGGCACAATCGAACTGACACAAAGCATTGAAACCGATGACGCGGAAAAGATCGAGGCATTCTTCAATCTGTGCGTGGAAAAGGGGCTTGAAGGAATAATTGCCAAGGACCTGCATGCAAGGTACATTGCGGGCGCGAGAAAGTTTGCGTGGATAAAGCTGAAGCGCTCCTACAGGGGCGAACTGACGGATTCGATTGATGCCGTGATAATAGGTTATTACAAGGGAAAAGGCAAGAGGACGCAGTTCGGCCTCGGCGCCCTGCTTTCCGCGGTTTACAACAAGAAGGACGACTGCTTTGAAAGCATTGCGAAAATCGGCACGGGCATGACGGAAGAACAGCTTGTCGAACTGGAAAAAATGCTCAGCAAACTCAGGGAAAGCAAAAAGCCTGCGCGCGTCAAATCCGGGCTTGAGCCTGACGTCTGGGTTTCGCCGAAAATCGTGATTGAACTCGTCGCCGACGAAATAACGAAAAGCCCTGTCCATGAATGCGCGAAAAAGGAGTCCGGCGAAGGCCTTGCCCTGCGGTTTCCGCGCCTGATTTCAATCCGCCTGGACAAGAAACCGGAGGAAGCAACAACCACCAAGGAAATAGTCGGCTTGTTCGGGCAGCAGAAGCACGTGCAGTTGGATGAAAGGCAGGGCTGAAATTTGTTTCCGCTAAAGCTGTTTCGCAAACCTTTTCCAAAGGTTTCCGCTAAAGCTGTTTCGCAAACCTTTTTGCAAAACCTTCAGTTTTGCGAAACCAGCAGAATCTTCGATTCTGCTTGGGTTTCCAAAGGTTTCCGCGAAAGCTTAAATAATGCGGCAGACTAATTTTATCGCATGGCAGACACTTTGAAAATCGTGGTGGTTGCGATTGCCGCGGCCGCGCTTTTAGGCATTTTTGCCGCAACCTTCGGACCGCTTTTCAACAAGGACCAGGCGATAACCCTTGTCGTTGAAAGGCAGCTGACTGCTGCAGAGCAGAGGCTTGGCGTTGAAAACACCGTTGAAAACGTGGTCATAAAGCCGGATGAAACAATCCAGGCTAAAACCTACGAATCGGACAAGCGGAGCGTTGCATTCGAATGCAACAATCCGCAGGTTTGCTGTCCGAAAGGCCAGGCCTGCGGCAGGATTAAATGGGACGAGCGGAGCGTTGCGTTCAACGAATTCAAGGCAATCCGGACAAGCTCTAGGTGCGGCCTTGAAAACGGAATTTTTTTGTGCAAAATCTATCTCGGCCAGACGCCGGCGCAAATCGACCTGAATGTTTCAATCGAACAGGCAACGCTTGACCTTGGCGGGCTTTATGAAGGGAAATCCTCCGTGGAATTGGATTTGAACCTGCCGAAAAAGCTGCCGTTCATCGACCTCGCCAAGGGGGAAGCCCTGACACTCAGGATTCTGGTCAAAAATTCCGGCAGGACAATGCTGCCGTTCGCAAAAATCAGTGCGGAATTGTTCAGGAAAGAAACGCTTTACGGCCAGTTAAAGCTTGAAAAAAGCGACGGGCAGGCAACGACAACCGCAAACATCCTGCCTGATGAAGCGAGGGCGATCCGGCTGCAGGCGCAGATCAGAAGCCGCAAGCCCGGCGAATACGTCGTAAAAGTCAGGGTGGACGGCGAGGATGCGGGCTTCAGGGAACAGGAAATCCATTTCCAGGTCGTCGACTCGACGCCGAGCAAATGCGCCGCGGTTGAAGCCGAGGAAGCCGACGTGATAGAGGACATTGAAACCGGCAAATGCAAGTCATACCTCGAATGCAGCGAATGCAGCGCATCATACGAATGCGCGGACAGGTGGAAGGAAAAACTGCCCGAAACGGAAATAATTTCCGCGGATGCCGGGCATGCCTGGCAGATAATGCCCAGGCTCGAAAACGGCCTGTGCAGGGCGGATTACACTGAAACTCCTGAAGACATTAAGATGTTCTATGACGCGGAGCAGCTTGCGAAACTGCCTGAGAACGCGACGCCGGAAGAAATACAAAAGTTCAATTCAAGCCAAGTGTGGGTCGTGCCGATTGCCGGAGCGGCAAAAGTGTCCTTTGCCTACGGCGTGAAAAGGGCGCGCTATGCGGCAGGATACCATACCGGGGCAGACTTTTCGGTTCCGAGCGGCACGCCGGTTCTCGCGGCGGGCGACGGCATAATAACCGAAGTTTCTTCAGACAGCTCGTTCGGCAAATATGTGAAAATAAAGCACGGCAACGGCCAATACACTTTTTACGCGCATTTGAGCGAACAGCTCGTAAAAAAAGGCGATTTTGTCAGAGCCGGCCAGACAATCGGATTGTCCGGGGCAACGGGCAATGTCAGGGGGGCGCACCTGCATTTCGAACTGAGGAACGCGCCCGGCGGTTATTACGACAACACGAACCCGTGCGTGCTGTTCCCGCAGGTCCAGAATTGCGGCGCAAAATGAACAAAAAGCTTTTCGGGAACGTCAGGCAACTTTTTCTACAAACTCTGAAAGCGTTTTCTCGAATTTTTTCATGGACGCGATGCTTGCAAACTCGTCTTTCCCGTGCAGGTTTTTGCCGTCAAAGCCGAAGACCGCTACTGGAAAGTCGCGCGCGGAAAAAAAGCGCTGGTCGCCGGCGCCGTGCTCTTTCGCAAACGAAGCCTTTTTTCCGACATTCTTTTCAAAGATTTTTTTCAGCAGCAGAAGCCTTTCATCAGCCTCGTCAATTGAAAGGTTTGGCGTGAAGCGGAAAACCGAAACATTGACGCCTTTCAAAGGCTTTAATGCGCCGCGGATTTTTTGCACGATTTCATGCGGATTGTCATTTTCGGTGTAGCGGATGTCCAGCGTCATGCTGGCCTTGTCCGGCACCTTGTTGGCGGCTTCCCCGCCGGAAAAAATTCCGAGGTTGAGGGTCGGAAACCAGTTTTCGCCTTTCACCGAGGTTTTTTTGAACAGCTTTTTGATGCGCGGAAACGCAAGCAGCAGGCTTTCGATCGCATTTTCGCCGAGCCAGGGCTGCGAGCCGTGACAGGCTTTTCCCTTTGCCGAAACAACCAGGCGGATGACGCCTTTCTGCTTCGTCACTATTGCCGCATGAGAAATGTCAACCGACAGAACGAATTCCGGCTTCAATATTTTCGCCAGCCGTTTCGCGCCGTTCTCGCCGCTTGTTTCCTCGTCGGAAGTCAAAAGCAATGCAACCGATTTTGCCTTGCCCGCGTTCCGGAGAGCGTTCAGGCAGCAGGCGGCCTGCCCTTTCATGTCGCTTGAACCCCTGCCGAAA
The DNA here is from genome assembly GCA_016205145.1 of Candidatus Diapherotrites archaeon. Lineage (NCBI taxonomy): Archaea > Nanobdellati > Candidatus Iainarchaeota > Candidatus Iainarchaeia > Candidatus Iainarchaeales > Candidatus Iainarchaeaceae > Candidatus Iainarchaeum > Candidatus Iainarchaeum sp. Next base: position 347,872 of record JACQJH010000002.1, read on the forward strand.
AGCCTTCCGCCTTTCACGAAAGCCTTGAACTGTTCCGGCTCCGCGGGCACAACGTCAACATGCCCGATGACAAGAAGCTTCGGGGCAAGCGTTTTTCCGGTGCAGGCGTAAAGGCTTTCAACGCCGTTGAAGGAAAACGTTCTGAAATAGAAGCCGCTGCCAAGATATGCCTTGCAGAAGGAAAGGCATTTTTTTATTTGAGCATTCTGCCCGGTAACCGTTTTGAATGCAATGAGCTTTTTTGCGAGTTCAACCGAAGGCAATGCTTTCAACCGGACACCAAAAAAAATCAGGGACAAATTATATTAAAAGAGTTGGTTAATTAGTCTTACAAGATGGCTGTCAAGGACCTGCTGAAAAAGCACGGGCTCAAAGAATCCGATCTGGTTGAAATAGCCAGTGGCAAAACCGTCCTGAAAGGCACGATCATTCCGAGCAAAAACCCGGAAATACTCGAACTGAAGCTTTCAAGCGGCTACAATGCAGGCATCATCGCAAAGGAAATTTCCGGGATAAAGAAGCTGGGCGAAGGCAAAAGCGTTTCGAAAGCCAAAACGCAAAGCTTTCCACAAAAACCCGGCCTGCCCAGAATCGCAATCCTGCACACCGGCGGAACGATTGCAAGCCGCGTGGACTACAGGACGGGTGCGGTCTTTTCAAGCTTCCAGACCGAGGACCTGCTGACGATGTTTTCCGAACTGCACGCAATCGCGAACATTTCATCCGAGCACCTTTCAAACATGTGGTCCGAGGACATGCGCTTTGACCATTACAAAATCATGGCGAAAGCCGTCGAAAAGGAAGTGAAAAAAGGCGTTGACGGAATCATCATCGCGCATGGCACTGACACGATGCATTATTCCTCGGCCGCATTGGCATTCGCATTGGAAAACGTTCCGGTCCCGGTCATACTTGTAGGAGCACAGCGCAGTTCGGACAGGGGCTCAAGCGATGCCGCCATGAACCTGGTCTGCGCCGCAACATTCATGGCAAAAACCGATTTTGCGGGAGTCGCAATCTGCATGCACCACTCCGCGTCGGACGACAGCTGTGCAATCCTGCCTGCATGCAAGACAAGGAAAATGCACACTTCCCGCAGGGACGCGTTCAAGGCGGTCAACGGAAAGCCAATAGCGCTTGTCGACTTCAGGTCAAGGAACGTCGAGTTCATCGAAAAAAATTTTGCGAAAAAGGGTGCCGGAAAGCTCGCTGTCAAGGACAAGTTCGAGGAAAAGACCGGCATTTTGAAGGCGCACACCAACATGTTCGCTGAAGAAATAGACTTTTACAGGAAGCAAAAATACAAGGGCCTTATCCTGGAAGGCTTTGCTCTTGGCCAGTTCCCGATTGCTGCGCCGAACCCGCAGGCGAAAAAAAACCTTGAAGTGAAAAAGGCGCTTGAAAAGCTCATCAAATCCGGCTGCGTTGTCGTTATGGCCTCGCAGTGCATTTTCGGGCGCGTCCATATGCACGTTTACGACAAGGCGGTTGACCTGCAGAACATGGGCGTGGTTCCGGCGGAGGACATGACATCCGAAACCGCGTTCATAAAGCTTGCATGGCTTTTGGGCAATTATCCGAAAAAAGAGGTTGCCGCCCTGGTCGGCAAAAATCTGCGCGGCGAAATATCAGACAGGACGGAATTCGAGGAACAATTTCCGGGGGACTGAAAATTGATTGACGAAACAAGGCTTCTGGCAATCGGCATTGCCGGCATTGCACTGCTGCTGCTTGCATTCGTTCTGGAGCACAGGAAAGGATTGCACAGGAAAGGCGTGTATTTCAACCTGCTCAATTTTGCCGGCTCGGAGCTGCTTGCATGGTATGCCTTTGAAAAAAGCGACATCGTTTTCCTTGTGCTCAACGCGGTTTGGGCGATGATTGCAGCATACTTCCTGCTGAAAATCCTTTGGGCGAAGCTCGGCAAGAGGCGCTGGGACCCGGACGACGTGATGGACGACGAGGGCCTGGAAAGGCTGCCGGGCGCGTAAAAAAAGTCAATCCCTTTCAACGACATGATAAGGCAGCTGGCTCTGCTCGCGTTCAAAAGCCTCAAGCAGTTCCCTTGCCTTGGCAAGGTCAAGCTTGGCCTCATCAGCCGCCTGCTCCAATCCCTTGCCCCGCCTCATTTTAGCTATAAGTGAAAAAAGCTTTCTTCCCTCGACAGCGCCCAAGCCAAGCCGCACCGTCAAATCAGCCCTCATCGCGTCAAGCACCGCGCCCTGCACGCGCTGGCGAACATATGCCTTCAGGCTTGCCTCGCTCTTTTCCCGGTCGGCTGCGGCCGCAATGCGATAAGACAGCAGCTCAACATCATTGCCGATTTCATCAAGCATTTCCGGCTGAACCCAGTATCTGCCGCCATACGCCCTCAGCGCGGTTCTGGCAAGCGGCATCACTGTTTCCGCCCTGACCCGTTCCTGGGGCATGGAAAGCTCAGGCAATGGTTTTGCGGGCTTTCGCTTAATCGGCGCCACATATGAATCATACTTGTCGCCCCCGATCGCTTTCCGGATTAGTTTTAAATCATAGACAACCGCCGGCACCGACACGCCAAGAATCCGTGCTGTTTCAACCGCGTTCCGCCCGTTCTTTAACTGCTCGAAAACCCGTACCCTGCGCAGACCGCGCTCTATGCCCTGTCCGGTTATTGCAGTTGGAGAGCGCTGTCCTTTCATGCGATTCCCAGATTCCAACAGATACTGGCTGACACGCCCCTCACTCACACCAAGCCTTTGGGCTATTTCAACATGCGTCATATGCTCGTTTGTGCTCATCGCGACCGCACGCGCCATTCTTTCCGCGGCAACCCGCCTCTGGCGCAAACGGCTGGCATTGTCAAACATTCCGCGCTTCCATGGCACGACGCCTCGTTTCAATCCGCTTAAATAATGGTCAACGCTACTCGGGTTAAAACCGGTTTCCGCTATGATTTCCGGCCTGGATTTTCCTTCCCGGGCAAGGTCGAAAACCCTGTTCATTTTCCAGGCCCTGGCCTCAACAGCTTCCCGGCTTGCAACACTGCGCCGCTTCATGCAAATAATAGACTCTTAAGAGATTAATAAAAACCGACCCAAACAAGTTTCAATTAAAAGGCTTTTCCTGCCAATTTTTTTCTGGTTTGCCGATGGAAACTGATTTGCAGAACCCCGGCCTGAAATGCGGCCTCGAAGTGCATCAGCAGCTTGACACAGGAAAGCTGTTCTGCAGGTGCCCGTCGGTGCTCAGGGACTACAAGCCCGATTTTTCCGTGAGAAGGAAGCTGAGGCCGGTCGCATCAGAACTCGGCGAATTCGACCTGGCCGCATTGGAGGCATTCAGGAAAAACCTCGAATTCGTTTACGAGGGCTACAACGACACGACCTGCCTCATAGAGCTTGACGACGAGCCGCCGAAAGCCGCGGACAAGGATGCGCTTGAAACGGTTTTGAAAATCTGCATCATGGCTGGCGCGGACATTCTTGACGAGGTCATTGTCATGCGCAAAACCGTGATTGACGGCTCGAACACTTCCGGTTTCCAGCGCACGATGCTCGTTTCCCTGGGCGGAAAATTGAAACTGAAAAACAAGGAGCTCGGCATCCAGACCATTGCTTTGGAGGAGGATGCCTGCAGGCCGTCGCAGAAAACCGGCAGCGAGGTTTTTTACAGGCTCGACAGGCTCGGCATTCCCTTGATAGAGCTTGCCACGGAGCCAGGCATAAAGTCGCCGGAAGAGGCCAGGGAAGCCGCATTGAAGATCGGCGAGCTTTTCCGCAGGACGTGCAAGGCGAGGCGCGGCCTCGGCACGATTAGACAGGACCTGAACATTTCGATTGCCGAAGGGGCGAGGGTTGAAATCAAGGGAGTGCAGAACCTTGATTTGATGGACGAATTCGTGCGAAGGGAAATCCTGCGCCAGCAGAATCTCATCGAACTGCGCGAACAACTCCTGATGCTCGGCGTTTCCGAAGAGGATTTTGCGCTTCCCCCTGAGGACATCACGCCTATTTTTGCCGGAACCAATTCGGGGCTGCTGAAAAAAAGCCTTGAAAAAGGCGAAAGCATTCTTGCAATCAGGTTCCCGAAAATGGTGGGCCTGCCGGGAATGGAACTGCAGCCGAACCGCAGGTTCGGCACGGAACTGTCAGACCATGTCAAGGCGAAAGCTGGGTTGCATGGCCTGATGCATTCCGACGAATTGCCCGCTTACGGCATTTCGCACGAAGAGGTTTCGGAAATAAGGAGAACGCTTGGCTGTTCCGAACACGACGCATTCGCATTCGTGGTCGGCCAAAAGGAAAAATGCGTTTCCGCCTTGCAGGCTGTTTCGGAAAGGTGCGTTCAGGCGCTGAAAGGCGTGCCCGAAGAAACGCGCAACGCATTGGATGACGGGAACACTTCCTACAGCAGGCCTCTGCCGGGCGCCGCAAGGATGTATCCTGAAACGGACATTGCGCCTGTCCGAGTTGACAAAAAATTGCTGAAAGAACTTGAAAAAGACCTGCCATTGACGGTTGAAGAGCGCCTGGACCTTTACAAAAAGCGCGGCCTGAGCGGCAAGCTTGCGAACGAAATGGGGCTTGACAATTTCGCGGCCTTTTTCGAATCATTGCTGAAAAAAGGCTTCAATGCAACAACCGCGGCAGTGTTCCTGCTCGAAGGCCTGACACAGCTGAGGCGCGAAGGCCTTTCCGTCGACGGCATTTCAAATGAAACGATTGAAAAAATTTTGTCGGCGGAAAAATCCGGAAAAATCCTGAAAGACGATCTGCTTGAAACCGCCCGAAGCGTGCTGCAGGGCAAAAGCCTCGATGGCGCGGTCAGGGAAAAGGCGGACGGCAAAGCGGGAAACAAAGAAATAGAGGAAGCGGTCAAAAGGATTGTTGAACGGAATGCCTTGCTCATCAAGGAAAAGGGAACCGGCGCGTTCGCCGCGCTCATGGGCGACGCTATGAAAGAGCTTGGCGGAAAAGCGTCCGGAAAGGACATTTCAGAGGCGTTGAAAAGGGAGCTGCGGAAAAATGCCGGAACCTGATTTCGAAAAGCTTGCGCGGAAATTCGACAAGAGCGCAATGCTTGCAAAGCTTGACGGTTTTCCGGAACAGGCAATGGATGGCTGGATGCTTGGAAAACGCTTCGGGGCGCCGGAAGCGCTGGCCGGAAAAAAATTCGGCAAAATATTTTTCCTCGGAATGGGCGGATCGGGAATAGCGGGCATGATTGCCAAAAGCCTGCTGGAAAAAAAATGCCCCATTCCCGCATTCCTGGCCGGAACGTATTCCCTGCCGGCTTTTGCGGACAAAAATTCGCTCGCAATAGCTTTAAGCTATTCCGGCAACACTGAGGAAACGCTTGCCTGCGCAAAAGACGCGAAGGAAAAGGGCATCGAAGTGATCGGCATAACCTCAGGCGGCCTGCTCGCAAAGGAAAACCGGCACAATGTAACCGTGCCCGGAGGGTTTCCGCCGAGAACCGCGACCGGCTACACGCTTTTCGCCTTGCTTGCAGTGCTTGAAAACCTCGGCATAGCAAACTTCGGCCCTGACGCGGAAAAAGCAATCGCCCTGGCCGGGAAGAAAAGGGAACTGTTCAGGACGCGCGGACAGGAAATCGGCAAAAAGCTTTTCAAAAAAATTCCGGCAATCTATTCAAGCGAATGCCTTGAACCGATTGCATACCGGTGGCACACCCAGCTCGCGGAAAACTCCAAGACGTTCTCGCATTGGGCTGTCCTGCCGGAACTCAACCACAATGAAATCGTGGGATACATGCCTTTCGAGGAAAAACTGTGCTTTGTTCTGCTCCGCTCCGGAAATGAGAACGCGCGCATGAAGGAAAGGCTTGACCTCACCAGACGGATTTGCGCAAAAAAAAGCCTTGTGGAAGAGGTTCTCGGCGGAGGCGAAACCAGCCTTGAAAGGAAAATTTCGCTCATGCTCATCGGCGATTACGCGTCATATTACCTTGCCCTGCTCAACGGCTTGGACCCCACGCCGGTTGAAAACATCTCTTTCCTGAAAAAAAGCATCAAGGAAAAAGGCTTTTTCTGAACAGTTCCTTAGTGCAGCCTGAAATGGAAGTTCCTGTGCTGTGCGAAAAAATGGTAGTATGCCGCGCCCGCGGCGATTGCCGCGAAGCCGGCAAGCATTACTTCAAGCCTGAGGCTCGCCATCAATGCAAGCGAGGCGATTATTCCAAACAGCGGCAGAACCGGGACATTGAAAATTGAAATCGGTATCCTGAAGCCCCTTTCAAGGTCCGGCCTTGAAAACCTGAGCCAGATGACGGAAAAGTTGACTATTATGAAGACCGCGAACAGCAGGAAATCCGTTGTTTCGGCGATGAATTTTATGTCACCTGAAAAAATTGACATCCAGGCCAGGCCCGTGACAAGGAAAACGGAAAGCCACGGCACCTGCGCCTTCTTGCTGACCATGCACAATTGTTCCGGCAAAGCGCTGCCCTTCGCCATGCCGAAAACAAGGCGCGAAAGCGACAGCATCAAAAGCAGTACAGTGCTGCCGGTCGACAAAAGCGCGAGCAAGCCGATTACTCCGAAAGCATTGGCACCATAAGCCTTTGCGGCCACGTCCGCCAGCGGAGCCTTTGACTCGGCAAGGCCATGCGCGCCCAGGACGCCCAAGGCCGAAAATGCGACCAGAATGTAGATGACAGTGCTTATCACGATTGCAAGCAGCAGGGCCCTTGGAACGTTTTTGCGCGGGTTTTTCGCCTCCTCGCTCATGCGCGTTATTTCCTCAAATCCCAGGAAAGCGAAAAAGACCAGGGCCGCACCGGACAAAATGCCGCCCGCCACAGGCTCGGATGGAATGATTTTAACGTTCCCGAAAAAAGGCAGTGAGATGGCGATTATCGCAAGCAGGCCCAGGACCTCAAGCAAGGTCAGGGTTATGCCGATGCGCATGGAAAACTTCACGCCAAACAACAGGACAAGGCAGCCGAAAATGATTATCAAAAACGCTGCCTGAAAAGCCGGAAAGCCGAAAACGCTTTCAAAGTAGCCGCCGAAGCCCAGGGCAACTGCCGCAATTGACACAATGCCCGCAATAGCCGTCATCCAGCCGGCAAGAAAGCCGAACCTGCGCGAAAACGCATGCCTTACATACTCGAATTCGGCCCCGGATTTCGGGAACATCGAGGAAAGCTCGGAATAGCTCAAGCCGGTTAAGCCTGCCACAATCGCGGCTATGACAAAGGAAACCCAAAGGCCGTCGCCCGCCAAAGCCGCGGCCTTGCCGATGAGCACGTAAATGCCCGCGCCCAGAATGACGCCGACGCCCATCAAAGTCAGGGACAAAAGGCCGAGTTGGCGTGAAAGCCTTGCGTCCCTGCACAACTTGTTGACCATAATGCCACCGGCAAAAAAAAGCAATCCAGCTTAATAATAAAAACACTCAACAGATATTAAATATGCGCTCCGAATCCGGGCAGGGCTCGCTTGAATATTTACTGCTTATCGGCGCGGCCGTCCTTCTCGCTGCAATCGCAATAATACTGCTGTCCGGCGCGGCACAGATGGGAAAGGAAAAAACCGAAAGCTCGGAGCAGGAGCTGGCAGACGCGAGCGCGCCGCTCAGGGCCCTGGCCACAGGCGAATTCGGCACGCCGACATTCCAGGGGCTCATATACCACTGCGAGTTCGATGATTCGCTGGAATGCGCGGATTTCGACAAAAACCCTGTTTTTCCAGGCCAGTCAGCCGGAACAACCTACGTGCCCGGCATAACGGGAAAGGGCCTTGTTGTTGATGACGCGCACGCCACAATCCTGGCGTACAATACTGCCGGAAACTTCCAATTGGAAGGCGGAACCGTACTAATGTTTTTCAAGCCGGCGTGGAACCCCCTTGACGGGAAAGCGCACACTTTTTTCGATTTGAGCAAAGGCGGAAAATACTTTTACCTGTCAAAAAGCAGTTCGAACAATGACGTGACAGCGGTGGAGAAAATTGTTTTCGGCCTTGAAACCTCCGACGATTCGGATTACAGGCTTTTCGCCGACCCCGCGAAAATAAAGCCGAACCAGTGGAATTTCATTGCCGCCACATGGAAATACGGTTCGGGCGGAAAAATGGTTGTCTACCTCAACAACGAAAAGATTGCCGAAGGCGACACTTCAAGCCAGGGACGAAAACTATCCGATCCGGGGCAAACGCACCCTGAAGGCCAGGTCAACAACGAAATGTTCGTAGGATACACCACAAACCTCTACAACAGCGGCCCGTTCAATGCCCAGACATTAGGCATAAAAGGAAGAGTCGAAGGCGAAATAGACGAACTCCAGATTTACAGGCGCCCGCTCATTGAAACCGAAATAAGGCAGATTTACAACCACTTCAACAAATAGCGGACAACGCCCAAGGCAAAAAAAAACTGCAATCACACCATCTTGCGCGCGCCCTTTTTCATCGAGCGCAAACACTTCTTGTGCCAATACTGGCCCATCCACTTCTTGTCCGAGCCGGAGCCGCCGCACAAGGAACAGGTTTCATTGTACTTGCCCCCGCCATCACCGCTTTCAGCATTGGCTTCATTGCCAGCAGGCTTTTTCTCTTCCGCGCCATCCGGCTTTTTGCCGAAAAGTTTTCCAAGCAGACCCATGCTAACCGGAAAAGAAAACGCATTCAGGATTTTTAATTATTGCGCATGCAAAGGCGAAAACTCATTCCGAAACTTCAACTTTGCCGGAAGCCTTTTTCACGCCCGAAGAAGGCCAATAGCTCGTGAAAGTGAATGCCTTGTCCGCTACGAATTCAACCGACTGCGATTTTTGCGCATCGCTTTTCCGGTATTTCACCGAAAAATAATCGCTTTTGATGTCAAGCCCGCCGTAGTATATGTCCTCGTCATTGAAATTGAAAGTTATCTTTACAGTCTCGCCCCTGCTCACGCTAATGGTTGAAGGGTCAAACCTGTGGTCGTCGGCGAGAATTGAAAACTCCTTTGTTTCAGGCGCGGGCTGTTCCACTGCAACAGGTTCCTGCACGACGGTTTCATCGCCGCCAGTTCCGCTTTCCGGCGCGGGCATCGCATCTTCAACAACAGGCTGTTCCTGTGCCCCCGCTTCGGGCGAAACGTTTTCCTGGATTGCCGGCTTTTCCGCTGCGGGCGCCTGCGCCTGCCCAGAATCACTGCCGGATTTTTCAGCCGCTTTCTGGCCCTGCGCGCAGCCGGACAACAGCAAAGCCAAAACAAGAGCCAACGCAAAAAAGGCAAAAGCGTTTCGAGAAAAATGCATGAATACAAAACCTGCAAAACCGTATTTAAGAATTTTTCCAGATTAGCCCTGGAGAGATTCGAACTCCCGTCTTCGGGTCCAAAGCCCGACATCCTTGGCCGCTAGACTACAGGGCTTCTAAACGCTCCAAATTCGCTTAAAAAGATTGTCTGGAAGATAGCTTTTATAAGTTAATTATGGGGGATTATTTCCTGCGGACAATGGGAGTGTAGCTTAGCCTGGTGGAGCACCCGACTGATAATCGGGCGGTCGGCGGTCCAAATCCGCCCACTCCCAAGCCCAGAACCTGTGCAAATAAATAATAGTTCGCCCTATTTTTTTCAGCTTGTGGTTTGCATGGCGGAATCCAAAAAGAAGGCTTACGTTGTCGACAACCTCAGCGTCAAGGATTATGGCAAAAGGCTTGAGCTGAGGCTTTCCGCAAAAAAACCGGGCAAAAAGAAGGCAAAGGAAGCCAAAGTGAAAAAAGCCCGGCCAAAAAAATCTTCATCCAGGGCCGCGCCAAAGCATTCGGTTGAGACTTTGAAAAGGCTTATAGCGCAAAAAGCTTCATCTCCAAAGCGGGGGGCGGGTCAGGAGTTCCCTAGAACTGGGGAGGGGGGCACCCCCTCCGCGGTTCGGCTGGAGGCGTTTCTGAAAAAGGTTGAAAGGCGCGTCAAGGCGGGCAAGGCAAAAAAGCCTAAAGCTTCTGCAAAAGCTGTTGCGAAGAAAAAAGGCAAAAAGCCCAGGCATCACAAGGCAAGGGTTATAGTTTTGATTGAATCTCCGCCCCAGCTGAAAAAGGAGAAGGCTGTCATCAGGCGCACGATTGGCGAGATTGTCGACAGGAAAGAGGATTATCTGCCGAAAGGCAGCAGGCTTGTCCTGGCAAACAACGACATTGCAAGGAGATGGCACCGCTTTTACCGCGCTTCCGGGGTTCCGGAGCCGTTCTGGTTTTTGTACAGCGTCATCCGCTCCGGAAAAGTCCAGCCTTCGCTTGGGCTCATAAACAATTATTACAGGATTTTCCCCTTCGATTTGGAGTCAAGCGAATTCAGGCATGAAATCATTGCAATCCGCGGGCGCGAGAGGATTGCGCCTTCGCCGGGAGTCCTTGACAGGAAACCCGAATCGGAAAGGGATTTGCATGATTTGGAGGAAGGCCTTGCCTTGCGCGAGGTTGTGAGGTTCAAGGAAGAACAGCAGCGCTATCCGGGCGAGGACGAGTTTGACAGGATTGCGGACAACATTGTCGAACAGCTGCAGAAATCCGCTTTGGAGCCGGAGAATGAAACCGAAGAGGAAAGCAAGGCGATTCTCGACGAAACCCCGAAACCCAGAAGGCACAGGCACAGAAAATAAAAGGGCGTTTTTTTGATGAAATTGCCAAAGCCGGTTTTTTTCGCTTTTGCATTGCTTGTCCTGCTTTCGGCGGTCTTCGCGCAGGTTTCTGTTGTCGAAGTGTCTCCGCAGCTGAAAGCCAAAAACCTTGAAATCGAAATAATCCTTTTGAACAAGTCGGATTCTGACGAACAGGCGCGCATAAGCTTTTTTTTCGACGGGCAGGTTTCCGACAACTTTGAGAAGATTCCTGGCCAGGGCACCAAAAAGCTGACTTATGAGGTGAGAAGCGTTTCCCCCGGCAGCGTGCTATTGGAAATTGAAAGCGACGAGAACAAAAACTTCGAGTTGATTGTGCCATTCGACCTCGCCGACGGAAAGGTTGCGGTGAAGGAAATTTCCTCGGAGGAAAAAAGCGCGTTGTTCCGCTCGCAGAAAGGCGAAACCGAAAACTTTGAGAAACTGAAAAGCGTTTTGCGCGGCTATCTCGGCGAAGGGTACGCAACAATAATCTTTCTCGCCCTTGTCTTCATTGCAATAGCCCTTGTCGTCGGCTTCAAGGCATTGAAAAAGGACGCCGATTATGCGAAAAAGGAAAAGGAAGTAAAATCAAACATGCTTCTACTCGGCGAATTGGACAAAATAAAGGAAAAAAGGGCAAAGGAAAATTAGCGGTTACCTGCGCCAAAAAAATTGGTCAAACATTATCCCAGACCTGGACAAAGTTGTCCACGAGCTCGTCGACAAAGCTTTCCCTGTAGCCTTTGAGGAGTTCGGCCGTGCCTACGGGATCTGAAATGAAATAGGCTATTTTGCGGCCGCGCTTGCGCTTGCCGACAATGCCTTTCGACAGCAGTTCGTTCATGTGCCATGAAACTGTTGAAGGGGACAATTCGCATTTTTTGGAAATCTGGTCGTTTGCCGCGCGCTTCTTTTCAATCAGGAAAAGGACTATCCTCCGCACTGTCGGCTTCCTGAGGAACGACATCAAAACCTGCTTGTCGCCAAGCTGCGGCCCCCTCACGGAATAAAACCTTGAGAACTTGCCGGTTTTTTCAATCCGCACAAGATGGTGGCGCTCAAGCACCTGTAAATGGTATTGCAGTGAGCCGACTGCCATTCCGCTCCGCCTCTGGAGCTCGCGGAAATGCAGGCCCGGGTTTTCCTCTATCGCCTTGTAGAGCCTGTCCCTGCTTTGCAGTTCCAGCGCCTTTTGGCCTTCGTCAACTGGTTCCGGCATTTTGGTCACTGCTTTTTGAGCACCGCGAAAAACAACGCAGCCAATATGAACAAGTCAAAAAGGCTCAGCGTGGTTTCGGACATGAACCTGCCCGGGCTGAAGAAAATGTCGGCCAGGGTGAGCAGGATTTTCAGCGAAAACAGGCCGAACGCGCCGGCGAGGAAAAAGAATTTTTTCGAGCCGGTTTTTTTCAGCGCAAGCCATGACAGCGCGAGAAGCGCGGATGAAAACAGCAAAACCACGAATTTGATGGGCACTTCCAGGTCGAGGGCAAGCTGAGTCACCGGCCGCAGGAAGTCCCACGCCTTGCTTTGCGCAAAAGCGGCGGACGACAGCAAAACCATGAAAGCAATCGGCAAAATTCTTTTCGACAAAAACATCAGGAATCCTCCGGAACAAATTATTCCAATTTTGATGCAAATAAAATGAACCAAAAAAAAGAAAAGGGCGGAGGAAGGGAAAAAAAGCCTTCCAGCCAGCCTTTTTGGGATTGTGAGGTGTCCAAAAAAGCAACCTATACATATAGGCTGCCGGGCGCTTATAAAGGAGTTTTGGTACAATTTATGCCCTGGTACAAAAACCGGAATTTGCCTATTTGAGCAGTTTGGCGAATTTTTCCCCGAGCTGCTTTGCGTCGGCCTTTCCGCGCAGTTCGCGCATCGCCAATCCGACCAGGAAGTTCAAGGCCTTTTCCCCGCCATTTTTGTAGTCTGCCGCGGCGGCAGGGTTTGCCGCGACAACCCTTGCTATTGCCGCATCAACATCCCCCGAGCCGGCGTCCTTCAGCAAATCGTTCTTTTTGAGGAAATCCAGCGGCTCGGCTTTTTCATTGACGTACGCAATCATCGCTTCCTTGGCGTTCTTTTCTGAAACTTTTCCCTGTTCGAGCAGGCGCAGTAGCCCCGCAATCTTGGCTGGTTCAAGGTTCAGCCGCTTCAGGTCTAGGCCCGAGCGGTTTGCGATTGCAAGAAGCTCGCGAGTCAGGAAAGAGGCTGCAAGCTTTGGCTCAACGCCTTTCGCTGTTTCCTCGAACAGCCTTCCAAGCGTTGCGTCGGATGAAAGCACTTTTGCCGTATAATCGTCCAATCCGAATTCCCTGCCGAAGCGCCCCGCCTTATTGGAATGCAGTTCCGGCAGGCCTTTCTTGATTTCATGCAGTTCCGCTTCCAAAACAACGGTTTTGACCAGGTCGGAATCAAAAATATAGCCGTAGTCGTCCTCGGTTTCCTTCAGCCTCAGCCTTTTCGTCACAAGGCCTTTCTCGTCAAACGACCTTGTTTCCCTTTCAACTTTTTTCCCCGCTGACAGAACCTTTCTCTGCCTCGCAATCTCGAATTCTAGGGCCTTTTCGACAAACCGGAAGCCGGAAATGTTCTTGACTTCGACGCGCTCGGAACCCTCGATTGAGGCGTTCGAATCGACTTTCAAAGTGTTCTTTCCCTGCTCGAAAACTTCCAGGTATTCGAGCATTTTGAGCAGTTCGTCCAGGAATTCGCGCGTTTCCTCCGGCTTTCCGAAATCCGGTTCCGTGACAATCTCGCACAGCGGAATGCCGGAACGGTTGTAGTCGATAAGGGAATAGGCCGAGCCGTGAATGCCGCCCTCGTGCACCAATGCCGCGGGATCCTCTTCCAGGTGGATGCGCCTTATGCGGATGGTTTTGCCGGATGGCAGCTTTACACTGCCGTTCTCCCCGACCGGAATCTCGAACTGCGTTATCTGGTAGTCCTTCGCCAGGTCGGGATAAAAGTATGTCTTGCGGCTGAAAAAAAATTCATTGTTGACCCTGCAGCCCAGTGCAAGGCAAAGCTTCAATGCAAAGTCGACGGCTTTCCTGTTCAGGACCGGCTTGCTGCCCGGCATGCCAAGACAGGTTTCACAGCAATGCGAATTCGGCTCAGCTTCGGCAGTGGAACAGCCGCAGAAAAGCTTTGACTGCGTGTCCAGCTGCACGTGCACTTCTAGGCCCATGACTGGCGCGGGCCCGGAAACCTGTTCAACCGAATAATTGTCAACTGCATTGAGCAGTTTTTGCGGCGCAATTATTATGCCCGCGGTTTCAATTCCGGCATTGAAGCTTATCTCATTGTTTGAAAACAATGGTTTGTCGAAAATTTTTTTCACGCCATCAATCACGGGCGGGACGAGGCCTACAACGCAGCCGGTGTGCTTTTCGACTTCCTCGGAACTTGCAAGCCGGACAAGCTTTGCATTCGCGATTTGCACCAGCCTTTTCTCGTCAACGCTCCGGTCACCGGACAGGACAACCAGCAACGGCTTTCCGTCCACGATGTACAGCAGGGTCTTGGCAATCTGCCTGAGCTGCACGCCCCTGACACGCGCACTGTCAACCGGTTTCCTGGCGGGCGCGTGCTCCAAAAACCTGAACTGCAGGCCTTTGCCTTCAAGCCAGCCTTTCACCCATGCGCCCTGCTTCTGCCCTTGCATAAATCATCCCTTCAGGTCAAATTTTTTGTAAAACGCTTCAGTGACTTTCCCGTTCGACGCGAAAACAAAGCTGTCGCCAGGCTTCCACTCCAATCCTTTTTCGTTCAAGACCTTTCCGCCGGCTTCCCGCACAATGACGGCGGCCGCGCAGATGTCCCACGGCTTGAGGCCGAAGCACCAGAAAAACTCGCTTTTCCCTTCCCCTACACTGCAGATGTCCAAGGCCGCGGAGCCAAGCACATGCAATGATGCAACCTCCGAATTGAATCTGCGAAAATTTTCAGTGTTCTGTAACGGCTTTCCGTAGCGCCTTCCCGGAAAACCCGTGCGGGCAAATGCATCGCCCATGCGCGAAATTTCCGACACAAAAATCTTTTTCGAATTCAAAAAAGCGCCTTTCCCCTTTTCCGCCGTGAAAACCTTTCCAAGCTGGGGCGCGAGCACCACACCCAAAACCGGCCGGTACGCTTCAACAAGCGCGACGCAAATGCAATGATGTTCAAAACCGCGCGAAAAATTGTGCGTGCCGTCAATCGGATCCACAACCCAAACTTTGCCGGAAAAATCGTCGTGCTTTGATGAAAACTCTTCTGCACAGAAAACCGCATGCGGAAAATCCTTTTTTATTACGGACATTATTTTCTTTTCAGCCTCAAGGTCTGCCTCGGTGACTATCTCCTTTTCGGTCTTCATGCGCGACACCGCGTTTCCAAAAAAATTTTTCACGATCTTTCCAGCTTCCTTCGCCGCCTTCAGCGCGGTTTTCATTTCAGTTGTATAAGTCACTTTACCGCCTCCGCGCTTGAAGCAAGGCTGAAAAGCGTTTTTTCCTGCAGGTGATTTGCCATGAGCATCATGCCGACCGGCAGGCCATTTGAGAATCCGGCATTGACGGAAACGTGCGGTATGCCGGCCAGATTCGCGGGAACCGTGCACAGGTCCATGGCATAGTTTTGCATCGGAGACAATTTTTCGATTTCAGAAAACTTGGGCGCAATTACCGGCATTGTAGGGCAGAGCAGTGCGTCGAATTCCTTGAAGGATTTCTTGAATTCCGCAATCAGTCTGGTGCGCACCTTCATCGCCTTGAGGTAATAAGCATCGCGGTAGCCGGACATCCTGGCAAACGTTCCAAGGATTATGCGGCGCTTTGCCTCTTCTCCAAAATGTTTGCTCCGCACTTTCGAAAAATATTCGTCGAAGTTGCCTTCAAGGCTTTCCTGGCAGCCGTAGCGGATGCCGCAGTATTTTGCGAGGTTGGTCGAGGCCTCGGAAACCGCAATCAGGTAATACGTGGAAACTCCGAACTCCGAGTTCAACGGCAGTGAAACCTCGCCCACTTTCGCGCCGTTTTCCTTCAGCCGGTCAACGCCCTGCATGACAACGGATTTGACTTTTTCGTCAATGCCTTTTCCGAAAAATTCCTTCACAAGCCCTACCTTCAATCCCTTCACGCTTTTTCCGGCGGCAGCCAAAAAATTTTCCGCGGGCTCGTTCAGCGAAGTCGAATCGTTTTTGTCGTGGCCCGCAATGCATTCAAGCATCAGCGCGGCGTCTTCGACGGTTTTCGCCATGGGGCCGATTTTGTCAAGCGAATTCGCATAATCCAGCAGGCCGTACCTTGAAACCCTGCCATAGGTAGGGCAAAAGCCGACAACGCCGTTGAATGAAGCCGGTGCCTCAATGCTGCCGCCCGTGCTCTCGCCGATTGAAACGTGCGCATGCTCTGTCAGGGCAGTGAAGCCTCCGCTTCCGCCGCTGCTTCCGCCGCACGACCGCGTTTCGTCAAAAGGGTTTTTTGGAACTTCAAAGCCGAGGCCTGTGTTCACGCTGAAAGTGCCGAAACCGAATTCGTCCTGCACGGTCTTACCGATTATGACTGCGCCTTCAACTTTCGCCCGCGCAATGCAGGCCGCGTCAAACAACGGCTTGTAGCCGGAAAGAATGCGGCTCCCCGCCCTAGTCTCAACGCCTTTCACGCACAGGCAGTCCTTCACTGAAACCGGCAGGCCGAAAAGCTTTCCTTTGGCCCCGCCATCCTTTCGCGCCTTGTCAAGCAGTTTTGCCTGCTCCAAAGCCTCTTTTTCGGAGACAACGCAGAAATGGCGGAATTTTTTGTTCGATTTTTTTATTTCTTCGAGGATTTTGTGCGTGTGCTCTTCAACCGAAACATTGCCACGCAAAGCGTCTGAAACGAATTCCCTTGCGGACTGCGGTTTCCTTGTTTTCAATCGCACCACGTTTGTTCAGCGGATTTTCGCCTTGAGGCCCTTCCACCACACGCCGTCAGACTTCATTGCCTCTTTGAAGATTTTTTTCGCGCTATCCGTTTTGAGTTCCTTTCCCGCGCGCTCAAACCATTCCACGCATTTTTTGTAGCCGTTGTCGAAATACTCTTTTCCCTGCAATGCAACTTCCAGAAGGTCAGCGTCCTTTGCAATTATCGCCTCAGCCGTTTTCTGCGCATTGAATTCCCGGAATAGTGCAAGCAGTCCCGTGCCGATGTCCTCCGGCAATTGTTCCGACTGGTGCCTTGCCGCAAGGTCTTCGGCTTCGGTCGAATCAATGTAATGCTGTGCGACCTTATGCAGATCGGTTACCCTCGCCTCGGGCATGTCATGGAAAACGCTCATTGCCGCGGCCTTATCCGCATCTGCCCCTTCAAGCTTCGCCAAAACGAATGCAATCAATGCCGTGCGGTGCGAGTGCTCGGCGATGCTTTCAGGATTGTCAATTCCGGCAACCCACCAGCCCGAGCGCTTCTTGTATTTCAAGGCGCCCGCCTCGAAAAAATAGTCCGCGATTTTTTTGTAGTCCGGCAATCACACCACCTTCGGGCCCCTGAAATAGCCGTCCTTTTTGTGCCTTGCGTTGGACAGCGCGTCTTCCTGTGAAAGGCTTTCCTCAACCTTGTCCTCGCGGAAAACGTTTTTAAGCGGCAAAGGCTGGAACGAAGGCTGCTCTTTTGAAACGTCGAGCGTGTCAAGCTTCGAGAATGCCTCAACGATTTCCTGCAGCTGGGGAAGGAATTTTTTCGCTTCCGCGGCGGTCAGGTTTAACCGCGCATTTTTTGCGACCTTCAGAAGAAGCGCATTGTCAACTTTCGGCTTTGGCATAGACAAAAGTGTAGCTTGAAAATGTTTAAAAACCAGAAACAGTCAGGCCTTATCCTTTTTGCCCGGAAGGCCTTCTTCGAGGTCGAGCTTTATGCTCAGCTCTTTGAGTTGCCTTGCACTGACTTCGCTTGGCGCGTTGTCCATCATTGAAATGCAGGCCTTGTTTTTCGGAAAGGCTATCACTTCGCGGATGCTTTCGTTGCCTGTAACCATTGCAACCAGCCTGTCAAGGCCGAAGGCTATTCCACCATGCGGCGGGGCGCCGTATTTGAAGGCTTCCAGCAAAAAGCCGAATTTTTTCTGCGCATCCTCCCGCGATATTTTGAGGATGTCGAAGATTTTTGACTGCAGTTCCTGCGAGTAAATCCTGAAACTGCCGCCGCCGAGCTCGACGCCGTTCACTGCAAGGTCGTACGCCATTGCCTTTGCCTTTTCCGGAGACCTGTCAAGCAAAGCTATGTCCTCTTTTCTCGGCGAAGTGAAAGGGTGGTGCATGGCATTCCACCTCTGCTCTTCCTCGCTCCACTCGAACATCGGAAAATCGGTTATCCAGACGAATTTGAAGTCATCGGGTTTCACAAGCTTCAGTTCATCGCGCAAATGCAGCCTTAACGCGGACAATGAATCGGAAACGATTTTTTCCGGCCCCGCGACAATGAGCAGGAGGTCGCCTTCCTTTGCCTGCAGTTTTTGTGCGATTGCATCCAGGATTTTTTTGTCAAAAAACTTTGAAACCTGCGAGTCCAATCCTTCCCTGGTGACCTTTGCAGTAACGAGGCCTTTTGCCTTGAAGACTTTCGCCGTTTCCTCGAGTGTTTTAAGCTGGGATTTTGAAAAGTTTGCGCAGCCGCTTGCATTGATGCCCTTCACTTTGCCGCCGTTGCGCAGAATGCTTTTGAATACCTCGAAATTGCCTTTGCCTGCTTCCTCTGAAATGTCCGCAAGCTCGAGGCCGAACCTTGTGTCCGGCTTATCGCTTCCAAACCTAGACATTGCCTCGTCAAAGGTCATGCGCGGGAAAGGCGTTTTCACGCCGATTCCGAGCGAGGTTTTCCAAACGGCTTTCACCATGCCTTCCATTATTGAAAAGAATTCCTCGCGCTCGGGAAACGACATTTCCAGGTCGATTTGCGTGAATTCCGGCTGCCTGTCCGCCCTCAAATCCTCGTCGCGGAAGCATTTTGCGACCTGGAAATAGCGGTCGAAGCCTGCAACCATCGACAACTGCTTGAACAGCTGCGGACTCTGCGGCAGGGCAAAAAACTTTCCGGCATGCACCCTGCTCGGAACAAGATAGTCGCGCGCTCCCTCCGGAGTCGACTTCGCCAGGACAGGGGTTTCGATTTCAATGAAGCCCAAAGCGTCAAAATAGTCCCTGACTGTTTTCACTACGCGGTGCCGCATAATGAGGTTTTTCTGCATTTCCGGCTTGCGCAAATCCAAATAGCGGTATTTCAGCCGCATGTCCTCGTTGACAGGAATCCTTGACTCGATCGGAAAAGGCAGTGCCTCGCTTTCGTTCAGTATTTCAACGGTGTCGGCGACGATTTCAATGCGGCCCGTCGGAATTTTCGGGTTTTCCGTGCCATTCGGCCGCTCCGCGACCGTTCCCTGCACTGAAACGACAAACTCGTCTTTCAGCTTTGCCGCAACTTCATGCGCCTTTTTGTTCACTTCGGGATTGAAGACGACCTGCGTTGTCCCGTACCTGTCGCGCACGTCAACAAAAGTGAGGCTGCCGTGGTCGCGCCTCGTTGCAATCCAGCCGTTCAAAACGACCTTCTTGCCCACGCTTTTTTCGTCAAGCCCGCCGCAGGTATGCGTCCGTTTCATGAAAATCCGACTACAATTTCTCGCAAAAAGGGCTTTTAAAGGTTTTCAGAGCGCGTGCCCGCGCGCACTAATGCCTGCGCTAAGCGAACTCCGCCATCGTCTTCTGGCCTTTCTTGGACAAGGGCCTTGCCGGAACCCCCAGCCGTCTTTGCACAAAGCCAGCGAATTCCTTTTCAAAGCCGTGCATTGTCAGAACGAGTTTCGGCGAGCATTGCTTCACGTATTCAAGCAAACCATTGAAGTCCGCGTGGTCGGACAACGGAAAAGTCTTGTCAAAAAAGCCCCTGTGCTGCCAGCCCGTGCAGAAAGCGGAAACCACTTTTTTGCCGGTTGAAAATTCCAGCGCCTGGAACAATTGCGGGCTTGCAAGCGAGGGCGGCAGGATCAGCACATTCGAGTCCTTGAGGTTGTGGTCAAGCTTCAGGTATTCACCGAGCTTGACGCCGCATTGCCCGTAAACCTCGTTGTTGCCGAAAACCGATTCGTGCACCAAAGGCGTCTGCTTCGAATAATTGTTCACGGTCGCAGTGAGTTCCTGCGCCTTGCCCGCCGCATACCCTGCCAGCACGACAAACCTGTTTTTTTCCGCGTTCTCGTCAACCCATTTTCCGATGTCCGCGTAAACCTTTTCCCTGTCGGGAAAAGAATACTGGGGCAGGCCGAAAGTCGTTTCCATCACCAGGACATCGGCCTTGAGCACTTCAGCGCCTTGCTGGATCAGGGAATCCTGAAATTTGAAATCGGATGTGAAGGCAATGCTTGAACCGTTTTCCATCAGCACCTGGCTTCCGCCGAGGATGTGGCCGGAGTTGTGCAGGCTCACTTCGAAGCCGTTTATGTCAAACTTTTTTTTGAAAGCCATTCCCTCAAGCCTTGCAGTGCCGGCTTTTTTGTAAATGTTTTTCACCAATGCAAGGGTTTCATTTGACATCAGGAAACGCGTTTTTTTGTTCAGGGAAACGTGGTCGGAATGGCAGTGTGAAATCACAGCCGTTTCCGTTTTCGGCGACCTGTGGGGGTCGATGACGAATTCCTTTCCCGGTTCTATGGCTATGCCGTTGTCGAAAACAAGCTGCATGTTGGAAGGCCTGGAAAGAATAGGCGCTTCCAAAATTTAAAGGCGACGGGCAAGGCGAAAAAAAAGCCCCGGACCGGCAGGCGCAAGAATTTAAACCAAAAAAGGCATTATTGTAACCGCTTTTGCGGGTTTTTGCATGGAATTACAGCTGTCAGAATTCGAGAACAGGCTTGTCGAAAAAATCAATGCTTTGCACGACGCAGTTTCATCCAAGGACTGGCGTTCCTTTGCCGCACAGGATTTTGCGCGCTCGCTCGGACATTCCGTTGCCGGCCTGCATGAACTGAAAAAAGTGTTCGAGGACACAGACTTTTATTTGAAGCACACGCAGAAGGACAGCATAGACTTTTCGCCGCTGTTTTTGGAGTTCGCGCGCACGGTTGGAGTGCTGGAGCGCAACCTCGAACTTGAAAGCAGGAAAAGCGAAATGCAAACCATTGTCAACGAGCTGGAAAAAAGCGGGGTGCCGGAACTTTACTCGTCAATGCAGGAAAAGGTTTTGACCATTCTCCTCAGGTGCCGCTATTTTGCGGAAAGGGTTTCAGTTGCGGCAAAAAAGGACGAACTGCCTGCGTTTCCCGGAAGGCAGACTTCCCAGCACCTGCTGGATTTGCTCAAAGCCAAGGAAACCGAATTGCAGGAAGTGAAGGAAAAGTTCGAAAGCATGCGCAAGAAAAGCTTTTTTGGAATGGTGCAGGAGGAAACTTCCGCGGACCTTGAAGCCGAAATCGCCGCGGTTGGAAGAAGGCTCGGCGTGCAGGCAAAAGAGCTTGAAACAGGCTTCAGGGAATTCAGGAAAAAGGTCGAGGCAATGCAGTTCGAGTTCACGGAGCTTGAAAGGAAGGCAAGCGTTTTGGATGAATCGACCGACGACTTCCTGGTGAAGCAATCCGACCTCATGACGCTACTGAAGAAGGAACGCGATTACGCGAAAAAAGTGATTGTCGACATTGAACATGAAACCATGAAGCTGCGCTCGCAGTATTCAAGCGAACTCATCCATTTGCAGGAAAGCAAGCTTGCCGCGAAACGCGAGGCGGAGGAAAAATTGTCGCACACCATAAATTCCCTGATCGAGGAAGTCAAGGAAAAAGACGAACTGCTGAGGCATTTCAGGGGCATTGTGTCTGAAAGGGAAAAAATGCTTTCCGAATCGGAAAACAAGAACAAGCATTTGCACGCGCACTTCCAGGCGGAAAAGCAGAAGCTGGAGGAAAAAATCGAAAGCCTCAGGGAAAAGCGCGCGGGCAAAAAGGCGAAAAAATAAATGCTAGGAAAAGAATGAAATGAATATCAGACGGAGGGATGAAAAATGCGCGAACCATCGGGAAGAAGGCCTTCTAGGCGACGCAGTGAAGGACAACCACCAGGCAGAAGTGGCGGCGATTCAGCAGGCAGAAAAGATTTGGCTAGGGCGTTTAGTATTGCTTTAGATGCTGGGTTTAACAGCAGGGATCCTTATTGGCGAGACAGATTCGCTGACAGGCTTGTGCAGTGGATTGCGAAGGGTACAATCACAATAAATGATATAAGCGAAATAGCCGATGAAGATATGGCTGAAAGAGTAAGAAAACGTCAAAGATAACCCTGACAACTTTAATTGTTCGCCCAAAAGCAGCCAGTGTCAAGCGATTTTCCACGCCAAGCGATAATTCAAAAAATTTTCTGCAAATCATCAAAACTGTCGCCTTTTCCCACAACTTTCGCCTTGCCTTTTTCCACGAAGATTTCTTTCGGCCTCGGCCTCAGGTTGTAAAGCGATGCCATTGCAAATCCGTACGCGCCCGCATTGAGGAAGGCAAGCGTCTGCCCTTCTTTCGGCACGGGCATTCTGCGCAGATGCTTTTTGCTTTCAGTGAAAACATCCGTCGACTCGCACAAATTGCCGGCGACCAAAAACTCTTTTGTTTCCGCAGAGTAAACGTTTTCGCACACCAGTAGCTCGTGGTAGCTGCCATACAATGCCGGTCTCGCCAGCGTATTGAAGCCGGCGTTGACGCCGATTATGGGAACGAATTTTTCCTCGACTGTATTGATTTCCGCCAAAAGAATGCCGGCATCGCCGACAACATACCTGCCCGGCTCGATCTTGATGCCCGCGTCAAGCCCCGATTCCTTCATTTTGGAACACAGGCCTTTTGCATACTCTTCAATCGGAAACGCCTTGTCCTCTTTCCTGTATGGAATGCCCGGCCCGCCGCCGAAGTCGATGAATTCAAGCTTTGCCTTTGTTTCCTTTTCAATCTGCTTTGCAAGCGCAATCGTCTTGTCAACGCCCTTCAAGAATACGGGCAAATCATCGCCAAGCCAGCCGGAGCCGAGATGCTGGTGCAATCCCGCAATCTTCATTCCGCTTTCAGCCGCAAGCCTGTAGGCTTTCAAAACATTGTGTTCCGGCACGCCGAACTTTATGAATTTGCCCGCGGTTATCACGTTCGGATTCAGGCCGATGCCCATTCCCTCGCCGGGATTCCACCTGCATGAAAACTTTCCCTTGTAGCCAAGCTTTGCCAGCCTGTGGATCTGCGAAACCGAGTCAACGTTAATTTGCACGCCAGATTTGATGAGCTGGCTGAAATCGTCATCGGAAACCGAAGTGCCCGTGAACAAAACTTCTTCAGCCTTGAAGCCGGCATTCAATGCAAGCATTGCCTCCTGCGGGCTCGTCGCGTCAACCTTAGCGCCTTCCGCCTTCAGGAGTTTGAGGATTGAAAGGTTAGCATTCGCCTTCATCGCATAATGGATGTCGAACTTCCCGTCGGAATGCTTTTCAAACGCTTTTTTGACGCGCAGGAAATTCTGCCTTATGCGCTCAGGATTGTAGGCATAAAGCGGGGTGCCGAACTCTGCGGCCAGGCCTGCTGCGTCAGCGCCCGCGAACAGGAGCCTGTTCGCCTTCACTTCCAAATGCCCTTCGCTTTCAAACCATTGCCTTTGCATCCAGCTCGCCCTCGAAAACCTTCTGCGCCGGGCCCTGCACCAGCACGTTCCCGTCCTTTCTGATCTTCAAATCCCCGCCCGGATTGCTCACTATTATCCAGTCACCCGCTTTCAGCGTTCCGGAGGCAATTCCCGCCAATACGATTGCAACGGAACCTGAGCCGCATGCAAGAGTTTCGCAGTCCCCGCGCTCGTGCACCCTCATCCTCACGTGCCTGTCCGAAACAATGTTCACAAACTCCGTGTTCGTGCGGCCGGGCGCAAAGTTTTTGTGGTATTCAATCTTGTGGCCGATGCGCTCCAAATCGATTTTGTCGACCGGCTGTCTGGTGAATATTACGGCATGCGGGTTGCCGACATTGACGAAATCGTAATTGAACTTTTCGCCATCGATTTCAATTGCCGAGTCCTTTGCCTCAACCTTCATGTCCCCGAAGAATTCGGTCTGCACGATCGCCAGGTTTTCCGCCTTGTCAAACGATATTATCTTTGCCTTGACTGTTTTCGTGTCCGTTTCGATGGAAAACTCTTTCTTCCCTGAAACAAGGAAAAATTCAAGCGAAACGCAGCGCAGGCCGTTGAAGCATTCCTCGGCCCTGCTGCCGTCTGCATTGAAAACCGTCATCCGGAAATCCGCCTTCTTCGACGGTCCCAGCACCAACACTCCATCAGAGCCGACGCCAAACTTTCTCTTCGAGAAAGCCTTGGAAAACGCTGCCTTCATTTCGTCCGGCAGCGCCTTCGCCTTCAATTCGTTGAGGACAATGAAATCATTGCCGAGACCGTGGATTTTTGAAAACTTTACGCGCATTGTGAACCATTCATCCGCATTGCATCAGTTCCATGACAGACATTTTATTCCGAAAGCCTTTTTGCCGCTTCTCTCACCCTTTCAATCTGCGGAACCAGCGCAAACCTCGCCCTGTCCTTTCCCGGATTCACGCCGCCGACGGTTTCGCTTATCAGGTTGCCCGGCACGGAGTTTATGCCCTTTTCCATGAGCAGCCACTCGCAGAATTTCTGCGGCGAGGAAAAACGGGCTGGAATTTTTGCCCACAGGAAAAACGTTCCCTCAGGCATCATGAACTCGCAGCCGATCGCATTCAGCGCGGGCGCGATTATGTCAAGCCTTTCCTTGTAAATCTTTCTCATTTCAACCGGATGCCTTTCATCGGAAAATGCCGCGGCTGACGCCGCCTGGATGAAAGATGCCACGCCCTGCACTGACTTGTCCTGTATGCGCTTGAAGGCATTGAGCAGAACCGGATTCTTTGACGCAACAAAGCCCGTGGCATAGCCTGTCATCATGCTTCGCTTCGACAAAGAATTGAGCACGATTGCGCAATTTTCACTTCCTTTGATTTCAAATATGCTGTGAGGCGGCTCCCCAAAATACAGGTCGGAATAGCATTCATCCGAGACAAGAACGATTTTGTTGTCGTTGCAGAAATCAACTGCTTCCTTCAGCTTTTCCTTTGCGTAGATTTTCGCCGTAGGGCTCTGCGGCGAGTTCAGGAACAAAATCTTCGACTTTTTCACGGCGCTTTGCGGAATGCTTTCGAAATCCGGCTCGAAATCGTTTTCGGGCAGGAGATTGTAATAGTGCGGGATCCCGCCCGCGATAATCGTGCCTGACGAGTAAGGAGGATAACCCGGATTCGGCACTATCGCGTGCTCGCCTTTTCCCGCGTCAATGAACAGCCTCGGAACCACAAAGCACGAATACTTGGCGCCATAAGTCGAAACAATCTCGTTGGCTGAAACGGAAACATTGAACCGCTTTTTGAGCCAGCCCGAAATGCTTTCGCGCAAATCGCCTGTTCCGGCAGTGACCGGATAGCCGGAACATTTTTCCTCGTCGACCGCCCTCTTGCAGGCATTGCGGACTATTTCAGGCGTGGCATCAGTGGGATCGCCTACGCCGAAGTCTATCAAGAACTCCTTTCCGAATTTTTTCTGCGCGAGTTCCTTGCCTTCGTCGACCGCCTTGAAAGGATAGGGCGCCTCAAGCAGCCTTTTAGCGTTCGGGTTGAGCCTGTCCTCAAACATGAAAAAACATTCCAAAACCGGTTTTAAGGATAGGGCACGGAATTGTTTAAAAAACCGTTTTCGCCGATCGCAGGCAACTGAATAACAATTAAATAAGCTTCAGTGGAACACTTTTAGCAATGGCAAACGGCACGATAAAAGTCGGCCTGATCGGCTTCGGCACGGTCGGGGCAGGTGTATACAGGCTTCTCACTGAAAAGAACGCCAAGCTCTCCGAGAGGATCGGCACAGGGCTCGAAGTGAAAAGAGTCTGCGTGAAAAACGGGTCGAAAAAGCGGCCGGTCGACATTCCAAAGGAACTGCTTTCAACCGATTTCAGGGAAATAATCTCCGACCCCGAAATCGACATTGTCGTCGAGGCGATCGGCGGCACGACCGACGCGAAAAAAATCTTTGACGGCGCAATCGCGAACGGCAAGCACATCGTTACAGCCAACAAGGCGCTGCTTGCCGAACAGGGCTACGGGATTTTCAGGAAGGCTAAGGAAAAAAACGTGCTCATAGGCTTTGAGGCGTCCGTCTGCGCCGCTGTTCCGATCATAAAGGTTTTGCGCGAAAGCCTTGTCGCAAACGACATTCAGTTCGTCCACACCATAGTCAACGGCACGTGCAATTACATTCTCACGAGAATGTCCGAGGACGGCATGGACTTTGCCCAGGCACTGAAGCTGGCGCAGGAAAAAGGCTTTGCGGAAGCCGACCCGAAACTTGACATTGACGGAAGCGATTCCGCGCACAAGCTGGTGCTTTTGGCCCTCACAGCGTTCGGCGCGCACATCACGGAAAAAGACATCCTGAAGGAAGGCATCACGCAGATAACGGAAAGGGACATAGAGTACGCGAAAGAGCTTGGTTACACTATAAAGCTATTGGCAATCCTGCACAACAACGCGGGAAAGCTTGAGGCGAGAGTGCATCCGACGCTTCTGCCGAAAGACCACATGCTTGCCGACATCCGCAACGAGTTCAACGCCATTCAGGTGAAAGGAGATGCGTGCGGCAGCCTGCTGTTTTCCGGAAAAGGGGCGGGCATGATGCCGACAGCTTCCGCAATGGTTTCAGACATAGTCGAAATAGCGAAAAAGATCGCACGGCATGCCGTGAGAAGCGAATCGATAAAGTTCGACTCGATGAAGCTTGAAGGGCTCGACGAAATGGAGACAAGGCATTACCTTCGCTTTACGGTCGTGGACGTTCCGGGTGTCATGGCAAAAATCTCCAAAACCCTGGGCGACAGCGGCATAAGCATTGCATCTATAATCCAGAAGGAAAGGTACGGCGAAGGCGAAGTAGTGCCGGTAGTGCTGACAACGCATGCCGCAAGCGAGAAAAAAATAGGCGAGGCGCTCAGGCAGATCGACAGGCTCGACTGCATAAAGGCGAAAACATTCAGGATAAGAATGATAGAATCATAAAAAGCCGGTTTCGTCCGGCTGGTCCGAAACCAAGGCTTATTGCCGATGCAATAAGCCGGGTAAGGCAATAGGCCATAAAAGCGCGCTACGAGATTCGTAGCAAAAAAGTAGTTTTTTAATGTTTTTCGTAAAGAGTATTTTGTGGTAAAATCGGGGTTGGTGCAATGAACATAGCCATAGTCGGTTTCGGCAA
Organism: Candidatus Diapherotrites archaeon; assembly: GCA_016205145.1. NCBI lineage: Archaea > Nanobdellati > Candidatus Iainarchaeota > Candidatus Iainarchaeia > Candidatus Iainarchaeales > Candidatus Iainarchaeaceae > Candidatus Iainarchaeum > Candidatus Iainarchaeum sp. Next base: position 374,747 of record JACQJH010000002.1, read on the forward strand.
AATGGGCCAGCTTATAGGCCAGAAGGCGGAAGAGCTCGGCATAAACGTGGTTTCCACAATCGACCCCTCCGCAAAAGGCGCAAAGTTCACGGAAATTTCCGCTGAAAGCGTGAAGGGCGCGGACGCCTGCATAGACTTTTCTGTGCCCCAGGCGGCATTGCAGAACATCACCAAGCTCGCATCGCTCAGGAAAAACATCGTCATGGGCACCACGGGGTGGTATGAGCACACGGCAGAGGCAAAAAAAATCGTGGAACAATCCGGCATTGGCATGGTTTACGCCGGCAATTTTTCCCTCGGCGTCAACGCATTTTACCGCATACTTGAAAAGGCCTGCAACACAATGGACGGCCTGGGCGAATACGACGTTTTCGCTTACGAAATACACCACAACAGGAAAAAGGACTCGCCTTCCGGCACGGCCGAGGAAATCGGCAGGATAATTTCAAAAAACATTGCGCGCAAAACCAGGATTGCCACGGAAAGGCTTGACCGCAAAATAGAGCCCGACGAACTGCACCTCGCATCGGTGAGGGGCGGCTTCGTGCCCGGCACGCACACGGTCGTCTTCGACTCCGCATTCGATTCCATTGAATTGTCGCACATCGCAAGGACACGTGAGGGATTTGCCTTCGGCGCGCTCAAAGCCGCGCAATGGATCCGGGGCAAAAAAGGATTCTACCACATCAGCGACTGGATGAAAGAAACGCTCAAATGAGGCGGCCGGCAAAAAAGCAAAGCAAAGAGATTTTCAAAAACAAAAGCAAAAAACAAAAAAGTTTTGAGGTGAAACAAATCATGGCGAAAAAGCTCAAAGGCTGCTTTCCGGCGCTCATCACGCCGATGAAGGAAGACGGGGACAGGCTCAACCACGCCATAAACTGGGACTGCCTGAAAGAACTGATAGCATACGTGACTGAAAACGGCGTCACGGGAGTCGTGCCGGCGGGCTGCACGGGGCATGCCGCGGCAATGACGGTCGACGAGCAGGTCAGGCTCATAAAGTTTGCGCGCGAAAACACGCCTGAAAAATTCATGGTTTTGGCGGGCGACGGCAGCAACTGCACGCGCGAGGCAATCGAATTTGCGAAAAAAGTCGAAAGGGAAATCGGGCCGTGCATCCACATGCAGATTTCGCCTTACCAGAACAAGCCGACAATGGAAGGAATGTTCCAGCATTACGGAAAGATAGCGGAAGCAATCCAGGGCGAACTTGTGGTCTACAACGTTCCCGGCAGAACGGGCAAGAACATCGAGCCCGACACCACTGTCAGGCTGGCAAAAGAATATTCAAACATCATCGCAATCAAGGAAGCCTCCGGCAACATTGAGCAGATAAAAAAAATCATCGCCGAAACAAGCGACATGCCGTTCAGCGTCATTTCAGGCGACGACCCCCTGACGCTTGAAGTGATCAGGGCCGGGGGCACGGGCTGCATTTCGGTTGCCGCAAACATCGCTCCCGGGCAGACAGCCGAATACATCAGGCTTGCCCTTGAAGGAAAGTTCGAAGAGGCGGAAGCAATCGAAAAAACCCTGCACGGACTGTTCAAGGCAATCTTCATCGAAACAAACCCCTGCCCCACGCACTATGCATTGCGCAAAATGGGCTATGGCGCAGGCATTCCACGATTGCCTTTGGTGGACATCACCGCCAAGTCGAAGGCCGAAATGGACAGGGTTCTGGCCGAACTCGGAATCGCAAAATAAGGGCAAAATGGGAAAGCCAATAAATTCCTTTTCTTTCCCATTTAATCTATGATAATCGTCCTTGTGCGGCACGGCGAAACCGACTGGAACCTGCAGCACAGGATCCAGGGCCAGACGGACCTGCCGCTAAACCAAAACGGAATCATTCAGGCAGGCAAACTTGCGGAAAAGCTCAGGCGTTTCAGGTTTGACGCCATTTTTTCCTCCGACATGCAAAGGGCGCTGCAAACAGCGCAGGAAATCGCAAAATTCCACAATGGCACGCCGCTCGTCGCTTCAAGGCTGCTCAGGGAAAAAAGCTATGGAAAAGGCGAGGGAAAAACCCGCGAGGAAAACATGCGGGAATTTCCGGAATACTTCGCCCAATGCGAAAAAGACTATTCTTCGGCAAAGATGCCGGGCGGGGAATCTTTCGCGGAACTTGAATCAAGAGTGCGCGCCTTTTTTGACGGCACGGTAAACAACCAAAAACACGGGACGATTCTGGTGGTCTCGCATTCCGGCACCAGCAAGGCGATAAAGAAAATGTTCTTAGAAGGCCCGGTCGGACAGTCGGAACCGTTTCCGCAGGGAAGGGCATTTGAAATCGACACGATTGCCGGAAAAATCGCGGAAATTTAAACCGCTTCGACCCAGAAGAAAATTTCCTGCTCCTTTTTGCCGCCAGAAGCATAGGAAACCCTGACTGAAACCTTTTGCTTTCCGGCAGCGCCAAGCCTGATTGAAACAGGCTTTTCCTTTGAACCTCCGGGCGCAACGGAAAAGGCGCCGAACTCCAGGATTTTGCCCTCGGATAGAACCTCAAAATCGTATTTGATGCTTTGGCCCTCGTGATTGTTTACCGCAAACGCAAACGAAAAATCTTCACCGGCATTAACCTTTTCCGGCAGGGAGTCAAGCCGGAAAAAAACCTCGGAAAAAGGCTCGCTGCCGCGCTGCTGGGCAAGCATGAAAACCAGGAAAGCCACGGAAAAAAGCAGGACAACGGTTACGACGGCAAAAACCGGCAACGCATCCGAATCCGCCAAGCCCACAGAATCGCCGTCCGCCATGAGAACACCAAAAGCAAAAACTTATTTAATAAGTAATCAGTTTTATTAGATTAAAACCTTTTTGTAGGGGCAGTCAAAGGCAATGGTGCGAATATGGCGGATTTTGACAGGTTTGAACAGCCAGCCTATTCGGATGACTTGGGCGGGCAGGAAGAGGGGCAAAAGCCGCTGGACATTGTGACGAAAAACCTCGGCAAAATCATTGCAATAATCGCCGTGCTCGCCATAGCCTATTTCGCCTACGATTTTTTCGCCGGCAGCATGAGAAACATCACCATAACCGCGGTCGACTCCGAAAAAAACATTGTCGAGCCGGACAGCATGCAGTTGTCCGATGAATCAGGAAAAGCGGTTCTGCCTGGCGCAGGACAGGGCAATTCCTTCCGCGTGCGCAAGGGAACTTACACAGTCGCAATAACGGCGCAGGGTTTCAAGCCATTCCGCGACACCATCTCAATCGAGAATGACGGCGAAATACAATTGGTTTTGCCAAAAGACATCAGGGTTTCAATCGAAAGCGTCCTGCTTGACGAGACAAGCATCCGGGCCGGCCAGACCGTCGCCGGAACAATTTCGCTGGAAAACAAAGGCGACAAGCCCGCGGAAGTAGAGCTTTTGCTGCCGGAGCTTGACAAAAAGCCCATTGAAGGCGTCGAAATTTCAATCGAGCCTTCAAAGCTCTCCGTCCCCGCAAAAGGAAAAGCCGAAGCGGCAATTTCGATAACCATCTCGGATACAATCAAAATCAAGAACGCCGCTTCCGGCGACGACAAGCAAACTAAAATCCAGGTGCGGTTCACGAACTCAACCGCAACCCTCGCGTTCAAGGTTGTGCCCAAACTCAACATAGGTTTTGCAACGGCAAAAATCAGTTTCGGCAGGATGAGGGCAGGCGCGAACAGTTCAAAGGAAATCCAGATAAAGAACGGCAACAATTATCCCGCCAAAAACCTTTCGCTTTCGCTTGAAATCGCAGGCTCCGCGAACAGGGATGCCGAAGGCTGGTTCACTTTCATAAAAGGCCAAAAAATCGATTCCATTGATTCGAAGGGCACTTACTCCGACCAGCTCAGGGTCGACGTGCCGATAACCGCCAAAAAGGAAACCATCAACGGCCTCATAGTGCTGAGCGGTGAAAGCCTCGACAGGCCCATCAAGGCCGAGCTCCTGATTGAAATTGCGGACGAAGCGAAAATCGATTTGGCGTATTCGATTCAGACAAGCGTATACAGTGTGAAATGGCTTGAAGCCCAGCAGAAATACGAGGAAAAAACCGCGAGCTTCAGCCTGAAGAACGACAGCGACCTGGACATCCAGAACATACAGGTTTTCGTCAAAAACCCCGGCGACTGCACAGTCGAATGGCTCAAGCTGACAGAACCGCTCATAACCGAAATCAAAAAGGGCGAGACTAAAACAGTTTACTTCACGGCAAGCGCGCCCACCGGAGTGAGGGGCACGATAGAGGAAGTCAACGGCCAGAACTGCAGGCTCGGCTACAAGTACGAGAATCCCCTGACGCACGCCGACGAAGAGGAAGAAATCGACAAGCTGGTGCAAATCAATCCAAGCGGGTGAAAGACATGCCTGAAGACATGAGAATCCATCTGCTCAACCTCATAAACTGGGAGCGCGGAAAACACGGTTTGCCGCCATTACAGTTGGATGAAGGGCTTGCGCACGCAGCAAAAGCCCATTCGGAACACGACATAGACCAGCCGGGACTCGCCCACGCGCCGGAACATCTCCGCCCAAACGTGCTCGAGAACGTCGCTTCGTATGAGTGGCGCGGACCGCACAGTCAACCATTCGAGCCATGGCAGATAGCCGAAAAAATAGTCCAGCTGTGGATGGACAGCCCCAGCCACAGGGCAGCAATGCTTGACCCCCACATAACCCATGTCGGCGCCGACATCGCGCACAGGCACCTGGAAAACAACAAAAGAAAAATCCATGCAACCGCAAGATTCAGGTAAAACAGACGCTTGACGTTTTATACAAAATAGATTACTCGGCGTATTGCAACTGCAATACGCCTTAGTTTCGCTCCACGCAGCCGAAACTGCGTAGCCGTTGCGAAGCCGTTTTTGCGGGCTTTTTTCCAAAATCCTAAGGCAGATGGGTATTGCAATTGCAATACCCGTCGCGCACCAGCCGGGCGCGACGGCTAGCCCCGAGAGGGATTTGAACCCTCGGCCACTCGCTTACGAAGCGAGTGCTCTACCGCTGAGCTACCGGGGCGGAAACTGCAGTTCCGTGAAAAAAGCTTTTGCGCGTCGCCTCTTTTCCAAGGTTTTTTTGCAATGGCAAAAAAAGCTTGTGCGGAAAGGTTTAATTTGCTTTTTATATTTTGGAAAACCCGGCTTTGCCCGCTGAAAGCTTCCACAGCAGTTCCGGCAGGCTGTCAGCCTTGACGCGCTTCTGTTCCATTGAATCGCGTTCGCGCAAAGTTACGGTGTTGTCCTTCATCGTGTCGTAATCGATTGTTATTGCGTAAGGCACGCCGATTTCGTCTATGCGCGCGTAACGCTTGCCTATGCTGCCGCTTTCGTCGAACAGGATGTCGAATTCAAAGGCGTTGAGTTCGTTGAAGATTTCCCTCGCCTTTTCCAGCAGGCCGTCCTTTTTGACAAGCGGGAAAATGCCCAATGCGAAGGGGGCGATTTTTGCCGGCAGTTTCAAATAGATTCTTTCCTCCGGCCCGCGCTTTTCCTTCCTGAACGCCAGGTCGAGGCAAACGTAAAATGCCCTGTCAATTCCGGCGGAAAGCTCGAATACGTGCGGCAAAACTTCTTTGCCATCCTCTTTCACGCTAAGCGCCTGCCTGCTCTGCTTTGCATGGCCTTTCAAATCATAGTCGGTGCGGTAATTGCACGCCATGAGCTCAATCCAGCCCAAATCGGTTTCAACTTCGAAGTCCCAGGTTTCCTTTGCATAAAACGCCCTTTCATCGGCTTCAAGTTCGCGGAACCGCATTTTTTCAACCGGGATCCCGAGTTCGAAGTAAAATTGCTGGACCCTTGCAAGGTAATACGCAACAAGCTTTCCGGAAACGATTTTCTTTTCCGCCGCGTCCCTGCAGGAAATGGCGTGCGTTTTCCTGTCCTTTACAAGGCACAAATTGAGCTTGTAGCCTTCGGCCCCGGAAAAACCGTCAATGTCGTTTATTTTGTCGGGGTCGAAAAATATTTCGATTTCCATCTGGCCGAACTCGCGCGCCCTCAAAAGCGTGTTGCGCGGGGCAATCTCGTTCCTGAAAGATTTTCCGGCCTGGCCGATCCCGAGGGGGAGCCTGCCGCGCATTGTCTTGAACATTCTCGGAAAATCCAGGAAAATGCTCTGGCAGGTTTCAGGTCGCAGATAGCACGGATTGTCGCCTGTCGCGCCGATGTCGACTTTCATCATCATGTTGAATTTGCGGACCTGCGAAAACTCCCTGCTTTTGCATTTCGTGCATTCCACTGAATGCTTTTTTATGAGCGCGTCAAGCTCGGCGGTTGCAAGGCTTTCCGCGACCAGGCCGTTGATTGCTTCCGCGATAAGCCTGTCAGCCCTGAACAGCGAATTGCACTTTTTGCACTGCACTATGGGATCGTTAAAACTTTCAAGGTGCCCCGATGCCTTGAAAACGTCTTCCGGCAGAATCTGCGAACCGTCGATTTCGAGAAAGCCTTCCTTTTGGACAAGGCGCTTTCTCCACAAATCGACTATTTTGCGCCTGATCGCAGCGCCGGTCGGGCCGAATTCCCAGAAGCCGCTTGGCGCGGAAGAGTAAATTTCAGCGGCCGGATAGAACAAAGAACGGCGCAATGCAAGGTTTACGAGTTCCTCTTTTGCCATGAAAACCAACGAGGAATTTTTGCTTAAAAGCCTTTTTAAACAATGCCTTCAAATAGGTAGTAGGCTGGTTTCATGGCAATCGAAGGCAGGCATGACAGGGTATCGCAGTTAAGGGACAGGCTTCTCAAGAAGACCAAAGGGCAGATCCAGGAAAGGTACGAGGAAAACGATATCCACATAATCAGGGCAATCGGCGCTGTCGAAGACCTGGAATCCATTTTCAACCTGCTTGCCGAAGACGCAAGGGAATGGTATGGTGTGCATTACCCGGAACTGGAGAGGCTGACCGGAAGCAACGCAGAATTTTTGAAGCTCGTCGCAGACCTCGGCGACAGGAAAAACTTCGATTTTACGAAAGTGCTTGAAACCGTTGCCGAACAGGAGAAAGCAACCGAAATTTCGGAAAAAGCCAAGAACTCTATTGGCTCGGCGGTAAGCGGGGAAAAAATGGCCCTGATTTGCAGTTTCGCAAAAACCGCGCTTGAAACATTTGAAAGGAAAACCGGGCTTTCGGCTTTTGTAGAACAGCAGATGCAGGAAATGGCTCCGAATTTTTCAAAAATCGCAACTCCCCTGCTGGGCGCAAAAATCCTCGCCGCGGCCGGTGGCATGAAAAAGCTCGCATTGATGTCGTCTTCGACAATCCAGGTCATCGGCGCGGAAAAAGCATTGTTTGCGCACATCAAAACCGGGAGCCCTTCCCCCAAGCACGGCCTGATATTCAACCACCCGCTTGTACAGCAGACGCCGCGGGACAAGCGCGGAAAAATTGCCAGGGCTTTGGCCGGCAAGCTTTCGATTGCCGCGCGCATAGACTATTTCGGAAAAAGGCAGGCTTCAGCCGAACTGGAAAAAGACCTCGGGAAAAGGGCTAAGGAAATCGAACAGCTGAAGCCCAAGCAAAAGCCGGCCAAAAGCTTCAGCGAAAAGCCACGCGCTTTCGGTGACAGGCCGGCGGGGTTCGGCTCACGGCCAGGCGGATTCGGGCAAAGGCCGCGCGGGTTTGGCCCAGGAGGCGGCTTTGGCAGAAAGCCCGGCGGATTTTCAGGAAAGCCAGGAAGGTTCGGGAACAGGAATGCCGCAACACACGCAAGTTTTGGCGGAAGCTCATACGGACGCCCGCGCATGCGGCCGGCGAAAAAAAGCCGCTGAATTTTCCTTAAACAAACCATGCTTTTTTTGGTGGTTGCCTTGGATGAAATTTTTGAAGGCGTTTTCTCGGACAACAGGAAAATTTTCACCAAAACAATGGAGAGGGAAAGCGTTTACGGCGAAAGGCTCGTCGAAGACGGGGGGTGCGTTTACCGCGAATGGGTTCCGTTCAGGAGCAAGCTTGGGGCAGCGATAAAAAACGGCCTCAAGGAACTGCCCGTCAAAGCCGGCTCGAACGTGCTTTACCTTGGAAGCTCCGAGGGCACGACGCCGAGCCATGTTTCAGACATCATAGGCGAAAAAGGCATTCTTGTGGGCGTTGAAATCAGCGAAAGGCCCATGAAAAAATTCATTGCAGTGTGCGAGTCAAGGCAGAACGTGCTTCCCGTGCTGGCGGACGCAAACAAGCCGCAGGATTACGCGGAATACCTTGAAGGCGTTCCCGTGGACGTGCTGTACCAGGACATTTCCCAGAAAAACCAGGCGGAAATATTCAACAAAAACGCGAAAGCATTCCTCGCAAAAGGAAAACACGGCCTCATTGCAATCAAGGCGCGCAGCATTTCGCAAAAGAACAGCGTGAAAAAAATTTTCGAGGAACAGGTTTCCGAACTCAAAAACGAATTCGAAATAATCCAGGAAATCGCTCTCGAACCATTCGAAAAAGGGCACCTCATGGTTTTATGCAGGAAAAAGTGATTCGATGAAAGAATTGAGAAGGCAATTCCTGCATTTCGCTTTCGGCTCCGCAATCCTTGCATTGGTGCTGGTGGCCGGGACAAGCGTTGCGCTCCCGGCAACAGCCACAATGCTTGCGGCAGGCATTGTCCTGTCATGGGTTGTCTCAAAGGGCGCGGATTATCCGCCCGCCAAGGTTTTCCTGAAACTTGCCGGCAGGAAAGCCGAAAAAAGCATGCCCGGAAAAGGGGCAATCTACCTCTTCCTGGGCGCAACGCTTTCAATGCTGCTTTTCTACTCGAACGAAAAAGCAGTCATCACCGGCCTGACCGTGCTTGTCTTCGGCGACTCCATTGCAACAGTCATAGGCAAAAGATTCGGCAAAACCCGCATAGCAAACAACCGCACACTCGAAGGAACAGTTGCCTGCATTGCGGTTTCATTCCTCGCCCTGCTGTCATTCCTCAATCCATTGCAAGCAGCGGTTGCAGGCATTGCAGGCGCAATCTCAGAATTTTTGCCGATAGACGACAACATCACAATGCCGGTTTTTGCGGCGGCAACAATAGCCTTTTTATTGTAACGCGGGACAAAAACTTAAACCACCTTCACGTTGTCAAACGGGTTTTGGGCGGGTAGCTCAGCTTGGATAGAGCAAGTGCCTCCTAAGCACTAGGTCGTGCGTTCGAATCGCACCCCGCTCGTAGCCGGTTTCGTCCGGCTGGTGCGCGTTGAGGGGCCTCGCTTTGCTCAGCCCCTCTGCCTGCGGTTTGTGGATATTTCCAGCCACAAGCCCAAAAACGCCCATTTTATTCGTCAAAAGGCTGAAAAAAAGCCTTTTTTCCGCGTTTTTCTACGCAATCAACGAAATCCTTTTTAACTGCTTCCGGCTTTTATAACTTTAATGGAAAAACTTGCCACAGCAATCGCCGGCGAAATCTGCATGTCAAAGGACCCCGGCGGAAGCATGAAAAAATGGCGCGAAATCTTCGGGGTTTCACAGACCGAACTGGCACAGCACCTCAAAGTGAGCTCTTCCACGATTTCAGACTACGAGGGTGGCAGGCGGAAAAGCCCCGGCATAGGCGTGGTAAAGCGCCTGGTAGACTCCCTGATTGCCATTGACAGGAACCGCGGCGCCAAGGTTTCAAGGCAGCTTGAAAAAGACTTTTCCCCGAAAGAAAGCCCTTTCGACACGCACGAATTCTTCGCGGCAGTGGACGGAAAGGAATTCCAGAAAAAAATCGGCGGGGAATGCGCGGCAAACTCCCTTCGCCTCAAGGAAATGCAGATTTACGGTTATACTATCATCGACTCCATCAAGGTCATACTTGACGTGCCAGTGCACGAGTACATGCAATTGTACGGCAAAACTCCGGACAGGGCGCTCATTTTCGAGCACGTTGAAAGCGGCCGCTCTCCCCTGATTGCGGTCAAAATCGGCAGGTTCAGCACGGACATGAAACCGTCAATCGTGGTATTGCACGGAAACCTGACGCCGCAGACAGTCGACCCGATTGCAATCAAAATCGCGGAAGCCGAAAAAATACCATTGCTGCTGACAAACAAGCCGATAGAGGAAATCAAGGCAGAACTGCAGAAATTCGAAAGCTGAAAATCATCTGCCTGAATCCAGCAAGGACAGAAGGGCGTACACCGCCTCATTTTTCGGAACCTTGACGCCAAGCAATTCCGCCTTTTTCACTACAAAGCCCGAGAAAGCCTCGAACTCCAAACCCTTTCCGGCTTTCGCATCCTCAAACATCGATGTGCCCGCGCCTTTGAAATGCGGCTTGAAAACGAAAAAGCGGTCAAGCTCGCTTTCACGGATTTTCACTCCGCTTTTTGCCGCAACAGCAACTGTTTCAAGCATCAAATCGCGCACAAGCCCAATGGCAGCAGGATTTTCAAAAACCCCGTCAAGCGTCGCGCCTGACAGCGCGGTAACCTGGTTGAAGCCCGTGTTCCAGCAGAATTTCAGCCACTTGTCCTTTCGGATGTCCTTTGAAACCTCGAAAGCGATGCCGGCTTTTTCAAAAACGCCTTTCACGAATCTGACGCGCTCAGATTCCTTTCCGTCAGGTTCGCCGAAAACCGGTTTTGCGGAACTGAAGCATTCAATGCAGCCCGGCTCCGGAATGCGCGCGCCGATCCACGTGAAGGCCGGCAGGCATTTTCCCTTTCCGAGGACCTTTTCGATTTTTTGCCCGTTATCCAGGCCGTTCTGCAACGACAGGAAAACCGTTTGCCTGCCGACGAGGGGCTTTGCCTGCACTATCGCTTTTTCCGTTGCATGGCTTTTCACGCAAAACAAGACCAGGTCGCATTCGCCCACGCTTTTCGCGTCATCAGAAAAAACGCCTTTCGCGACAAAATCGCCGTAAATGCCCCTGACCTGCAGGCCATGCTTTTTCATCGCCCGCAAATGTTCGCCGCGGCAAATGAATGCGACGTCAAAACCCGCTTTTGCAAGCATTGCGCCGAAAAAGCCGCCCACAGCGCCCGCGCCGAAAACCCCGACCTTCAATTTAGCACCGCCGAAACCACAAATGCAAAAAAAAATTCCGTTCAGACGCGCACGCAGTAGGTCATGCGCTTTTTTTCCTTGCCCGTCTTGTCGATGCCGACCAGCTTTGCGGCATGTGAGTAAGAGGAATTGAATTTTCGCGAAAGCGCCTCCGCAACTTTTTTCGCGGTTTTCTTCGAGCCGATCAGGAAATCCACGCCGCCGCGCGCCTTTTTTATCGCGGCAATGCCGGCCAGCGGGGAATTGTCGGAGGCGACCAGGAACTGCACCAATGCAACAAGCTCCTGCTCTTCCTTTTCGGTTTTGCCGGAAAACCTGAGCTGCAAAATAGCCTCATGGTAGTTTGATGAAAGCTTCATGCACGAATCGCACATGGCATTCCTGAAAACAACCGGCACTGCCGACTCCAAAAACAGGGGCTGAGATTCAATGAAGCCTTTCACTGAAAACGACGCTTCCATTCCTTCCGCTGAAGGCTCGCCGAATCCAACCGAAACAGCCGCCTTGTCAAGCCTGCCTGCCTTCGCCTTTCCCGCAATGAAATCCCTGAACGCAACGGATTGCAGGGAAATCCACCTGCCCTGCGCCAAGGCCAGGCCGCAGCGCTTGCATACCTCGACAATAAGCTCCTTCGGAAATTCGACTGCCTTGTTTTTTGACAGGAAACAGGTCCGGCAGAGGCTGCCGATGAAAGGCCCGGCCGTGCCGCCGCATTCCGGACAAAACCTCGAAGTTTTTAACATGCAATCAGCCCTTGGATGTGCTTTCGCCCAACCCGAATTCCAGATAAAATACGGGATTCAAAACAATGATATATGTTGCTGTAATGCCCGTCAAAAGCCTTGAAAGCACAAACAATGCAAGCGCTGCAGGGCTGCCCAGAAAAAACGCGAAAACGTACGACAAAAGCGAAAGGCACAACTGCAAAAAGGCCGCCTTGGAAACATTGCCGATGTTTTTCCCCGAAAGAGAAACGCCGCGCCGGAGAATGCCAAAAACACCTTTTTCCTCAAAAACCGAAACCGGGCCGACAAGATAAAACGCCACAATCAGGCAAAACACGACAAGCATGGAAAGGCCGATGAAAAGCCATGCAAGCCAGGCATTCTGCAAAGCGATTGCAAAGGAAATGCCGGCAGAAAACGGGATGGCGAGAACCGCTGAAACCGCAACCGTGAAAAGGTTTGCCGAAACAACCGGCAAAAGCCTCGGCCTGACCGCCTTGAACGCGGAAACAAAGGAAATTTCCCTGCCGGAAAAAAACATTTTCGCAAGCTCGGAGTACATTGCGCTGACAACAATGTCGACCAGCAGGACAAAAAGCGAAAACGCAAGCAATGCAAGCAAGGCGGGAAAAACCGCGTTGATTTCGGTTTTCGGCAGTTCGCCGGACGCCACGGCCAAAAGCGTCTGCATCGCGGACACCGTGCCCAGAATCGAAACACCGTACAACGCCGAGACAACGAGCTTCGGCAAAAAAAGTTTTGGATGCAAAAACAGCAGCCGCAAAGAATCAATCATCACGTCGACAAAGCGCATGCCACGAGGCTTCGGAATCCCCTCATCAAGGACCGGGCGCACGCCAAGCGCGCGGCCCCGTTGTTTTGATAAAGCCCGTTTATCCATAAAATCAAGCGCGTTGCGGCCAAAAAGACGGTCGTGCTGGTGGTGGCAAGTCAGCCGGTCAGGCAAATCTTTCTTCCAAGCTCCGGAATGATTGCTTCAATGCCCAGCTCGGACTCGATCTTTTCCTTGAAAACCGGCATCACTTTCTTGTCGCCGTGCACCAGAAGCACTTTCTGCGGCGACCATTTCTTCAAGGCCTTCAGCATTTCAGACTGCGACGGGTGCGCGGAAAAATCGAACTTTTCAACCTTGCAGACCGCCTCCACAAGCTCGCCGTCAATCGGAATCCTGCCGGTTTCAAGCAGAATCCTGCCGGGCGTCTCCTCTACCTGGTAGCCCGTCAAAAAAATCTTGGAATTCTCGTCATTGATCATTTTCGGCAGGTACTGGTAGACGGGGCCGCCCTGCATCATTCCGGCGGTGGTTACGACAACGCTCGGCTGCTTGAAAACGCGCTTGCGCCACGAATCATTCTTAATCCACGTCGCCTTGTGCAGAGCCTTCTCCAAGGCCTTGTGCTCCTTCAGGTATTCTGCATGGCGCAGGTAAACCCTTGAAACTGTCTGGCACATGCCGTCCAAAAAAACCGGAACCGCAACATTGTATTCCGCGAGAACGTCGATTATCTCCTGGCTCCTGCCCACCGCGAAAGCCGGAACGACCGCCCAACCGCCGTGGTTGACGACATCGATGACGCCTTCAACAAAAGCCTTTTCCGTTTCCTTTCTCGGCGAATGCTCGCGGTCGCCGTAAGTCGATTCCGTGACAACAAAATCCGCCTTGCCAACGCCTGCAACGTCAGCTCCGGCATGCAGCCTCATTTCGTCGACGCGGTAATCGCCGGTGTACAGGAACGACTTGCCGTTCGAAAACGAAAGCTTTGTCAGGGCGCTCCCGACAATGTGCCCTGCGTCAAAAAACTCCATTGAAACGTTCTTTGTGATGTCAAGCTTCCTGCCGTACTCCACGGAAAAAGTGTACCTTTCCGCCTGCCTGATTTCATCTTCCGTGAACTCCGCTTCCAGGGCCTCGGCATCCGCAATCTTCAAAGTGTCAAACCACAGAATGCGCGCAATGTCCAAGGTCGGGGGGGTCATGTAGGAAAGGCAGTTCGACTCCATGAAAAGCTTCGGTAAATGCCCCGAATGGTCCAAATGCGCATGGCTTATGATTGCGGCATCAAGGTTGATTTCAACCGGCAAAGGGTATTCGACGCCATGCGGCGTAAGCTTGACTCCGCGGTCGAGCAGAATCTTGTCCCCCGCGTCAACCAGAAGCGAACTCCTGCCAACTTCCTGGCACGCGCCAAGGCCCGTGAAAAAAATGTCGCGCATAATCAAAACCAAAAACCCCGCAAAACAAAAAAGAATCGCATCAAAAAAGCACCGGAATCAAACAAATTAAAAAAGAAAAAAATAAAAATTGCCCGCTCACGCGCGGGCCTTAAGGAACGACTTTAGCGCCAGGGCCAAATCGTATTTTTTCTCGATCGTGACGGAATTTGAGACTTTGGAGTTGGTCAAAGCATCAAGCTTTGCCAGCACGGTCGTCATGACAACGAATGAGAATGCTATGCCCAAGGCAAACACAGTCCTCTCAAATGCCACGATTGGAATCAATGCAACCCACTGCTGCGCCGTCATCGGCACGGTCCAGACCCAGATTGCCCCGCCGACAGCATGCGCCGTGAAAGTCGCGCCAAAGCTTTTCATCAGCAGATTGTTCGGGAAAAACTTCGCGATTATCGGGATTGCCCAGTACAGGCTGAAAAACCAGGCCTGCCTTCCGACAGGATGCAGCATGAACAAAGCCATTGCAATGATCGGCACTGCAACCGAAAGGTTCCGGAAAGCCTTTTTGCCGTGCGTCCCGAAATAATATGCGGCGAACAGCATGGGTGTCAGCCTGAGAACGTCAAGCAGGCCCCAGGCCTTTCCGAAAACAACGGCATTGCCGATTTCAGAAATCAGCACTGCGCCCGCGCCCACTATCGGGCCGAGAAAAGAGCCCGCAATCGGGCCGAACAACTGGAAAACCGTGAAAAACTGGTTCTGCGCGCCGACAAGCGCGGAAAAATTCACCTGCTGCGCAGCCAATGCGATTGCCGCGAACAGCAAAACAAACAAAACCTTGGATTTCAAAGAGCCACGAGACAAAAACCCACCCCCGAAGAAAGGCCAGAATGAAAGCAATTGGGCGGCTTAAATATTAAAAAGCAATCGGTGGCCCCGTTCACTGGCCGCAAAAAGACACGACAAAGCAGAAATCTGCCATTCGCCGGCGCCCGTCCCGCAGCATTATGCCGGCCAATGCAGATGGAAGCCTTACCCGAAAGTCAAAATCCTGTCGGATTCCTCAACAAGCCTAAGCAAATCCTGCATTGTTGAAACCGGGCAGATTTTGCTTTCATTCTTTTGCCTCAATTTCAGGCAGGTTCCGCAGGCCAGTATTTTGCCGTTTCTTTTTTTGAATGCGTTAATCGTTCTCTGAACATCAAACCTGCGGTCTTGAATAGTTTCGCATTCCACGCCTTTGCCGAGAAGAAAAATTTTTGCATGGTGTTTGTTTTCCAGTGCTTCCACTCCCAACCTGAATGCGTTCCACGCCGTTTCCGGGTCGCTTGAATTCAGTATTATTGCGAGCTTCATTTCAAATCACTTTGAGTTGTCAACTATTTCCTTGATGTCCTGTTCTGCTTCAAGGGCGTCCTCTTCGCTTACGTCCGGAAAGAACCGTGAAATCATCGTTGGTTTCATGCCCGCGATTTTCACTTTCCCTTTTTCCTCCAGAACATTTATCTTGCATGGCATGCAAAGAGAGACTAACCTGTTTTTGTTCAAAAATTTGTTTGCATGCTTGCCTGAACAAATCTCGATGATTTTCAGTGGTTTTTGCTCAAATCCTTTTGCAGCCAGCCGCTCTTTCACGTCATACACCTGGAACAGTACCCAGCCTTTATGGTCAACCGCCTTCAAAACCGATACAACTGCCTCGTCAAAACCCTTGCCGGTTTCAACTACATATGCAAAATCCGCTAATTCCATTTTTCGTCCCCCCCCCTCGAACCCAAAACACTTTTTCGTTGGCCTGCTGGAAACTCAATTTTTTGCCGCCTATTCGCGGAATTCATCTGGTTGCCGCCCTGAGAATTCTTCCAGTGTCTTCCAGCTGCTCCAGCAAAACCGCCCTTATCAGGTTGCAGGCCTTAATCATTTTCCTGTTGGCAACTTTGTAGCTGACCGTTGTGCCATGCTTTCTGGCAACAACAACGTTTCTCTGCCTCAAAACAGCCAAATGCTGGGACAAATTCGCCTGCCTGATTTTCATTAAGCCCTCGAGCTCGGAAACCGTTTTTTCACCCTCGCTCAGCAGGCTCAGGATTTCCAGCCGCTTCGGGTCGGCAAGCGTCTTGCAAAGTTCGGCGTGCAGACCGAACAAATCAGCATTCATATATTCAAATATACGAATATAACTTTTTAAACGCATCCCAGGCCGCCACGCCCGGCCGGTGCGCGCCCGATTCCGCTGCGCTTCATCGGGCTGGCTCGCTTCGCTCGCAACTGCAATTTGCCAAAATTACCTTGTAACCCCGCTTTCCCTTGCCGCCCGCGCAACCGCCTTTGCGATTTTCGGGACAACGCCCTTGTCCACGGCATTCGGCAGAATGTTTTCCCTTGAAGGCTTCCCCGCTGCCTTCGCCAGTGCCTTCGAGGCCGCCATTTTCATTTGCTCGTTGATTTCCGTTGCTTTCGCGTCAAGCGCGCCCCTGAACACGCCGGGAAAAGCGAGAACATTGTTTATCTGGTTTGGAAAATCACTTCTGCCAGTGCCGACAATGAAAGCGCCCGCCTTCAAAGCCTCATCAGGCATTATTTCCGGAACAGGATTCGCCATCGCGAAAACAATCGGCTTTTCGTTCATGGACCGGATCATTGCAGGAGTCATCAGGCCCGCCCTTGAAACCCCGATAAAAACATCCGCTCCCACAACCACTTCCGCAAGTCTTCCCTCGGCATTGTTCGGATTGGTCAGCTTTGCAAGCTCCCGCTTTGCGCCATTCAGGCCGGCCCTGCCATTGTGGATCGCCCCGACACTGTCAACCAGGATTATTTCCCTGACTGGAACGCAGACATTGTCATCCATTCCAGTACAATGAAGCCAGCGCGCGATTGCGGTGCCCGCGGCTCCGGCACCATTGACCACAATTTTCAGGTCCTCAACCCTTTTGCCTGCAACCTTCGCCGCATTCAGCAACGCGGCATAAACGACTATGGCTGTGCCGTGCTGGTCGTCATGCATGACCGGAATGCTGACACGCCTTTTAATTTCACGCTCGGCTTCAAAGCATTCCGGCGCTGCAATGTCTTCAAGGTTTATGCCGCCAAAAGTCGGCGCAATCGCAACTGCAACATCCGCAATTTCCTTCGCGGAAGAAGCATTCACAACAATCGGCACGGCATCAATGTTCGCAAACTCCTTGAACAGAACAGCCTTTCCCTCCATCACCGGCAGAGCCGCTTCCGGCCCGATGTCGCCAAGGCCCAGAACAGCCGAGCCGTCGCTCAAAACCGCCACAGAGTTGCCCTTCCAGGTCAAATCAAAAATCGCTTTTTTGTCCAAGGCAATCTGCCTGCACGCCTCAGCCATGCCGGGAGTGTAGACAACGCTCAAATCGTGCCTTGACTTGACCGGAACCTTTGACTGCACCGAAAGCTTGCCCCTCAGCTTCTTATGCAATGCAAGCGATTCGGCAAAAATGTCGGAAGGCATAAAAACCAACAAAGTTGGAATACAATCGTATGTTTACTCCGGTTAAAAAAGATTACTCTTTCTTCGTCTTCGCTGCATTGCCTGAAACGAACCTGAACGCCGAATAAACCGCGCTCACCGCTTCCCCCACCCCGACAATCGCCTGCTTGAACGCGGTGTCCACAACGTCCCCTGCAGCGAAAACGCCTTCAACGTTCGTGGAAGACGAGCGGTCGATTATTATTTCGCCATGCCCGTTGGTTTTCACGCCGAGGCCGGCTGCAAGCCCGGACAAGGGAATGTGGCCGATTGCCATGAAAACCGCGTCCAGTGCAAGCTCTTTTTTCCCATTGTGCGGCTTGTCTAGGACAACGCTTTCCAAAAACTTTCCGCCCTTGAACGCAGTCACATTCGTGTTGCAAATTATTTCAACATTTGAAAGCGCTTCCAACCGCTCCATGTTTGAAGGCTCTCCGCGCAGTTTGCCGCCGCGGTAAATAATGAAAACTTTCTTCGCATAGCGCGCAAGCACGATTGCTTCCTTCACAGCTGAATCCGAGCCGCCGACAACAGCGACTTCCTTGCCCTTGAACAATGCGCCGTCGCACAAAGCGCAGAACTGAATGCCCTTGTTCCTGAATTCCTTAGAGCCGGGAACGTCAAGCTCCTTCACTTTCGTGCCGGTGGCAAAAATCAGGGTTTTCGCGGAAAAATTCCCTTCGTCGGTTTCAAGCGAAAAATTGCCGGCAGTTCCCTTCACGCGGGAAACATTCGCCTGCACGGTTTTTATGTGCTCCTTGTAATCCATCGCATGCTCTTTCAGCTTGTCCACGAGTTCCTGTCCCGACAGGCGCTTGAAGCCGGGATAGTTTTCAACAATGTCAGTCCACAGGATGAGGCCGCCGAGATTTTCCGACACAAGCAGGGTTTTGAGTTCAAGCCTGCCGGAATACATGGCCGCGGCAAGGCCTGTGCAGCCCCCGCCGATTATCGCAACGTCGAAATTTTCAGTTTTTTCTTTACCGCCGGGCAACAAACCACCACAGAACAAAGAAGGCAAAAAGGTTAAAGCGCTTTTCTCAGTTGAGGCCAAGCGCCTTTTTCAGTTCCGGCTTGTTGAAACCGACAATAATCTTGCCGTCAACGTCAATCACCGGCACGCCGGTCTGGCCGCTCTTCTCGATTATCTCATGGACCCTCGCCGGGTTTTCGGACAGGTTGACGTCCTCGAACTTTATTTTCTTTTCCTTGAGAAAATCCTTGGCCATGACACAGTAAGGGCAGGTCGTGGTCGAATAAACTACAACATTCTTCGCCATAAAAAAAACGCCTCCAAAATTTATTCCATAAATAATTGCCCGCGCAGGGTTAATATTGTTAGCTTTTAACACTTAAAACCCTGGTTTAATGTTGCCGGCCACAATGGCAAATGCAGGGGTTACGCCTTTTTCAGCGCCTCCGCAACAGCCGCATCCAGAACCGAAAAATCGCTTTCGCCCACCAAAGCCTTGCCTCCGATGAAAAACGTCGGGGTGCCGTAAATGCCCGCTTTCTTTCCCTCGGCAAGCGTTACATCAACAATCGCCGAACCATTTCCGGCAAAATAGCATTCGCGCAGTTTCTTCTCGTCAGCGCCTGCCTTGGACGCCAGGCCGAAAATGAATCCGATGCCCTTCTGCCTGAATTCATCCTGGTTGTCAAACAGGGCTGTTGCAAACTCAATGAACTTTCCCTGCGCGGCCGCGCACGCCGCAATTTCTGCGGCAGGCCTGCTGAAAGGATGGTTTTCAAGCGGAAAAAACTTCCAGACAAAATGAACCCTGCCGCCATAATTTTCAATGAGCTGTTTTGTCGCGGGCCACGCCTTTTTCGTGTAAGGGCACGAAAAACATCCGAAAATGAAAACCGTTTCATTGGCATCCGGGTTGCCGAGGGAAATTCCCTCAATTGCAGTGGGCACGGCAAGGCTTTCCGGCGCCGGAGCTGCGGCAGACGAACCATTGCCGAATGCCGCATTGTAAATGCAGAAGCCGCTGCTGTCCGGGCCGTTGCAGTTCCCGTAGGCCCAGAAGTTGTAGGCGCCCCAGGCCGAAAGCGCGATGCTTGCAATCATGAGCAAAGTGAAAAACCAGGACAATGCCTCGAAGTGCTTGAAAACAAACCTGCCGAGGCCCTCATGCTTTTCGAGGATTTTCGCGGAAATCCTCATTTTCATTTTCCTGTCAAACGAAGTATTGCATTTCCGGAAAGTGATGCGCCTGAAAACGCAGTCGAACGCCTCCAATGCAAGCCGCCGGTACTTCGCGGAAAAAATGCCTAGAACTGCGAAAACAACCAAGGCTATCAGGCAAATCATCCGGGCACCCGAAAAACAATACACAAAACAATGCGTTTTGTTTTAATTGCTTTCCCCGGAAAGTTTCGACTGGACAACCGCCTCGAATTCAGCCAAGGTCTTCGCGCCGACAACCTTCTCGCCGTTGATGAAAAACGTCGGCGTAGCGTTCAGGTTGAGGTCATAAGCCTCCTTTTCATCGGCCTTCACCGCCAGCGAAAACGTGCCGGCATTGAAGCAATCGGAAAACGCCTTCCCGTCCAAGCCAGAGGACTGTGCGGCGTCAAACACGGGCTTCGGGTCAAACTGCTTTGCCGAATGGTCGTGCTCCGAATCCGGTTTCGGCGGCTGGCTGAACAAGGCCTGCATGAACTCCCATCTTTTGCCCTGCGCCTCCGCGCACTTTCCCGCCCCGGCATAGCGGTCGGAAAACTCGTGGATCGGGAAATCCTTGTACGAAAAGCTCACTTTGCCCGTGTCAACGAATTTTTTCTTGAATTCCAGAAAAGTTTCGTTGAAAAACTTTTTCGTGAAAAAGCACTGCAAATCGCCGAACTCGACAATCTTTACCTTTGCATCAGGATTCTGCTGCACTGCCGCCACGGCTGAAACCGGCTGCTGTGCCGGAACGACCACAGCCCCGGAAACAACCGCTGCCTGGCCGGATGGCGTGGACTGCCCGCCGGCAATCGGGGGCACGGGAGATGCGGAAATGCCCTTGGCCTGTCCCGGCAGTGTTCCGCCGCGGCAGTTTACCTGTTTGGAAGGTTCAGAGCCGGTGGCAATGGCAAGGTTCGCTGCAGACGTGGATGGGGCAGAGCCGTTGGAACTGGCTATGTGCCCGATGCTTTGCGAATTTTGCACACCGGCACTGCCGACAGGCAGTATGCCGGCAACCGACAGGACAGACGCCAGAAGCAAAACAACCGCCAAGGAAAACAAGGACATCACGACAACTTTTTTCAAAACAATTTCCCCGACTTTTTTCAAAACAATCCCCCCTTCAAGGAAAACCATAAAGACAAGACAACCGCGATTGCGCCCAGAAACACGCCCGACTTGAACAGCAAGGCAAAGTCAAGCGAAAAAACCGGCTCAAAAATCCCCGTTTTTTCCGCCAGGCCGTGCTTTTTCACCATGCCAAGCATGTGCGCCGAGCCGAGAAAAGCGGAAACCAGGCCGATTGAAATGAAAAACGGCTGGAACCGGAAAAGAACGCCTGAAAGTATTGTCGCGCCAGCCAATGGAAGAACGTCTGCTATGTGGTGCGCGCAGCATGCCGCCATGCTTGTTGCCGAAACACCGCCGGAAGCGGCAACCTCGCCTTTCAGCGCGGCATTCTGCGCTGAAACCGCATCAGAAAGGAAAACAAACAACGCTACCTGCAAACCGAAGCCGAAGGACAATGCAACAAGCCAGGGCCACGAAAAATAAAACTGTTCAATCGCATGCCGCAAAGAGTTCGCAATTGAAAGCACTCCGAAAAAAAACAGCAGAATTCCGGCAAATGCAAGGAAACCGAAAAACGCGGGATTCCTGCCGGGAACGGGGATTGCCGTCCCGGCGGGATTGGTTTGCAGCCACGCGCTTTCGGATTCCATGATTTAAGCACTTCCAAGAATCTGCCCAAGGGTTCTGCCCGTCGCTTTCTGCAAAAACGATGGGTCGACTTTTTTCAGGCAGTCCGCATACTGGCCGGGATGATGCGACAAATGCTGGACGTTTGCCTCATCCTGCAAGTTGCCGCACTGGCTGCCGGAAGAGGCGGCCTGCTGCTCGAAAAACTGCTGGTTTGACTGCGTCTGCAGGATTTGCCCGCTTTGCCCGACGTCAAGCCTGGGCTGGCTCAACAGGCTGAAAGCGGAAGCGCCAATCAGCAGGACGCCAATCCCAATCAGGGCCGTAAGCCCGATCAAAAGCTTGTCCATGCTTTAACACCCGCCGACCATGTCCGGCAGATTCTGCAGGCTGCTTGGAGTGCTTTGCTGCGCGCCCGCATTGCCCGCTGCTGTTGCCTGCTGCTGCACCAACGCAGTATTGCCTGCGCCCGCTGACTGTTTCAACTGGCCGACCGCATTTATTGCGCCTGAAAACTGCAGCGCCTGCACCGCGCCTAAAACAAACAACGCCGCAAGCACAATAAGAAAAACCTGCGAATTGCCCAGGCCGAAAAGGCCACCGGCACCGGATTGTTTCTTTTCACTATGTTCAGAATTTTCTTTAGACATTCACCAAAACCTCCAACCAAAAATTTTTGTTTTGCCAAATTATGAATGGCGGCACCCAGCATCATCCGGATGCCGCAAATTTCTACGGCAGCCTAAACCGGCCTTAACACCCGCCGACCATGTCCGGAATGCTGTCCAGGCCGCTGCCGGAAGTTGCCGCAACCTCCTTCAGCTTGGAAACATCCCTGAACTTGTTGGATGCAAGGTTGATGTAATTGAGTTCAATGCTGTTCGCCGCAAGCAGGGAAGCCTTCTGGAGAATCTGCTTCGGGAAAAACATCGTCTTCCACTTGCCCAATTCCTCCAAAACCTGCTCGTCTGAAAACTCGGAACCGTGCTTTGTCAGAATGTATTTTGCAAGGCCCCTCATGGCATAGCTGTGCTGGCAGCCGCACGCCGCTTCGCCGGTATTGAATATTATCGAGTCCGCGCCGCAGCAGTACTCGCACGAAATCTTGGTGGCGATTTTTATGTACCTCTGCAAATTGTCGCCGGAAAGCGTTATCTGGTCGTCAAGCGGCGCAAGGATTGCAAGCGACTGCACCGGCTGTTCGAACGAAACCCCGAGCTCCGAACCGTAAACTGCTGGGATTCCCCTCGGAATCACTGTTTCCATAAGGTTTGCGGTTGAAAGCACCGCGTTGCCCGAAGCCGCCGCAGGCGTGACGCCAACACTTATTGACGAGTTAAGGCCGCTGCCAAGCGAAAGGCCTGAAAGCGCGCCGTTCAACTGAAAACTCAAATAAGTGTTGAAGGCGAAAACGCCGACGACAAGAATTGAAAGCACTGCTAGGAGCGTTTGCTCCAGATTTTTGTCCATGAAAAAAACCACCTCAATGCAAGGAATGCGGCTGAAACCATATATAGCCGTTCTTGAAACCGTCAAAAGCCGAACGCCCGGCTGGTGCGTGCACTATGCTCGCTTTGCTCGCATAGCGCTGCGCCCATTGGCAACTGACACGCCCGGCTGGTGCGAACCAAGGCGGCGGTTTCGTCCGCCGGGTCCGACGACGGGTACTTCGCGCGGCTCAGTACCCATCTGCTTTATTTTCGCATTAAACATTCAGGGATTGTGAGGGGATGCCCCCTACACGGAAATCTCGCTTTGCTCGATACCCATCTGCGTTCTTTTCATATTAAAAATTTCGGGGCTGCAGAGCACCCTGCAGCGCAGGCTGGAAAAAAAAACCGTTGCCGAAGTCATGCGGCCTGCGCAAAAAGGGTTAAAAACTGCAGCGCAGACAATGCATAGAATGCGCGCAAACACAAAGACACTGTTAGGAATAGTCGCAATAATCCTGCTCGTCATCGCCGGATTCAACCTTGCGGCGTATTTCCAGAAACAGACAAGCAATAACAGCTGCAGCACCGAAAAAATAGCGTGCGAGCACGAACAGGAACTGAACTTTTTGAACGCAGCGCTGCCGTTCCTTTTGGCCGCGGCCTTCGCCTTCGGCGCGGGCATATTCTATTTCATGTCAGGAAAAGTGGAAACGACAAAGCAGAGCCTGAAAAAGAACACTGACGTTCTGCTGAAACTGCTCAACCCCGAGGAACGGAAGGTTGTGAACCTGCTTGTGGAGAACCACGGCAAGATCCTGCAGGCGGAAGCGACGAGGCTGCCGGGCATGACAAAAGTGAAATCGCACCGCATCATACAGCGCCTGCTCGACCGCGGCGTCATAGAAACAGAGAAGCTTGGCAAGACGAAAATCATCAGGTTCACCAAGGAAATAAAGGAAGGCTTGGAGTAGCCGCGGCAAGTCAGCTTTCCCCTGCGGCAATATTTTTAAATATGTGCTGGCACATATTGTAAATAGGTGGTTTATTGGTCAACATTACGCTTTCAATGCCGGACGAATTGTACGGCAAAATGCAGAAGCACCCGGAATTCAAGTGGAGCGAGGTCGCAAGGCAGGCAATCGCGGAAAAAATAAGCGATGCGGAGCTTTTGGACGACCTGAAAGCCATCGGCATCGCCGAAGACGAACACAAAAAAGGCAAAACGGTTTCCCACAAGGAAGTGCTCAAAAAATTGGGTCTTTGAATGCCTTTCGAAATAGAATATTCAACCAAAGCACTTGACAAACTGCAAAAGCTCGACAAGGCAATGCAAATCCAGGTCCTGAAAAGGCTTGAAGTGCTTTCCGGAAATCCGTTTCTCGCAAAGCCCCTCTCAAACGCGTTCAAAAATTTTTTCAGCGAACGCGTCGGCAAATACCGGGTGATTTTTTCAATAAGGGAAAATACAATAATAATCGCGAAAATCGAACACCGGGACAGGGCTTACAGGTAACCAAACTGCCTTATTCTTTTTTGAATATTTTAGCACAAAAAATATTAATAAATATCTTCGCCCTTCACATTATTTAAACAAATTCCGAAGTGGGCTTATGGGCTTTGACACGAAAACCGCACAGGCTTTGCCGGAGGAATCTCACGCCGGAAAGTCCGCGTTCCAGAAAAAGCTGGAGCAGGGCAAATTTGTCTTCACGGTCGAAGTGCACCTGCCCAAAGGAACGGACCTGGCCGAAGTGATGCAGAACGCCAAGCTCCTGAAAGGCGCGGTCGACGCCTACAACATTCCCGACAACACGCGCTCGGTCATGAAAATCGGAGGCATAGGCGTGTGCAGGCTTCTGCTTGAGGAAGGCTTCGAGCCAATCTGGCAGGTCGCGTGCAAGGACAGGAACCAGCTTGCATTGCAGTCGGATCTGCTGAGCGGCTGGGTTCTCGGCATCCGCAACGTGCTTGCCCTGACCGGCGACCCGCCGCAGGTTGGCGACCACCCGAACGCGAAAAAGGTGTTCGAATTCGAGTCAGTGAAACTCATAAAACTGATACATAATTTGAATGCCGGTTTTGACGAGGTCGGCAACCGCCTGAAAGGCAACACCAACTATTTCGTGGGCGCAACCTTCAACCCCAACTATTCAAACCAGGACAGGGCAATAAGAAAAGCCTATGCCGGCGCCAAATTCTTCCAGAGCCAGCTTGTCTTCGACCCGCAAAAATTCGTTGAGGAAAGCGCCAAAATCCGCGGGACCGGCGCAAAAATTCTCGCAGGAATAATCCCGTTGCAGTCAGCAAAAATGGCGCATTTCGTCGCGGAAAAGGTTCCCGGCGTGAAAGTGCCGGAAAAAATCATAAGGGAAATCGAATCCTCGCACAACCAGGAAAAAACCGGCATCGAAATCGCCCGCCGCACGATTAGCGAGATAAGGAAGCACTGCGACGGCATACACGTCATGCCATTGAAAAGGCAGGAACTCGTGCTCGAGCTTGTCGACTGAAAACGCGGGCAAAAAAAACTAATCGGACAAAACCCGTCTCGCATAAGCAAGCCCGCCTGCGGTCCAGCAAAAAGTGTCAGTCCGGTGTTTCCTGAGCAACCCGGCTTTTATGAACGCCTTCACGACATCACGGACGAATTCCCGGTCGTGCTTCGCCACATGCCTTGACAGGTTTGTAATCGTGGCATGCTTGTTCAGCGAATCACCCAGCTCTGCATAAAGCGATTGCACTGAAACCCTGAATTTTGGCAATGTTTCCAGTTCACTCAATTGCAAAACCAAAAAGATTTCACAAATTTCAAAATATAAACGCCGCCCAAGTGCGTTTCCCTTGACTGCCAAACTTACCTGTTTAATAATATTTTGAAATTCAGGATATTAGCATAAAGGAGGGAACAAGATGCAAACAATACAGCTTCCGGTTTCTGAAAGCATAAAAAAAGAGCTCGAAAAAATTCCGGCGTGGAAAGCGATGCTTTACCTGCAGGAAAACGGCGAAACGTCAGCGTACCAGCTGGCAAAAGCCCTCGGCTGGACAACCGGCAAGGCGCATGCCACCATAAAAAAGCTGGAAAAGTCAAAAGCCGTAAAAAGCAGGAAAACCACAGTCAACGGCAGGGCCGTGAAGCTTGTCAGGCTGGCAAACTAAACGTCCACGCGGAACAGCCTTTCCCTTTTTTTGTCCGCGCGCAAAACAAAGTCAAACTTTCCCGCCTGCAGGCACAAGTCCAAATCGCTTTCCGGGAATTCCGGCATGCCTTTGTCCAAAAAAATCTGCGCGCCGGGACCAGCGAGAATCCGCCTTTTCATGTTTTCAAAATCCGGCTTTTTTCCGGCAAGGCGCCATGCAATGTATTCCGCGCACAAATCGTCTTCCACCCTTTCCTCGATGCCGAGCTTTCCCATTGGCACAAGGGAAACGGTTTCAGGATTTTTTTCCATCAAGTATTTGACGACCGCGTCAGCCGTCAAAAAGCCTGCCGCCAGAATCTCTTTCGCGTGAAACGCGTGCCTTATCCCCGGGGTGCCGGCGGTTGTCCGGAAAATTATGGTTTTGCCGGAAAAATTTTGTCCAAGAATTTGCGTGGGCGAATTGCCGTAGTCGAAGCCCGGAACCTGCAGGCCGAACTCCTCGCCCATCAGCACGAAATCCGGATGCGTTTCCTTGAGCGCGAATGCTTCCTGCAGATGCTCGACAACAATCATTTCCCTTGCGCCCTGAGCAAAGACGTATGCGGCGGTCGAAAACGCGCGCAGGACGTCAATTATTACGACCGTGCCGTTTGCGTATTCCGCGCCCTCAAGCAGGGGAAAAACCCGCACTTCCATGCAAAAACCAGCCAGACAACATTTAAAAAAACAAAATGCGCAATCATTGCGGCATGCCGACTTTGACCGTTTCCGATTCAATGCAACTGCTCAAAAGGCACGGCATTCCAGTCGTCGAAAGCGTCGAAGTCAAAACCGAGCCCGAGCTCAAAGCGGCTTGCAGGAAACTCCGCTACCCGATTGCCATGAAAATCGTTTCAGAAAAGTTCTCGCACAAAACCGACAAGGGGGGAGTAAGGCTGAACATAGATTCGCTTGCAAAGGCAAAACGCGCATTGCACGACTTCAGGAAAATGCCGGGATTCCAAAGCGCGATGCTCCAAAAACAGCTCGCCGGCCGAGAAATAATCATAGGCGGAAAATTCGACGAACAGTTCGGCCACACAATACTGTTCGGCCTGGGCGGCGTTCTCGTCGAAGTCATAAAGGACTTTTCCATCCGCATCTGCCCGATAACGCGAAAGGACACGAAAAAAATGATAGCCGAAATCAAGGGCTACCCCATCCTGGCAGGGGTGCGCGGCCAAAAGCCCATAAACTTCCACGAACTGGAAGAGATTCTGCTCAAAACCGCGGAAATGCTCGAAAAAGAAAACATAAAAGAATTGGACATCAATCCGCTGATTGCCACGCCCGAAAAAATCGTTGCAGTGGACTGCCGCGCAATAATCTGACCGGCTCCGCCAAAGCCACCAAACTTTCCCGTCCGAAGCTGCAAAAACAGGAAAATCCAGCAAAAAAATGCCCACAAATGCCAAATCAACATTTATTAATATTGAATACAATATTGTTTACAATATGAAACAGTATGCTTTTACCGTTGATGAAAACCTCATCCGCCTGGTCGACGAAATCGTCAAGGAAACCGGTTTGTACCATTCGCGCAACGATTTTGTCAGGGATGCGTTGCGCAGCAAGGTTTTGGAATTCAGGCGCGCCCTGTCGGAAAACGAGCTTGAAAAAGAAGGGCAGACCGCCGGCGAGTTTTTCGGAAAAGGCGTGCACTAGCCTCCAACAAGACCCATTTAAATTTTTTACTTATTCTACTTATTTAAGGTGATTTGCCGATGGTGAACATGACTCTGGCCGTGCCGCAAGAACTCCACGAAATAATGAAAAAGCACGCGGAAATCAGGTGGAGCGAAGTGGCAAGGCAGGCAATCGCAAAAAAAGCCTCAGAAATCGAAAAAAGCGAGCCCTGGAGAAAATACGCGCTGAAACACTCATTGGAGGACTGGGATGCCGCCGATGAACTTTTCGAACTTTGAGCAGGGAACAATCATAACCGCGAACATAATCTTTTCAGACATGGCGGGGGTAAAGCTCAGGCCGGCGCTTGTAATCAGCAGCACAGAATATAACAAAAAATTTGCCGACATCATCGTGCTGAAAATCACTTCCGCAAAAGAAAGGCCCTTTCCGTTCAATGTCGACATTGCCGACGGGGACGTTTTCGGCGGAAAACTGAAAAAGGAATGCACGATAATGGCTGACTTTCCGGTTACCCTTGCAAAAGAGCAGGTTTCCGGCATAATAGGCAGGCTCTCAGAAAAAAAGCTTGCTGAAACAAAACAAAAAATGAAAACACTTTTTTCTTTGAAGTAATGAAAAAAAATAAATTCAACCGCCGGGTTGATTTTTTTTCAACATAACCTATTTAAGTTTCGGCAAAAGCATTGCGTACGGCTCCTAGATTCACTAGAGCCTGCTCGGTGCGTTTCCGCCTGGCCAAAAGCCCGGAAGCGCACCGTTTTCTTTCAAACAGTCATTTTTGGGGTTGGATGTGTGGCAATGAGCATAGCCGAACTGGCTTACCTGAAACTCTTTGACGAAAAAGTCAACGGCAACACGCCGCACTACCTTAAAGTCTTCCACGCCTCGAAAAGGCAGCGCTATTTCACGCACGACGAGCTTTCAGCGCTTTTCGGCAAAAGCAAGCCGCAGACAAAAAGAATCCTTGCCGGCATGCAGAAAGCCAACGCAATCAAAAAGGAAGGCTGCCTGTACAAGGCACTGCACATCACGGAGATTGCCGCGGCGGAAAAGGGCTTAATATGAACGGCATGAAAAAGTATGTATTAATTCATACTGGTGGTTTGTTGTTCGAAAGCATTTCAACCATGGGCCAGAGAGGCCAGATAACCATTCCAAAAACAATCAGGCGGATAAAGGGCCTGAAGGCAAACGACAGGGTCATAGTCAAGATTGAAGGCGGCAAAATCGTCGTGGAAAAGGAGTTAAGCAAAAAGCGCAAGGAAACGCTGATGAAAGAATATTATATAAAATACGCTGATTTGCACAGGAAAACCAACAAGGAATGGGAAGCCGCAGACATTGAGGCCAACAGGTTTTTGAAATGAATCTGAAGCGCGGAGACATAGTATTGGCAAACCTCGAGCCGTCATTCGGCTCTGAACAAGGCAGGATTAGGCCCTGCATAATAATCCAAAACGACATTGCAAACGCGTATAGCCCGACCACGATTATTATCCCGATGACATCCGCCCTTTCCGACAAGGAATATCCGACAGAAGCCAAAATACTGCCGGGAGATTCCGGATTAAAAGAAACAAGCATGGCGTTGTGCAACCAAATAAGAACAATATCCGTTGAAGACCGGATACTCAAAAAGCTTGGCTCTCTGAAGACAGCGGCAATGCTGAAAGTCAACGAAGCCCTCAAAACCAGCCTCGGCCTTGAAGAATAAGCCGAAAACGCCGGCAAGCCACTCAACCCATAGGTTGATTTTTTTTCAACCTCAGCCATATTAAGCCAGGTGAAAGGGTTATGTACGAGGGGTTGGCAATTGTTTGCCGAAAAGCAGGCTCAAAGGATAACGGCTGTTTCAGCCTTCGCACTGTTGCTTGTGCTCGCGGTTGCCGTAAGCGCGCAGACCAGCACAGGCCTTGCCCAAGCCAACATTCAGCCTGCCAATGCACCACAAGACTATTCTGAGGCAATCGCAAAAGTTTCCCCCGAACTCATGCAGCAGGCAGCGGAAAAGGCACCGGAAGCGTTCGCAAACATTCAAATGCCGCAAAACGCCACAGGTTTCCCGGAACAACCAGCCGCGGGCCAGACGCAGGAAAACGCAATTTCCATGCCTGAAAACCCAAATGGCATGCCGCAGGCAGTCAAGGCAATCTTTACGGCAAAAGACGGCGAAGACCTGCAGGCCATTGCACAAAAAATCAGGGAACTTGGCGGCACGGTCAAACAGGAATTCAAAATAGGCAATTCCCTTGTCGCTGAAATCCCCGCCGACAGGCTGTTAGAGGCAGCGTCGCAGGAAGAGGTTTCGTCCGTCTGGGACGACTTCAGCTATTTTGGTGCTCATGTCAACCAAAAAATGGTCAACTTCCGCCACCGAACCAAACTCCAAAACAGCCGGCAAATCGCTTAAAATATTCCCGGATTTTTCCCGCTTTATTGACCTTGAAAACGCTTCCAAAGAATCCAGCCATTCCAACGAAACCGAATACTTCTTGTCAGAAACAAGCAAAACCCTGTCCTTGACCATGCCAGACAAAGCCTTATGGACGGCCCGATACGAAACAGCCAAAGAATGCTCCCGCTTCAACTTGGCAAAAACCTCCTTAGCCGACAAAGCCGAACCAGCCCCCAAAACCCGCAAAACTGCAAAACAGACGTCGGATTTGGAACCGATGAAAGAAAAAACCATGCGAGATTTATACATTAAAAAGGTTTAAAAAATCAACAAAAAACACTAGACACGCCTTAAAAACGATGTAGAAAATTATAAAAACTTGTTAACGCTTTAGTTGTAACAAGGTGCTATTCTGTGAACGGGGAATTTTACGATATATTGCTAGTGGATTTTAGCGGCATTTTCCCGTTTAAACTGGAAAAAGAGGATGTCCTCACAAGGCAAGAACAACTTTCACAACATAATCTAGAGACATTTTTGTTAGAATTAGAGAAGAATCTCGGGGAAGAACTTACATACATTGGCTCGGATCTATTAGAAACAAAAATGTTCCATAGGGCATTACTAAAAGATGGGCTACTAGAGCTATTAATTGGCACGCCCATAACCCTACTAGCACACTACAAAGAAGAAAAAAAGGCCAAAAAATTCAAAGAATCGCTCGAAAGGACATTGGAAAAAACAATACCCGAGCATTTGGCGCCGCTGATTCAAGATTCAATTGAAATTAAAAAAATAAAAAGAGTTCTAGGGCCACCCCCACAAGGTTTTAGAAAACTCGGGAAGGTTGAATAATTATGGTTGAAGGAATTATAACAAAATGGTCAAAATTGCAAAAATTAAAAGAAAAAGGTAAAACGAGTAGAATTACTGTTGGCATCGGTTTATCAGAAACAAAAAATAGCGTAACAGCCACAAAAGAAGCGGCTCAAAAAGCATTAAAACAATTAAATGGCAAAAAACCAACCATTTCCTATGTTTATTATTCAGGCGAGTATGACCCGAATGAGATTAACAAAGGTTTAATTGAGGAATTAGGCGGAACCGATTATGTCGGGGGTTCCACAGACAGAGTATTATATAACGATAGAATAATAGACAACGGGATTCTAATAGTTTCGTTACAATCCGATTTCTTGCATGTTAGCATTGCTTCAGCAGAGAATATCTCCAAAGACCCTTATGGCATAGCAAAAAAAACGATAAAGGAAGCCGTTAGCAAACTTACCTTGGACCAATATATTGACCCATATTTACAGGTTTCAAGGATGAAACAAGGAAATGTCGAGTGGTTGCTAAAAATCCCATCATATTTTGTAATTGTTTATAGCAGAGGCCTCAAATTACCTGTAATGGGTGATGAAACAAAAATAGTTAACGCTGTTTTCAATGTGCTGGGTCCAAATGTCCCATTATTTGGCGGTAGCTATGGCGCGCCAATAGAAAAGTTGTTTGGCGGGCAGCCATACGAAATCAACATATTCCACAATGGAAAAGTGCTGAAAGATGGCCTAGTTGTAATAATAAATGCAGGGAATATTCTCTATGGGCAAGCGCTCGAGCATGGCGCAGTCAGAACTGACAAAATAGGATTTGTTTCCAAAACGAGCAATGAAGGCTATATAGTTAACGAAATATCCGGAAGAAACGTTATAGATTGGTATGCAGAAGAAATCGGCATTTCAAGAGAAGAATTTGAAAAAAGCAGTCAAACAATAACCCAGAGATGGCCGCTGGGCACCCCCGACGGATATGGAAACTACATTATCCGCGGTGCAGGGGTATATAGTAAACAAAATGGGAAAGACAGCCTTGGCTATGTCGCACCACTAATCGAAGGGTGGCCCGTGTACATAATGGACGCCAAACAAGAAAACCTAATGAAAGCCTCAGACGCCATTTCCACAAAAATACAAGAGTTCACAAGCGAAACAACAAAACCAGCAGTTATTTTCGCAAATTTGTGCGCATCACGAAGAGCAATATTCAAGGAAAAATTAGTAGAAGAACAGAAAAAATTAATAAAAAAATTTGGCGGCGCGCCATTAGTGGGATTCTCATGTTATGGCGAAATAGGTTCAGCCCCAGGAAAACCAGCAGGATTCCAACACATGTCAGCGAACATATTTGTGATGTATGATAAACTCTTAAACGAACTGAAATAGGACACCGTATGAAAAATTTATTAACCATAGAAGAGGAATTTAAGACATTTATAGAGAATTGCAATTCTGGGGAATATAAGAATATTTTAGATGTCCCCCCTCACATTTGGGGGTTACATGGATGGGAGCAAACCCCAAAAAAGAAAATTGAAGAGATACTATTGCCATTTATAAATCAAAACATAGAACGTGCAAAAAAGTTTATGCCAATCTACAAAAACGCTTATGCGGGCACAAACCCTAAAAAAATAGAAACAATTGAAGATTTTTGGCAAATTCCAGCATTAATAAAGGACAGCGGCAATTACGGCATAGGATTTAGGGAAAAAGTCAGAAAAAATCCGTATGTAATGCTGCCAACAGACATAAAAGAACCCACATATGTATTCCGTTCTGGAGGAACTAAAGGAGTTGCCACACCTACAATGGTAACTAAATTCGATATCGAAGTTGAGAGTCATGGATTTGCTCGCGGCTATCGATATGAAGGAATGAAACCCGGAGATATCGCAATGAGCACATATAATCCAACACACAAGGGTGGAGAATGCATAAAAGAAAGTTTCATTAAAAACGGAATGACATATATACCACGAAGAACCACAGACCCGCCAAAAGAAGTAATAGACATAATCGAGGCATATAAAATTAATGTCCTCTTAACCGTGCAGGGGCCGGTCGAGAGAGGGGACAATGAGCAAAAAGGTGGTGCTGGCGGGCTAGATTTATTTAGCTTGATAGAAGCCAATAGCGACATAATTGAAAAAAATATAGACATTATTTTTTTGGGCGGGTATAGATTGATAGATGAAGCTATAACTTGGGCAGAAAATGCAAATAAGCCGTTAGTCACACTATTAGGATCATCTGAAGCAATACCTCAAGCAACAAGTACTGGACTTGGACCTAAAGACAGGCTTTGCAAATTTAATAACCTTCATGTTTTGCACGGGCCCCACTATATCGAAGTATTAAAAGAAGAGTCTGGAACATTAGTGCCAGTAAAAAAGGGAGAAACCGGTCTTTTGGCTTATACTACTGTGGCAAGACAAGGAACGTTGTATATACGATATTTTCCTGGCGATGCGGCCACATTATTAGCCAAAGAGAAGGAATGCAATTGTGGCATAAAAAGCGAAATAATTACGGATGTAAATAGAATAGATCACCCGGAAGATGTAGTAAGCACGGGTTGTTGCATCGGGTGACAAAATGGAAAATAAATTTGATAATATTATAGGCGGAAAGCAACTCACGTTAAGTGGCAAATATTTTACTGCCGTAAGCCCATTTTATGAGGATTTCCAATACTCAATAGCCGATTCTAATTTTGCAGATATTAGTGTTGCGATATCAAAAGCAAAACTTGCGGTAGAAGAATGTGAAAAGTTAAAGTTTGAAGATCGGCAGGAAATATTGACGAAAGCTGCAAAAACAATAAAATTTTCAGATAAAGAAAAAAAGTCTGTTGTAAAAATGACTGGCATGCCAATAAAATATATTTCTAAATACCTTGAAGAAATACCACAACTTTTAGAAAACCTGCCAACCATTGGGGTAAATCGATATGGAGTAATAAACGGAATAATCGCAAGAGACCTATATGAAAAAGAAACGTTTCACAAAATTGAATTTCGCCACCCAGTTAATGGATTTGTATATGCAATAACTCCATCAAATGACCCGAGAACAACGACGTTGGTTTCAACAATTTTAACTATTTTAGGCATCCCCGGCATCATAAAACCAAGTAAATTTGATTGCGTGCCTGCAACAAAGGTTATTACTGCAATTATCAATGCCGGTTATCCACAAAACGCTTTAAATGTAATTTATTTTGATTCAGAAAATAAATTATCAAACACGCATAATTTCAAGTTATGCGATGCTGCTAAGGTAATTTGGCCATTTGGGGACGATAAAACTGTAGATCAGTTGCTCAGATTGGAACATAGAAAAATGCTTAATCTACAAAAAATTATGACTAACGAGAATAATATAAATCAAAAATTAGTGAAAAAAGTTCTAGACATGTTGAATAAATCAACTGATGACGCCCAAGAATATATAGAAGACCAGACAATAGATCACTTCGCATCAAAAATAGTATTAAGACACGCCTCTGGGCGGTGTGCCGGAATTGTGGATAGCGACTTTGAACCTAAAAAGGCAGTAGATTTAATACTAGAGTCCTCAATGACATACCCTATTGGTTGCAATTCGATGAAAGCGCTTTTTGTAACAGAAAAAGCATTCCTGCCCATCATAGAATTATTAAAAAGCAAATTTGCAGAATTGGAAAATAAAACCGGCGACCCGTTGGATGAAAAAACTGAAATTGGTTTGATAAACAAAGGTACGATAGATTATATGTCAAAGAGAATTAATGAATTGACATTATCTGGGCTTACTCAAACTATCGCAGGTGGCAAAAAATTAAGTGACACCCAAGTGACTCCTCGTTTAGTAACAACTAAAGACATACATTCAGAATTATTAATCAACGAAATACCAGCATACATTTTAGCAATAAAAAAATCCGAAACATTTGAGGATGCCGTCCGGGAAGCAAATATCGCGGCGAAAGAAAGTAACAAACTAGCCATTAGCATTTTCACTAACAACCACGAGCACATGAAAGCAAAGCTTAAGGCACACCATCTGAAAATTAACCACCCTACAACAGACGTAGATGGGATAATTCACGAAGGGAATGATTATATAATGCAATTAACGAAACCTCATGTAGTACACATCCAAAAAAGCGAGCTAAAGAAACACCCATATAGACCCGCGGTATAATATGCACAAGAAAGCAGAAGAATTGTTATTTGCAGATCTCCTAAGTTTCGGAGAAGATGGCAAGATAAATCTATTCAACACTGCCGCATTTTTGTTGCCAAGCGATTTTGTTTTAAAATTAGAGGAAAAACTATCAACAGATGAAATTTACAGCCTATCTAAAAAAATCCCCGAACCGATAATTAAAATATTGATAGAAAGACAGATGAAAGATTTAGAACGGCTCGATTTTATGTTGGAACTGGCAGAAGTACTTGGGATGGGGCAAATACAAATACCAGATTTTGATCAGAAAAAAAGCAAACACGAAGTAGTAATAAAAAATTCCACTACCAATAACGTATCCTGCCACCGCACAAGAGGATATTTGGCAACTATTTTTTCTGACTCACTCAAGAAAAAATTCGAATGCCAAGAAATCAAATGTGCTTCAAAAGGGAACGAATACTGCCAATTTGTTTTGACTAGCGAGTAATTCCAGAGATTTTTTCCCCGCTGAAAACATTCTCATCTTTAACTTCCAAACCAGTCGGCGTTAATTCCATCAATAGGCTATCTAAATTGTGGTTTGTTTGCCTCATTTTTCTGATCTTAAGGCTTCTTACGCTTTTTCTTGCTATCTCTTGAATATTAACAATAATCACGCCATCAGTAATAAATTCGCTTATCCCATCCGCAGATAATCTGCCTCCTTCTTCCGGCAATTCGGATGTCAGCAAGGCTGTTTTCCCGTATTTTTTGAGTTCCTGAATTAAACGGAAGAGAATGCTTTTCGCTATGACTTGTTCCGTGCGCGGTATGGGTGAAACACTTTCAGCCACCTGCACCAATGAGAATGCCGAGTCTTCCGTCAGGCCGGAAATCAGCAAAGCATCAGTCAGGGTTGTCATGGAGTCCACGACAATGCGTTTTGGCTGGAATTCTGCGACCATTTCGTCGACTTTTTTGATGAAATTGTCTCCGCCGGTTATGTCAAAGTATTTGATTTTGAACAAATGCCTTGTTTCCAGTTCATCCAAGTCCCAGCCGAAGCCTTCGGCCTGCCGGTGCAATTCTTCAACTGTCTGTTCAGTGGAAATGTACAATCCTTTTTCTCCGAAAAGCTTGGCGCCGTTAATCAAAAACTGGAGGCAAAGCGTTGATTTTCCCGTTCCCGCGCCGCCTGAAATAAGCACGAGGTTGCCGGCCGGGATGCCGCCGTGCAATGCCTTGTCCAAACCCTGAATGCCGGTTTTGACCTTGTTCTCCAAATTACTAGCCTTAGCCTTGCTCTCCACGAAAAAACACCACCGAACAAAAACAACTATAACTGATTAACTAAACGGCAAAGGTCGTATTTAAGCTTTTTTGGATTTGGCAAGGCGGCTGGCAGGCAAAAAAAGCGCTAATCGGCCGAAAAAAAGGCCAACGGTTCAAACTTTCCTGAAAAACTTCGCCTGCTTGCCGAGGTAGGCTTCCCTTATCTGGTCCGCCAAAGCCGGATCTTTTGCGACTATGGCAGTTATAGGCGCGGGATAGTCGCGCATTTTTGCCAAGTGTTCGCCAAGGTCAAAGCTTTCAAGGTCTTTTGGTATGCGGTTCTGTTCAAACCATGCCTGCCTAAAGGTCGGCTCGAACCAGACGTGGCAGACGAAGTCGCCTGCAACAAAAACGTCCTGCAATGCGGAAGCCGGATTGCCGACGAAGTGCACTTCGTTTATACCGAGCTTTTTGAGCGCATCCGCAAACATTTTGTCCAAAAAGTTTTTTTCGGCGCAGAAGCAATAGGTCGGGGTTTTTCGAAAATGTTCGGTCAGTTCCTTGTAGTCCTCGTCTTTTATTCCCACAATCGAGTAAACCGGAGCGGTCAGGAAAATCGTGGGCTTGTTTTCCGGGTTCGGAACCTGCATCAGGCCGCCGATGAGAAAGCGGGCCAGTTCGAGTATGCCGTGGAAGTGGAAGACTGTCGCATCCTTTTTGAGCATTGCGGAAAAGTCCTGTTCCGGCTGGCCGGAATACTTTGATTCGAGGGCGTGCGCGGACTGCTTGAGTTTTTTGATGTAGGATTCGCTTATCGAATAGTTTTTCCCGTTTTTTGCGAGCACTCCTTCGGAAAGCATTTGCGCAACGGTTTTGTGCACTGCCTGGTAGGAAACGCTTTTGCCTGAATTGCGCGAAACGCGCGCATGGATTTGTTTTGCGGTCAGCGGCCATTCCTCGCCCAGAACGCCAAGAATTAGGTCTTTTGTCGAGTTTTTCGCGGAAAAAGCCTTATCCAAGCAATAGCACCAAGACTTTATTGTGGCAAGGCGAATTTAAAGGTTTTTTCGGCCGGATGCCAGACGCTAAGGCGTTCTGCCAAAACCATAGCTTTATAACAGATTATTAACCTGTTATTAACCATGAAAATGCTTTCCGTTGCAGTCGACGAGCGGCTTGCCAAAAGCATTGATTCTGCGATTGCCTCTTCCGGCTTGTATTCTTCGAGGAGCGAGTTTTTGAAGGATGCCATCAGGAAGAACTTGTCTGGGCTGGTTGAACAGAGTGAGGACCTGAAGGCAATCCGTGAAGGCGTTGCGCGCCTGAGAAAAAAAGCCGTTTTCCGGCCGATGACTTCAGAAGAACGGGATGCATTGGCAATGGAAGTTATAAAAAGTGAGCGGGCGAAACGCACCTGACAAAGCTTTCGGCCTTTTTGAAATCCTTCAGGTTCCAGGTGACGATTTTATCCGCATTGTTTTCAACGGCGTATGCCACATGCGCGGAATCCGCCCAGTGCAGGCCGCAGTTCCGCGAAATTTTCAAAACAAGTGCTTCGCTTGGCGCCTTTTTGCAGGTTTCCAAATTCAGCATGAAGCATTCCAACTCTTCAAAGACCGCCTTTTCCGGCAGGGAGAGCACATGAAAAATTTCATCCAGAAACATTCTCGAAACGAGCATCGTGGAACCAGCTTTTCTCGCCCAAATAAAGAAATTTTCGCTGTCTGTCCCCAGAAGATTGAAGGATGAATCAATCTCTTCCCTTACAAGCGAAATGAAAACATTGGAGTCGAGATACAGGCGCATCAGGAAAAAGCCGCAAAAAAGCGGATTTTAAGCTAACGCTTTTTTCGTCAAACAACGTTCCGCTTAATTGGTTGCAGGTTGCGGCTTTTGCCTTATTCCGGCTCCAGCTGCTGCCTTGTCTTGTCGTTGTCCCAGTTGAATGCGTGTTTTTCCTTGAGCACGAATTTGCATGCCTGGCCGCCCAAGGCAGAGCATTCGAGTTCGACGCATTCCATGTCCGCGGAGAAGAATTTTGAGAACAGGCCTGCGAGGATTCCGCGAATCAAGTGGTCTGTTTCGGCTTGTGTTTTGCCTTGCAGGTTTTCAGCGAAGGGACTGTTTGCGACTGTCACTATTGCCTGTTTTTTGTCGAAGTCCAAATCGATGTTTTGCAATTGGCCCCAGCCGAAGGCGGTAAAGATTGTTTCAACCAGTTCAAGGCCTTTCTGCCCTTGGAGGCCGAAGTCGATGTTGAATTTTTCCATGAGCTTTTCCTGTGTCGCCTGTTTTACCGCATAATAGATTTTTTTTGCCTCGTCTTGGCTGGCTTTTGCGGTTATGGAAACGAGTATTTCGGTTGGAACCATCAGGAACTGCGTGTCAATCAAATAGAAGTTGTTGTTTTTGTATTTGAGGTTGTTCGTAACAACAAATTTGTCCAGAAAAGAGTTGAGCATGAGACCGCCTTTTGCCAGCATATACTTTTCCGCTTTTTTGCTTAAAAATGGCTCGGAAAAAGGTTTTTGCGGGATAAATCCTAAAAAGGGGTTAAACAGTATTATTTGACGATGGCTGGCGGAACATCTGGTGGGCGTGGCAATCGGCAGGGAAAGCCAAAATTGCCGGCGTTGGTAAAAAACGCAGGCTCAAAAGCATACCCGTTTGGCGTCAAACCCGGAAACCGTGCAGTCTGGCCTGTTTTGTCTTGGAAGGCGCGGCTTCTAAGCAGGGCCATGGCTGAACCTGAAAGCAGGCCTGAGACGCATGCCGGTTATTTTCTTCAAGGAACAACTGTTCCGAACGCCATTAGAGCCGTCGAGGATGAGATTCGCGTGTGCCGCACTTCGGGTGACAGAAACGGGGTCGCATTTTATGGGCGGGTGCTGGAAGTTTTGAGAAGAAAGGCTCTTGGTGGGAAAAAAATTGACAAGTAGGGTTCCGCGTGTCTTGAAAGACAGGGCGACCGGAATAAGGCATGAGCCGGGCACGGCGCAGGAGGTTGCGCGGCATCTTGCGCAGCGCATTGTCGAAGGCGGGGGCGTGCGGTATGAAGGCGTTCATTTTCCAGAGGTGCCGCTTGACCACGAGATTGCGCGGCATTTCAGCCATATAGAAGCCTTGCAAGCCCGACTGGGCGAACCAAAAATCAACGCTCCGGAGAACAGTGAAAAAAAGGCGGCTTTGATGGCGGAGCTGCGGTTCCATTTGGCGGTTGCGAGGGAGTTGAGGCGTGAACGACGGGCGGCAAGCGCCAGAATCAAGGCGCTTGAATCCGAAATCGCGCAGTTGCAGGCGGAAGCGCGCAGGCGTGCAAGCCTTGGCGGAGAGGATAATTCTGGACAAATAGTGGGGAAAATTGCCGAGCTTGACAGGCTTAGAATGGCGTTGGGCCTGCCGGGGGCCAGGGTCGGATTGGATTTGCATGCTTAGGCATTGCTTGGCCAAAAATATTTGTTTGGAAAATTGGGCGAAAGCCAAAAAAAGCGGTTTTCGCATTAATGTGATTGCATGGCCGTCGAAGTTTCAATGGATTTGCATAATCATTTGGTTGAGAAGAACCTTGACCCTGCCAGGTGGTGGGCTTCCGCCAAGGCGAAGCGCCTGGATGTCATTGCGATTACGGAGCACGCGCATTTGGATGCGGAAAAGTCTTACCGCAAGTTAAGGGAATTGCAGCCGAAGGGCATTGTCTTGGTTCCTGGCATGGAACTCAACACCGATTTCGGCCATGTTTTGTGCCTCGCAACAGATGCTGAAACCATTTTTTCGCTGAAAGAGCTGAGGCGGTGGGAATTGCCCATGGAGAGTGCGTTAAAGATTGCGGAAGAGCATGGTTTCCTGCTTGTCATAGCCCATCCTTGGGGTTTTGACAGCGACAGCGCCGCGTTCATGGCAGGGGAAAAGAAACTGAAGGCGCTTGTGCGGAGCGGAAAGGTCGGGGTTGAAGCGTACAATGGATTGGTCGCGCACATGTCGGAATTCGTTTACGGCACGGCGTGGTTCAGGAAGCCGATAAATTTTCTGGATTTTCTTGGAAGGAACAGGTTTGCGAAAAAAATCCGCATAAACCGGGTCACTGGTGCGTTGCAGAAAAGGCTTGAGTCCAAAAGCAGGGAAATGGTTGAAAGGTGCGTCAAGGCAATGGCTTTGGCGCAGCAGGCTTCTTTCATCACCGCCGGCAGCGACGCGCACCATCAGGACAGGATTGGCTCCGGCATAATCAGGTTCAGGCTCGGCAGGAGGCCTGCAAACGCAAAGGATGTTTTGGATTGCGTGAAAAATAGGAAGGGCATTGCCTGGATCGGCCCGCAGACCAAAAAAATCGGAAAGGGCAGGTATGAAAAGTTTTTGCAGCCAATCACGAGAAAAGAGGTCGTGCAGGGCCTGGGCTATGCCACCAAAAAAGCGATAACCTCAAACCGCGTCGCGGACAGGATCAGGAAAAGGATGCCGAAAATGGCTTTGCGGGAACGCCTTGCCAAGGCAAGGAAAAGGATTCCTGCCTTGCACCTCAGGGAAAAAATTTCCGGGGCGCGGCGGAAGGCCCCGAAGATGGGGTTGCGCGAACGCATTTCCTCCATCGGCAGGAAGCTGAAAAGGCTGTGAAGGCGGTTGGATGCGGCAGGTTGTTTTTTATCCGGATGACGTGAAAGGCGTTCCGGCTGACGCGCAAAGCATCCACCTTGTCAGGCCGATCAAATTGTCGGAACTGAAAAAGCTGTTCGCCAAATGCAGGGGCCTCAGGGACGTTTCAACCAACGGGTCTTGCATCAGGCGCATGCCGGCCAGGACGAAAAAGCTTTTGGAGGACAAGGGCGTTGCATTGCACGTCACGGGAAACAGGGGAAGGGCGATTGAAGTGGAATTGAACAAAATGGCGCAGGCGATTGAAATGGCGAAGGATGGGATGTCGATGAGGCACATCGAGAAAGTGACCGGCATTCCGAAAAGCACTGTATACTATCTTGTCAAATACGCGGAGCGCACTAAAATAAAAATCGGCAAAAAGACCGTCTGCCTTGTCTGAAAAAAAGCGGGCGGGCTTTTCACTCAAACAGCGCCCTGCCGATGCG
Source organism: Candidatus Diapherotrites archaeon (assembly GCA_016205145.1). Classification (NCBI taxonomy): domain Archaea; kingdom Nanobdellati; phylum Candidatus Iainarchaeota; class Candidatus Iainarchaeia; order Candidatus Iainarchaeales; family Candidatus Iainarchaeaceae; genus Candidatus Iainarchaeum; species Candidatus Iainarchaeum sp. The sequence continues at coordinate 415,998 of JACQJH010000002.1, forward strand.
GACCATCGTGCTTCCCTCTTCGATTGCGGCTTCGAAGTCGTTTGTCATTCCCATTGAAAGCACGATGAACGAACCGGCGCCAAGCTCTTTTTTCGCGCGTTCGAACAGGGAGAACATTTTTTTGAAGTGCTGCCCCGCCTGTTCCGGTTCCGCGAGCGGCGCCATGCACATCAGGCCGCAAAGCCTTACGTTAGGCAGAACGAGGATTTTTTTGCAGAGTTCAACCGTTTCGCCGGGCGGAACGCCGAATTTTTGCATTTCCCCGCCGATGTTGACTTCGACCAGTATGTTTTGCGTTTTTCCGGTTGAAGCCGCGGCGTTTGAGATTTTGCCTGCGAGCTTTTCCGAGTCGACTGACTGGATCATTGAAGCTATGGGAACGATTTTTGCGGCCTTGTTAGACTGAAGGTGGCCAATGAAATGCCATTCCGGAAAAAATTTGTGCGCGGCAAGCAGTTCGCGCTTTTCCAAGAGCTCGTTTGCGTAGTTTTCGCCGAAGGCATTGAAGCCCAAGGATATCAGCGATTCAATCTGCGAAATGCTTCTTCCTTTTGAAACCGGCAGCAGTGTTATTTCGGATTCATTTCTGCCGGCGCGGCGGCAGGCTTCGGCGATTTTCTGCCTTGCATTGCCGAGGTTTTTGGCCGGGCGAGTGTTCTGCAGCATCATGCTCACGGTTCCGCCTGCACCCGGAAATGGCATGCAGGGCATTCGAGTGTTGCGAAAACCTTTCCCTGCACGATTTCGCCTATGCCGGCGCGCAGCATTCGCGTTTTGCATTTCGGGCAGTCCAAAATTTTTTCACCTGTAAAATTTTTTGCATTCCAAAAAAATATTTTTGGCGGAAAAAAAACTTTTGTGCGGAAAAAATCCAAAAAAAATTCCAAACAAGACGAACATTTAAATACTAGAAAGGTTTTTTATCAATTAGGAATTTTTTTGGGAGGATTCAAAATGGCAAAGAAAAAGAAAGCTAAAAAGAAAAAGTAAAGTCCTCTGATTTTGTCAGGGCTTTTTATAACCTTTTTTTGTCGGGCCCTTTTGCGGGGCCCTTTTTTCTGTTTTCCGCTTTTTTCGCTTCTGGCGGGTTTTAATTTTTTTTGCATGACAACTTGCGTATGCTGAAGGCAGTGCTGTTTGACCTGGACAATACGCTGGTCGATTTCATGCGGATGAAGCGCTTAAGCTCGGAGGCCGCGGTTTCGGCGATGGTGAACGCTGGCCTCGGTCTGGAGGAGAAGGTTGCGATGGAAAGGCTGTTTGCCCTGTACGAAGAGCACGGCATAGAGAACCAGGGCATTTTCGAGGTTTTTTTGAAAAAGGAAATGGGGAAAGTGGACTACAAGATTTTGTCCGAGGGGATTGTGGCGTACAGGCGCGTTAAAGCCGGGCACATTTCAACCTATCCGAGGGTGCATTTCACTTTAATCAAGCTCAAGGAGAAGGGCCTGAAGCTCGGCATTGTCAGCGACGCCCCGAAAAAGCAGGCGTGGCTGCGCCTTGCCGAAATGAACCTTTCGGATTTTTTCGATGTTGTCATCGCACTGGAAGACACCGGGGAGTTGAAGCCGAGCGAACTGCCGTTCAAGCAGGCGCTCAAAATGCTCGGCCTAAAGCCCGAGGAAATCCTTTTCGTCGGCGACAATCCTGGGCGCGACATTGCAGGCGCGAAAAAAGTGGGCATGAAGACCGCGCTTGCAAAGTACGGCCAGGTCGTGGAAGGGAAGGAGAAGGCGGATTTCGAGCTTGACAGCATTTCCGGCATACTTTCAATAGTTTAATATTGCGGAGCGCTCAAATCTTGTAAAAGGTGGGCTTGTGGCGAGGCTTGGTGTTTTCCTGGAACGGGTTTTCATTGTTCTGCTTGCGCTCACGATTTTCGTGTTTTTTTACGTGAAGCTCAGGCTTTGGAGCACCGACCTCATTTTCTTTTTCCTGAAAACCCGGAGGTGGGAGAACCTCGTTTACCTGGCTTTGTTTGTTTTCGCCCTCGGCTTCGTGCTCACGCGGCTGACGCAGAATGTTTTCAGGAAAAACCTTCTTTGAGTTCCGGTTTTTCCTTGAAAGCCTTTTCGATGAACTGCGTTGCGAGTTTTACGCATTCGTCGAGCGCTGGCTGGAATGATTCGGCTTTTGAGTTGAAGGCAGCCGCGCCATCGTGCCCGCCGCCGGAACCGGAGAATTTTTGCGGCAGCTTCTGCATGACGTCTTTTGCCAGGCTCAGGCCGGTTTTTTTCAGGAAAACGTTGTTTGCACGCGCGGAAATCCTGAGCTCTTTGCTTTTTTCGTCAAAGCTTGCTGCAAAGGCGACGTCGGCGCCCAATCCCACGAGCGCGAGAGCCACGTCCGCCTCATAGGAGCCGATTTCGGTTGCGGCTATGAGCGCGTTTTCGTGCCGGAACAATTGTGTCCTTTGCATTGCCTTTATTTTGGCAATCCTTTCGCCTAATGGATCATTATGTTCGAGCATGCGCCTCAGCTCTGAAATCGAAAGGCCGGACAGCTTCAGGCATTCCGCCAGGCATTGCAGTGATTCGGGAGTCGAAACAAGCAGGTTGGCGGAATCGTCGATTATGCCCAATGCAATGAGGGTTGCGGCTTTTTTGGAGACTTTTGCATTGTTGCGGCAGAGCAGGCTGAAGACAACCTGTGTTGCCGACACTGCTTCGGGGTCGAGCAATGCGTTTTGCTTCGGCATCGGCAGGTTTTTTTCTGGCAGGTGGTGGTCGATGCAGAAAAGCTTTCCCTTGAAATTGCGGATTGCGTTCTGCATTGTTCCGGCCGTGTCGGTGCCCTGGAAGTCGACGCAGATTGCAGTGCCGAATCCTTCAAGCGAAGCGTTTATTTGGAACGGGATGCCGAGTTTTTCGGACAGGCTTTTCGCCTGCTGGTTCATGTGATCTGGCACGACTATTCGCGGCTTCGGGGTTTTTGGCATTGAGAGAAACAGTGCTGCCGCGGAGCAGAATGCGTCGGCGTCCGCGCCGGAATGCGTGATTATGGCGATTTTGCCCCGGAATTGTTTCAGCGATGGGAACAATCTGGTCACGTTCAGGAAATGTCAGATGATGCTGTTTCCTTTGCCTCGGTTTTTCCTTCAATCTGCGCTTTTATCCTGTTGAGCTTTGCGACAATGTTTTCTTCCTGCTTCAGCAGCGACTTTACCCTGAGGTCCGAGGTTTCCTTTTCTTCGGACAGCTCTTTTTTGACCTTGTCGACTTCGGACAGCACGAGAATGTTGCCGACCGCCTTGTAGACCTTTTTTTCGCCTGTCTTTGCAAGCTCTTCCAGCGCGCTGCCGAGAGTGTCGGACTGGAACTGCAATTGCTGTTTTTGCGCGGAAACGTTCATTAGCTGCGCCCTGTTGCGCTCGAATTCGGTTGCGAGCTGTTGCTGCTGTTCCTTTGAAACCATCAGATTACACCTCCAAAAAGCGTGTGATGAGAATGATTGATTTTGCGAATGAATTGAAGGATGCCCTTAAAGCCGCCTTGTCAAGCGCCGCAATATTTAGGGCCAGCGAATTGTTTTTAAGTTTAATATCCGTCTTCGCCCTTGTTTCATGGGCCTGGCCGAGTTCGGGCTTGAGGGCTTCGAAGGCGGCCTGGGCGTTTTTTGCGGAGGCGAAGGTTATTTCGGATTGAATGGAGTATTTTGCGTTCATGCTGTTTCCGCTTTCCTGGTCACTGAGAAAACCGGGCCGATTTCCTTGCCGCGGCAAAAAAACGACAGGTGGCCGGCGTATTCGCGCATTTCAAGTGGCGCGCCAGCCGAGTTTTCGGCAAGCGTTGCCTGCATGAAGGTTTTTGCGCCGTCGGATGAAATTACGCTGAATGACAGTGAGTTGAATTTTTCCCTGTTTTTCGCGAAGCCGGAACGCGTCTTTATGACTTTGGCGTTGAATTCGCCTAACCGTTCAAGTTTTTCGCCTGCGGTTCCGAAAAATGCGAATGCCGAGGGGTTGCCGTGGGATTCCTGCACAACGCACAGGCGGGAAAAGCCTTTTGAGCGGCATTTTTCCGCCAGCCCTTCAAGGGACTGTTTGCCTCGTGGAATGTACGCGGATCCGGGAAACGACCTGGCGAGGTCGGATGCAAGGCGCCTGCTGATCATGCCCGGCTGTCTGGAAGTCGAAAAGGCAAGCAATTCGTAACCTTCTGGATTTTACCTGGCCGTGAGTTCCTTTGCGACCGGGTCGCGCACTTTGTACAGCACCTTGTAGGCGCATGCCGGGCATCTTATCGGCCCGTCGTATAGCGCGTTTATTGCCGCGCCGCATTTTCCGCATTTGTACAATTTGACCACTCCTTGTCAGTTTTCCTGTTCTTCTGTGCCTTCAAGCTGTTCCTCTTCGGTTTCGATTATTTCTTCAAGGCCCTGCGAGAAGGACTTTTGCGCCACCATTTTCTTGACTGCCCCGCCAGGCAGGGTTTCCGGCACGTAGGCGCCGCCCGCGAACTTGTGGCCGCATTTGGTGCAGGTGAACATTCCTGCCGCCAGCCTTTTCACTTTTTCCGCGCCGCACGCCGGGCACGCGAATTTTTTCTTCTGCTTCTGCTCTATTTTGAGTATTCTCTTGCGTATGCCCACGCCGTATCTTGGACCGAACCTTCCGGTGTCGGACACTTTTTTCGTTCTGCCCATGGAATCTCACCTGAAATGCTTTTTCCTTATTTCCTTCGAGTTTTTCAGCGCGATGTCAATGATGCTGTCGATTTCCTGCCTGGAGAATGCGCCGTGGCCACCGCCTTTCTGGAAGGCCGGCAGGTAACCGTCCTCTGTTGTAGCGACCGAGAACCTTGCGTCAAGCGCATGCCATTCCGCGAGGTCCGGATCGGCAACAACAGTGCCGCCGATTTTTGCGAACGTTGACAGCAATGGCTTCCTTGAAAGCTTCAGCTTTCCGTCGTATTCGCCTTTGACTATCTTGTCGTCCTTGAGCTTCGGAATCCTGGCGTTTTCAAGCGCCGCCAAAGCGGCTATTGACGCCGCATCGTAGAGGTTGCCGTCGTCGTTGAGCGCGTACAGGTCAATGAACACGACCCAGACAAGCTCTTTTTCCCTTATGCAGAGGTCCTTGAAGTCAATGCATTTGGACTCCCTTATGCCCCTGTCAACGACCCTTGAAAGTTCTATTGCCTCTTCTCCCGGCGGGCCGGATTCGAATGACGGCGATGCCAGCTGCAAGAGCTCTATGCCGACTGAAATCGTGCCTTCGTCGGGCGAGTCGGGGTATGGCAGGCCCGGCACGAACTTTACGCCTGCAATGACCTTGCAGCCGCCAAGCGTTACGGTCGCGCTGCCATCAGCGTTTTCACTCACGCCGGTTTTTATTTCAATGTGCCTGTACTCTTCAGGCTTTCTTCCGTCAAGCCTTTTTCCTTCCCGGAGGGCTTCCCTGACCTTTTCAGTTTTAACGTCCCAGATAATTTCGTCGTTCATTGGAATTCCCCCGCGTTTTCCCCGCCCAAAGCATTGTCCTGCGGCTTTTGGCTCTCGCCTTTTTCCGCTTCGGCGTATTTCTTTTTCAGCGCTTCCTTCTGGAGTTCCCAGACCTGCTTGCATCCTTTGATGCCCAATTCGACAAGCTGGTCCCATTCCTTTTTCTGGAGCAGGCCGTCCATCTGCAAAAGCACTATTTCTTCAGTGTTTGGAAGAATCGCCATCGGTATGTCAACCGCGTCCGGCGCGTCCTCTTCTTCCTTGTCCAGGTCCGCGAGAAGGTGCCCGCCTGCCTTTCCGACCCCGCACGCGCACACTATGTCGCGCATGGGAATGCCCGCGTCAACCAATGCGACCGAAGCCGCGGAAAGAGCCGCAACCCTGGTGCCAGCATTGCTGTCGAGGATTTCGACCAAGACATCGATTGTCATGTTCGGAAAGTTTTCCAGGAAAATCGCGCTTTCAAGCGCTTCGCCTGAAACCTTGGAAATTTCTATTTCCCTTCTTCCGGGCTTGGGATTTTTCCTGTCCGGAACCGAAAATGACGCCATCCTGTAAACATAGCGCACAAGCGACTTGTAAGGATTCTGGATGTGCTTCGGCAACGCTTCCCTCGGCCCGTAGACTGCCGCGAGGATCTTGTTCTGCCCCCATTCAAGGTAACAGCTGCCGGCAGCCCTTCCAACAACCCCGACTTCGATTTTTATGGGCCTGACTTCGTCGGCCTTCCTGCCATCAAGCCTTTTTCCCTGCTTGTTGACGTATTCCAGTTTTTCTTCCGTTTTCGCCATTTCATTCCACCGTTCCAAAATTTTCTTCATCAGAAGGCGTTTCCGCGGGCGCATGCACGTGCAAGTTGCCGGCCTTCCCGTTTTCTTCCTTCAAAAACTGTTCAATCGTGTTCGTGAGGTTGCTTTTGTGCGCCTCGTCCTCTATTTTTTTTATGGTCTTCTGCAGGAGCATTTCATTGCCGCCCTTCACCCAGATGCGGCCGTTCCTTCCCACAACCAGGTTGCAGCCCGTGCCGTTTTTGAGCACTGCCAGCATTGAACCGTTTTTCCCGATTATGCGCGGGACCTTGACCGCGGAAACCGTGAGAATGTCGCCGCCCCTCAAAACCCGGAGATCGGAGATTTCGACTTCGTTGACTTCGTTGATGCCCATCACTTTCGCCGAAACGACCGTGCCGCGCTTTGCGCCCTCCAAGGAGAAGTCCTTCGGGACATAGGAGGTTGAAAACGCGTTTATGTCGACCGTGAATCCGGAGAACTTTTCCTCCGCAATGATCCCGATTATGATGTCATGTTCTTTCGGCAGGTAGCAGCCCTGCAGGGGAATGACCGAAGCCAGGCCTGCATCCTCGTCGCATATGCCAAGGCAGTCCGACACGATTTTTCCGTTTGAAACGAAAACGTGGCTTCCCGGCTTTTTCCTCTGTTCGGAGACGACTTCTCCGGGCAAAACAATCCTTTTCATCTTTTTTCACCTTTTTTCCAGAATCTTTGTTTCAATTTCGCCATGCGTTAAATGGTTGAGTTCGGAGAACAATTCAGCTTTCATGCCTGCGGGAATTTCCAGCAATGCTATCAGGCTGCCGTCGTTCCGCCATTCCTCTTTTTTGAGATCATGATTGTGCAGGAAAGCCGAGACTTTCCCCGCAAAGGTTGCCGGAACTTTCACCGCGACCTGCATTTTTTCGAAGGAAATCGGAATCAGCTTCCTTATTTCCTTGAGTATTTCCTGCATCTGGTCTTCAGCCGTTCTTGCCGGGTCAACGTTTATTTTTGCCTCGGCAAGCGCGTTTTCAATGCGCTGGGGCGGGTGCGGCGAGTTTGTCTGCGGGTTCAATGCGTTCCTTGCAATCAACTGCACTATTTCCCTGTGCCTTTCCTCCTTCATCCGCTTCCTTTGGTCCGTTGTAAGCTGAACGTTTCCCTGTAAAATGATTTTTTTGACTATCGGGCCAATTTCAGTTGTGCCGAAAACTTCCTTGAGCTTGTTCTCCGAAGCCTCTTCGCCTTTTCTCGCGTCCTTGAAAATCTTGTCCAGCGCGAGCATTTCGTTGAGGTTCGGCTGCCTTCCCTTTTTGAGGTCCATTGCAAGGTCCGGGTCGACAAGGACCTCGAATTTTTCGCCGTGCGTTTCCAGCCTTGCTATGACCGCTTCTTCAAGCTTCACCATTCCGGAAAATCCCCCTGAAAATTTGGAAAAGGCCCGTTCAGGATGGTTTCCTGCTCAACAAGGATTTTATTTTCTGCCTTTCGACTATTGTGAAGGGCGTGTCCTTTTCGATGAACGCGAATTCAACGGTCTGAATGTCAAGCTTCTGCTTTTCGCCGAGGCTTTTTTCAAGCACGTCCGAGCAAAGCAAAACGGACTCTTCAAAGGACAATTTTTCCCTGAAATCCTTTTCCAGCAGTTTCATTGCATCCTTTTTTCCTTTTCCGATTGCAACCGCATAATATTCCGCGAGGGCGCCTGACGGCTCTGTTTCGAAGAGCCTCGGCCCGGTCTCGTCAAATCCCCCTATGACAAACGAAACGCCGAACGGCCTCATTCCGCCGTACTGCGTGTAAAGCTGTTTCATGGAAGCAACTCTCTTAGCAAGGGTTTCGACCTGGATTTTTTCGTCGTAGTACATCCTGTTTTCCTGGGCTTCCTTGCGCGCCATTTGCACTATCCTTCTTGCGTCGCCGACCAGGCCCGCGCTTATGACGCCGATGTGGTCGTCGACCTTGAAAAGCTTTTCAATGGAGTCCGGAAGAAGCAGTTTTGACGAAACCCTCTTGTCGACGCCGAAAAGAATGCCCTTGTCGTAGGCTATTCCGATTCCCATGGTTCCCTGCTCGACTATTTTGGAGGCGTATTCGACCTGGTACAGCCTTCCGTCAGGCGAGAACATGGTTGAAACGCGGTCGTATGCAGAAGTCTGCTTGTTGCGAGAAATAGGGTACAAAAAAAACCACCGTTAAAACTGACTTACTTTACTTTGACAAAGAAAGTTTTAGAGCGATAACTATATAAAGGTTTTGAGGCGGTTTAACGAAAAAAAGAAAGCAGTCGGGTATCGGGCAGCGCGAGCTTCCCGTGTAGGGGGCTTCCCCCTCACAATCCCCGAATGTTTAATGCGAAAATAAAGCAGATGGGTACTGCGCAACAGCGAAGTACCCGTCGTCGAACCCGGCGGACGAAACCGCCGAAGGGGAGATGGGGGAGAGAAAAAAATCTTTTTTCTCTCCGCCAAGAATGAATTTTACCAGATCGGGTAGGGCACGTAGTCACGTCCTTTCCACGCGTGCTTTTTGAATTCCATGAACTGCCATTCCTGGAGGTTCCAGCCCGCCACGAGGGCGAGTATGGCTGCCGCCAGCAAGGGAAACGGCCCCATGCCGAATTTTGCAAGCAACACTACTGCTCCGAAAAGGCAGCCGAATGCTGTCGAAAGGTTCCAGCTCTGCTTTATGAGCAGATCCCTGTAACCGTGTATGAGGTCATACCTTGTAAGATGCCCTTGTTCCCTGACGGGAACCCTGATGTGCGGAACTGCTTCATATCCAGCCATGCTTCATCACCCCTTGAACTTCGGATAAGGAATATTGTGCCTTGAAAACACTATGTCCTTGAATTCTGTCATCCTTTTGAAAAACCTGAGTTCGAAGCCGAGCACGAAGCCGAATGGAACCACGAGCAGGTTTATGACCGGATGAGGCAGAACGACAATTATGCCGAAAACGCAGAAAATCATTTTGAGCATTGCCTTTGCCTGGTTGACGCGCATGTCAACGTATTGTTCGAGAAGCTTGTGCCTTGAAAAGTGCGGCGCTTCCTCGACCGGAATCCTGAGCTGAATGCTTTCGTCTTCCTCGCGCCAATTTTTGGTCGATTTTGTTTGTTCTCTCCCCATAAACACCACTCCTTAATTGTAGGAAGTGAATACTGTACATATTGGTGCCCCTCACCTATTTAAGCCTTTCCCGTTGCAACAGATTGCCAGTAAACCGCACTTTCAAGGCATTTTAGGCGTTTTTGGCCCGGAAAACAAGGTCCCTTTCAGGCTTTTTATGGTTCCGCTTGTCCTCTGGCTTTCAGCCAGGCCTGAAGCGTTTATCGCCTGTTTTGCCTTGCCGGACACGGCGAGTGGCCTTGCGCAACGGCAGATGCCATGGCTTTCTGACAGCACAATGACGGTTATCAGCGGCTTTCCGAACCGCGAGTTGAAAGCGTTTTCCAGGGCATGCCTGCCGGCTTTTCCGAAAAACCGTCCGGCGGCTTTGCCCTTGAATTTGAACAGCAGATAGCGTTTTTTTTGCCGCTTGCTCGGCCTTATTCTTGCAGGCTTTTTTCCAACAAGGCTTGGATGTTTAAGCCCTGCGGTTTTGCCGCTACTTCCTTTTTCCGGCATTGCTTTTTCAGGCACCCATTCCACCCAGTGTTTCGTCGCAGCCGGCCATGGCAAGGAGTTCCTTTTCCAGTCCTAGGACCGCCGGATAGGCTTTTTCGATTGTTTCCCTGAAAGCGTTTCCCTTCACGCCATAGCGGTTGAAAAGGTATGCGAACCGTTCGCCAAGCGAAACAAGGGAGTCATGCCTTACCCTCTTGTCGGCGTAAAAGACGATTTTTGCCTCAAGCGAATTCAGGCCCTCGCCGCCTTCCTTGAGTATGGTGCCAAGCATGTGCTTTTTGACTATTTCCGCGACCTTCGGCATGCCTTCCCCGACGAGAATTTCAAACGACTTTTCGCCGTGGATTTCCGGGTTTGAAAAAGAGTAATGCTTGTCGATGTCGTGCAGCAAAGCCGATGCGCTCACCACCGCCTTGTTGACTTTAACGCCTTTCGCATCCATGCGCTCCGCCAGGAACATCGCCACTTCGTGCACTTTCAGGGAATGCGCGACAATGTGCTGTGGAACACCGTGCTTTTCAAGCAGGTCAAGGCAGCTTTTAACTGACATCACGGCCATGCAACCAACAGAACTTGCTGCAAAAAAAATAAATATGCGTGCAGGCAAACAAATCGTAATGGGATTGGAAACAATAATCATTGCATTGGCCCTCGTTGCAATTGCCATTGCCGCGTACGCATTCATCGCGTTCAGGCGCATGAAGCTCGCATTGGCAAAAAAACAGAAGGCCTCCCCGGCAAGGATTGCCCTGACAGCCGCATACCTTGCAATAATGCTTTTCATTGCGGCAAAAATCTTTGCCGAACCGCGGTTTTTCGCCGGCCTCGGCAAAGACAACGCCGGCCTGATTGAAGGCATTGCCGGAATTGGAAAAGAAAACATCCTGCTTTTGCTTGCATTGCCCGCGGTTTTCCTGCTCGGAATTCTGGCACTTAAACTGAAAAGGAAAAAATTGCCGCAGAAAGAATGGCAAGCAAAATGAAATAACGGGAAAATGCCAATGCTTACTTCTGCTTCTTTTTCTGCGCGGCGCGCTTTGAAGGCCTTGACTTTTCAGTTCCCTCGCCTTTGTTCCAGTGGCCCCTTGACTTCTTGCCTTTTGCAGTCAGGCCGCGGTTCGCCCTGCCTTTGTGGACTGGAAAGGTAATCCATTCAAGGTTCTTGTCGGCAATGATTGCCGGATGCGCCACATCAACAAGGATTACTTCAAAGTATTTGCGCTGGCCGTCCTCGCCGACATAATAAGAGTTCAAAACTTCGCAGTTGGCATACTTTTTGGCCGCCCTTGCTTCCGCAATGGCCTGGATTGACAGGTTGCGCGTCAGCCTTGTTATGCCCATGCGCTTTGGCCTTCTGCCAGCGTTCGGGCGCAGGTGCTGGCCGCCGCCCTTGCGGATGCGCACCCTTGCAACCACAAAGCCTTCCTTGGCCTTGTAGCCTAATTTCCTTGCCCTCGGCAGGTTTGTCGGCTTTTCAACCCTCACAATGGCTTCCGGCTCGTTCCTGTACGCGATTATGCGCTGCCTCAGGATAGCCTTGTAATCGTAGGCCTTGTCCTTCTTGCCGCCGAATTCCTTTTCAAACGTCTGCTGGATTGCTTTCATTGCCGGCACAAAAAACACCCTCAAAATTCAAAACAAAAAAACCTGCCTCAAAATCTTGAAAAAAGAATTTCAAGAAAAAGAAACGCAATAATAGCTTTTTTCAAGGCAAGCTTTTAAAGGGTTTCTATGCCCGCTTTCGCGCGGCGGTTTCGTCCGCAGCCGTCTCGTCCGGCTGGTTCGAACCAAGGCGTATTGCTGATCGCAATACGCCGAGTATGCTGTTTGTGCATAAGTGGTATTGCGCAAGCAATACCACGCAAGGGGTTTGCAAGGGGCGCTAGCCCCTGCGTTGTGACACGCCGAGTAAGCAGTTGTAAAATTTCTGGTTATGCGAATGCCCATACAAGCCGATTTCACCAAACATGGCAATCTATGGCTGTGCGCGCCTTTGCGGCAAGGAATTGCTCTTTCCGTGCCTTGCCTTCCACGCCCTGACTTCCTCAAGCGTTTTGGGTCGCGGCTCGCCGTAGCCTTGCACGCCGGCTTCGCCTTGCTGTTTCCAGCGGAAATCGCGTATCCTATCAAGCCACTGCCTGCGGCGCGTTTCAATCGGCGTGCCGTCACGCCAGTTTGAATCAGCCTTGCCAAGCATGTTTTTCCGCGCCGTGCTCACGGTTTCATCCAGGCCATGATAAACTTTCCGACCCGGAAACCTTTTCGCCAGGTCCTTTGAAATTGCCGCCTCAACCCTTTGGCCCATGCCGAGGCCCGAAAACCTTTCAAAGCCCAAATTATTAAACGGGTAAAACTGGCCATACCGCAAACGGCTGCCAAGGTCCTTGATTTCAATGTCACCGATTTTGACGTTTGCGTGCAGGTTATGTGATTTCACGACTTCCGCAAGTGCCGGTGAGCCTATGTAGCCGACAAATTCACCGCGGCGGGGCGCACTCCGAACAGCATAAGACTGCGTGTCAACCAGCAAAACCTCATAAGCAATTACTTCTTCGCCCTCTATGTTCCTTTTGTTTCTCCGCCAGATTTCCAGGCCATACCTTGCGCCCTTCCGGCCCGGCTTGCTTGCACTGCTGCCGCTTTCCGCCATGCAAATAAAAGCGTTGCTTCGGCTTAAAATAGTTTTATGGGCGACAAAGCCAAGGCGAAAAAGTGCGAAAGGTGCGGGAAGGCTGCGAAAATGCACCTTTCTTACGGTCCGCACGACTACTGCGAAAAGCATTTCACGGAATTTTTCGAGCATCGCGTGCGCAAAACCATCCGGGTGAACGGCCTCGTGAAGCCGGGTGAAAAGGTTTTGGCCGGCGTTTCCGGCGGCAAGGACTCGCTCGTTACGCTGTATCTTTTGCACAAGATTTTCAGCCCGGCAATCCGGCTTGAAGCGCTCATGATTGACGAAGGCATTCCAGGCTACAGGGAAAAGGCATTGAAAATCGCAAAAGCCCATTGCAAGGACTGGAACGTTCCGTTCACCGTCGTTTCGCACAAGTCCGAATTCGGCAAAACCACAAGTGACGTTTTTCACGCAATCGGCGGCGAAAAGGCGGTGGAAAGCGCGTGCGCTTACTGCGGGCCGATGAGAAGGGAAATCCTCAACAAGTACGCGGTCCAAGGAAATTTTGACAAGCTTGCGACCGGCCACAACCTCGACGACGAATGCCAGAGCATTCTCATGAATGTTTTCGACAACGACACAAAGAGGATGGGGCGGCTGGGGCCGATCGCGGATTCCGATGAAACCGGCGCAATGGTTCCGCGCGTAAAGCCTCTTTACCTCTCCCCTGAAAAGGAAGTGATTGCCTTTGCCGCGTTCTCTGGCATTGAAACCTACAGCGAAGAGTGCTGCCCTTTCAGCTGGCAGGCCAAAAGAAATGCTTTCAGGGAAATGCTCAACAGCATGGAGGAAAGGTTTCCGGGCTCGAAATTCAAAATCATCGGCTTCCTCGAAGGATTCAAAAAAACCGCCAATGCAAAAAAAACGTCCGAACAAAACCAAAGCGCGCAAAGTCATAAAAGCCAGAACCGCGAAACCACGCAAAGCCTTCTCCTTGAAAGGCTCGGAAAGCTTGAGAGGAAAACGCGTGCAAAAAACCGCAGGGACAAAACTTTGACGTGCGCAACGACAAAGCTTGCCTGAGGCTTAATTTTTAATTAATTGCCTTCAAAAAAAGTTATCTGCACGGGCCTGTGGTCTAGTGGTATGATGTCTCCTTGACGTGGAGAAGACCGGCGGTCCGATTCCGCCCGGGCCCAAAGCCGATTTCGTCCGGCGGCGGTTTCGTCCGCAGCCGTCTCGTCCGGCTGGTACGAACCAAGGCGTATTGCTGATCGCAATACGCCGGGTAAGCTATTTTTTCGATTGCCGCGTCAATTCTTCCGCCAGGCGCGTTTTACGCCAAACCGCCGGCATGAAAACTTTTATATCCCGAACGGCACTAATTTTTGCATTCAGCGGTTTTTGGTGGCCATGGACAGAAGACAAATCCTTTTGGACAGCGTGAAAAAGCTTGTAGCGCTGGACGTTTCCGACGAGGAAATAATCCTCAACCTGAAAGACGTGGGCCTGTCGCAGGGGGAATCGGAAAGGCTCATCCGCGAGGCAAAAGGCAAGCCTGTAGCGGAAGAAGTCCTTGAAGAGGTCAAAAGCGATTCCGGCAAGGTTTTGCGCGACGTCGCTGAAAGGCTTGCAATGGCCGAACCGCCTTCCGCGCCCGAACCGGTGATAATGGAAAGGCGCGCGGCCGAGGAGCCGAAAATCGTGGTGCAGAAAACAGTCAACCTGAACAAGCTCTGGGAAAAAGGCATTCTCACGACGGTTGACCAGAAACTTGGCGAAATGGAACGGCTCAAAAAAAGCCTTGACGACGTCATCGACAGGAAAATTTCGGACGCGTCAAAAAAAGGCGTTGAACGGCTCACGGTTCTTTTCGAGTCGAAGGCCTCGCTGCTGTCCGCCAAGGTCGACGCGCAGCTGGAAGCAAAATCCGCGGAACTCACAAAAATCATCGACGCAAAGGTCAAGGAACTCAAGGACATAAATTCGGGCATAAAATCCAACCTCTCCGAGCTTGAAAAAAAGCGCCAGGAACACGACGATGCGGTGAAGGATTTTGACGGCAAAATTGCGGCGCTTGAAAACGCGAAAAAAACAATCATGTCCGAAGCCACTGCGGAACTCATAAAGTCGAAAAGCGAAATGCAGGATTTCCTCGACAATTCAAGGGAAAAAATGCAGGAAATAGACGAAAGGGTTTCAAGGACGCTCGAACTCGAATCCAAAATAGCGGAAGGCCTGCTTAAAGACGCGGAAGCAAAAATCGACGAAATGGCTTTGGCGAAAAGCGACGAACTGGCGCAGCGCGTTGAAAAGGAGCTCAAAAGCATTTCCGCGCTCAAGGCCGAGGTCGACCCCGGCAAAATCCGCGCGGAACTCGACAGCATCCGGGAAAAAAGCGACAGTCTCGCGTCCTTCGCCGGCTCGCTGAGGCAGTCAAACCAGCGGGCAGTTGAAAAAATGCAGAAGGATTTGTTCAAGGAATCCGAGGACAAACTTGTTGAAATTTTCTCGATGCAGAAGCAGGCGGCGGACAAGAAAGCCGACAACGCAATAGCGCGGCTGGACTCTTACCGGGCCAGGATTGAAAAGGAAGTCGACCCGGAAAAATTCTCGGAAGAAATGAAGAACCTTGACGTGTTCAAGCAGCAGTTCATCAGGGTTATAGAGGAGAACGTCAAAAAATTCAACGAGTCGGTCGGCAGGCTGAATGCAATGGCCCAGGACCTTGACAAAAGGGGCGGCGAGAGGATAAAGCGGATTGACGCGAAAATAGCAGAGCTTGAAGCCTTTGAAAAGAATTTCGCCGACGAAATGGGCATCGCGGTCGAAAAGCTCGCGGAAAAGGAAAAAAAGAAAGAGCAGGCGAAAAAGAAAAACTGAATTTTCTGCTCTCTTGATTTTGTTACTGCTTACCCGGCGTATTGCGATCAGCAATACGCCTTGGTTCGTACCAGCCGGACGAAACCGGCTGCGGACGAAACCGCCGTCCGAGCGAAGCGAGGCAGCGCTATGCGAGCAAAGCGAGCATAGTGCGTCGGCACACCCGCTCGAAAGCGGGTTGGACCGGGCGAGACTCGAACTCGCGGCCTCCACAATGCCAATGTGGCGATCTACCAGGCTGATCTACCGGCCCGCATTTTTTGCCAATCAGAATTGGGAAGTGAAAGCTTTTTAATGGTTTTAAGGCGCCTTGGCGGCCACGAAAATTTTTTCATGGGGAGATGAGGAGCACGTTGTCGCCTCTCACCATCAGCTTCCCGTATTTTGCCTTTGGCGAGCCGTTTTCGAGCTGTTCCGCGCCTTCGAGCACTATGTTCATGTGCACGTCGAAGGCTTTGAGGGTTCCGCGGATTGAAACGTTGTCCTTGAGCATGACCAGAACCTCTTTTCCGATCGCGTCATTGAGAAAATCGAATGGTCTTGACGTCATATTGTTTCATCACTGTTTTTTATTCCTTGAGAATATTGACAATAACCTGCTTAAAAAACCTTCGCGTTTTCCGCCGATGAATTCGACTGGAAGGCCGGCAAGCTTTGCCGCGGTTTTCTGTATCGCGATTGCCGCGGGGCTGTCCGGATTCCTCAGCACAAGGGGCGCGACTTTTTCCTGCATGAATGATTTCCTGACTTCCGCGTCGAATGGGATGAGGCCGTAAACCGGCAGTTCAATCATGCGCATGAGGTCCTCGTCGGAAATCTCGCCTTTTTCGTGCATTACAAAATTCACTATTATGCCGATGGGTTTTTTGCCGAGGCGCTGTGAAACGATTTTTGTCTTGAGCACGTCGGCAAGCGAGGGCGCGTTTGGCTGCGTCACAAGTAGCGTTTCCTCGCACGCATTGATTGCCGCCATCACGTTTTTTTCTATTCCGGCAGGGGCGTCGAGGAAAACGAAATCGTAGTCGTTTGTGACTGCCTTCACTACGGATGCAAGGCGCTCCGAGTCAACCCTGCGGTAGCTTTCAAGGCTGAGGCCGGATGGAATGAACGATATGCCTCCGGGCCCGTCGTAAATCGCGTCCTGCACAACCGCTTCGCCCAGCAGTACGTCGTGCAGTGTTATCGGCGAGGACTGCATGCCGAGAATGAGGGAAAGGTTAGCCATGGCGATGTCGCCGTCAATCAGAAGGACTTTTTTGCCGCGCTTTGCGAGCGCTATGCCGAGGTTTGCCGTTATCGTCGTTTTTCCGACGCCGCCTTTGCCGGATGCGATTGTTATTGTGCGTCCCATGGAAAACCACTGAAACAAAATTTGGGCATTACCTGATTACCTAACAGGACATATTATCGTTAAAAAAACTTCGCTGGCGGAAAATCAGGCGCTTTGCTGCTGTGGCTGCTGGTCGGCCTGGCGCTTTATGAGCTTTTCAATTTCCCTCGCCAGCGCCTTGAGCTCGATTGTTGAAACGTCTGAGCCGGCATTGACAATGAAAATCTTGTCTTCGAATGGGAGGACCATGAGCCAGTCGTCCTTCTGCTTTATCAGCGTCACTTCCGATTCAGGCAGTTCGGATGAAACATAGTTGAAAAGAGCGGTCGCGGTTATGGATTCCTTGAAGCCGTTGCCGTGCGTCGAGACAATCACGGTGCCGTCCTTTTTAGAAACTATGACCGAGTCGACAAGGTGCTTTTTCTTTACCACTGCGAGGGCCTTTGAAAAGTCGACTGCCTTGACCGAAAAATTGTGCCTTGACGCGATGTCGTTGAGCAAAACGGACTGGTGCTTTGGCAGGCCGGTGCGCTCGAGGTCAAGGACAGCGGACGCAAAATCACGGAACGCGGATGAAATCCTTGAAAAAATCGCCATGTTTTCCAGCCTCAGATTTCCTGCAAGCCAAGCTTCTTGAAAAGACCGTATTTTGATTCCGTTAATTTGAGAACGTCCGACAGAACCTGCTGCGAGTAATCGGATACGTAAACTGCCGGCAAAAGCTTATTTAAATCCTTTGGGGAAATTTCCCGCGTGAGCGAAATCTTTTCGTTGAACGCCACAATGAGCTCCATTTGCGGCATCGAAAGCTCTGAAATGTCGATAACGCCGAATTCCGCCTTTGACGCGTTCAACACCTGCTTTGCCGCGAAGTCGCCGAAGATCGTCATGTCGAACTTGTCGTAATGGTAGGTTGAAGCGACAAGCCCTCCTTTCCGGAAAAACAGCATTCCTTCCTCAATTCCGGCGTATCCGTCGATTGTCAGGACGATGTATCCTGTGAATCCCTGGTCCATGAGCTTTTTCGCCCTTTGCGGAAAATCCGATTTTGAAAGCTCAAGCCTGCTTTCAATGACCTTGCCCGCGGGAATGTTCAGAGCCATTGCATCACTTTCCCAGGTAGACTACCTTGTCGGCGGTGTTTTTCAGCGCGGACGAGGAAGCGTCATCGACGAGGATTGCGACTGATTCCTTTCCGTATTTTTTGGTTTTCACCACGGCTGGAAGGAAATCCGAGTCGCGCGTCACGAACGCAATGCAGTGGATGTTCGGGTTGAACACGGCTTCAGTGGCGTCGACAGCCATTGCCACGTCAACGTCGCCGACTGTTATTATGCTTTCAAAGCCCTCGTTGACAACCGCTTCAACGAGCTTGTTTGACGCGAACTGGTTGAGGAAAACCTTTGCCACCTTTATTTCGCCCAGGGGTTCGACGGCCTTTTTTATCTGCCTGAGGTCGACGGAGAATTCCTTGCGCAGAATGTTGGGGCCGTCGACGAAAACCGCCAGGTTCTTCCGGTCCTTCTTTTTGAACGCCTTCTGGATTGCCCTGCCAACGTTTTCGAACACCGGAAAAAACCCCGCAAATATATTGGGTAATCCCTATTTTATGCTTTCCCAAAGGCCGGAAAAAAGGCTTCCAGCCGGGCGGAAATGCCAAAAGCAAACAAATAGTATTTTAAAAACTTCAGGAGCTAATCGTCTTGAAACTGTTTTTGGTGGAATTATGGTCGAAATTGGAGAAAAAAAGTTTTCGGATGTCGGCGGACTCAAAGTCGGCAACTATGTCCTGATTGACGGCTTTGCGTGCCAGATCAGGGGCATTGAAAAGTCCAAGCCGGGAAAGCACGGCTCGGCAAAGGCGAGGATTACCGCGTTTGACATTTTCACGGGCCAGAAAAAAACGCTTTTGAAGCAGACCGGCGCCGAAGCCGAGGTTCCCATCATCACAAAGGCGAACGGCCAGGTTGTCGCTGTAATGGGTGACAGGGTCCAGATAATGGACATGGAAACTTACCAGACATTCGACACGGATAATCCGAAAGACATTCCCGGCCTCAAAAGCGGCGTCGAAGTCGAATACAACAAGTGGGGCTCGCTTGTCAAAATCGTAAGGAAAAAGGGCGGATGACCGGCTTTTTTATCTCGGGCTTCTCCTTTGCCTTATTGCTTCGCGATAGTGTGTTGTGAGTTGTTCCGGGCGGAATGGCTTGCCGATGTGCGCCGACCCCGGCACGTGTTCTGCTATTTTAGGGCCATGCGTTGACACCACTACAAGCCTGCAGTCTGGGGCACGGCGCCGTATCTCAAGCATTAAGTCCCTGAATCTTTCATGGATTTCGTCGCCGCGCCAGATTTCCCCAAAAACTATGCGGGGGGCATTGTGGGCAAGGTATTCCCTCGCCTGCTCTGGTGTTTCCGCAACGAAAACCTGGGCGCCCGGAAACCATTTGGGGGCATTGACCCTGACAAGCTCGGCAATGCTGTCGTCTTCCTCAAGCCATAGAACTTTGTGGGCAGACGGCATTTTCAACACCAAAATTAAATCAGTTTGTCGGCATATTTGGATTGTGAAGAGAACAAAAATCTTTCTGGTGCCCAGCGAGCAGGGCAGTCTGGACAAGAATCGCGGTTGCGCCAAAGCGCCTGCCGCAATCATAAAGGCTTTGGAAAAGGAAGGCATCAAGCCTGAAAACGAAAGCGTTGCAGTCGTGCAATCGGACATCGAGGCAACTGATGAAGCCATTTTTTTGGCTGCAAAAAAGGCTTTTGCGGAAAAGGCGGGTCCGGAAAAATTTCCGGTTTTTCTGGGCGGCGACCACTCCATAACGTATTCATTGTTCAGGGCTTTTTCGAAAACTTTCGGCAAGGATTCGGCGTTGGTGATTTTTGACGCGCACGCCGACTGCTGCCAGTTTTTCAAGCCCGTGAGCCACGAGGACATGAACAAGGTTTTGGTTGAAGAAGGTTTGCTGAAGCCCGAAAATCTGCTTATCATCGGCCTGAGAAAAGTCTTTGATGTCGAAAAGGGTTTCCTGCGGAAAAACAAAATCAAAAGCATTGCGCCGCAAACCGCAAACCTTGAAACGCAAAAGGCAAGGGCGCAATTGCGGGGGTTTTTGGCAAAGCGGAAAAACATTTATGTCAGCATCGACATCGACGCTTTCGACCCGGGCTTTGCGCCTGCGACAGGATATCCGGAAAAAAAAGGTTTGCTGGAAAAGCCGTTTTTCTCGCTTTTGGATGTTTTGCTTGAAAGCGGCAAAGTGAAGGCATATGACCTGGTCGAAGCCAATCCTTCGATGAACGGCGGCCGGAAAACCGTTGGATTGGCGGCCCGCATAATCGGAAAGATTGCCCGATTCCGACGAATTTCGCAATAAACAATGGGTTTTTTAATAAAATTCGCACGCAAGTCTTTTTCCGGTGGAATGCATGGTTGTTGTCATGAAATTCGGCGGCGCGGCCCTGGAGAACGCGGAAAAAATAAGAAACGTTTTTTCGGTAGTGAAGCCGAGGCTTGCCGAAAAGCCTGTCGTGGTCGTTTCCGCGATGAAAGGCATAACCGACCTTTTGCTTGGCTCGTTTGCGGAAAAATCGAATGTCGCGAAGATAAGGCAAATCCATGTCCAGGCGCTGAAAGAGCTTGGCCTTGATGAGAAGCTTTTGGACCGGCTTTTTGCGGAACTTGAAAAAGCTGTTTCGGTCGTCAGCAGAATCCACGACGTGAATCCAAAGACAAGGGATTTTGCCGCGAGTTTCGGGGAAAGGCTTTGCGCAAGGCTTGTGGCGGCCCATTTTGAAAAACAAGGGGTCAAGGCCAAGGCTTTTGACGCGTGGGACCTGGGCATGGTTACTGACAGCAATTTCGGAAAGGCACAGCCCCTGCCGGAAGCGGAAAAGGCAATCTCTGAAAAATTTGCAAAATTGAAGGGCGTTGACGTGCCCGTCATAACCGGCTATATCGGAAAGGACAGGCAAGGCGAAATCACGACGCTTGCCAGGGGCGGAACGGATTACACTGCCTCGTTTGTCGGCGCGGCAATCCATGCCAGGCAGATTGAATTCTGGAAGGAAGTCAACGGCATCATGAGCGCGGACCCGCGCATTGTGCCGGAAGCTAAAACCATTTCCTCCCTGTCGTTTGACGAAATGGCCGAGCTTGCCTTTTTCGGCGCAAAGGTTTTGCATCCAAGAACTGTCGAACCTGCCGTGCGCAAGAACATCCCGCTTTTGGTGAAAAACATTTTCGATCCGGGGCATGAGGGCACGATCATCAGCGAAAAGGCGCATGAAACCGAGCACAGGGTCAAGGCCATTTCAAGCAAGAAAGGCGTTTCCATAATAAACGTGAGGGCGGCAGAAATGCTGGGCTCTTACGGCTTTGCCGCGAAGGTCTTCGACATTCTCGGAAGGAACAGGATTTCAGTCGACCTGATTGCCACGTCGGAGATAAACATTTCGTTTTCGGTCAGCAACAATGAGGCAAAGGACCTTGAAAATGCCGTGAAAGAAATCAGGGATTTCGCAAGCGTGCTTGTCGAGGGAAACCGCGCCATTATCAGCGTTGTCGGAAAAGGCATAAAGGGAAAGCCCGGCCTTGCTGGAAAGGTTTTCACTTCAACCGCGGAAAACGGCATCAACGTCGAGACAATCAGCCAGGCCGCACCCGAAATAAACCTGACGTTCGTCGTGGATGGAAAGGACGCGGACAAGGCAGTGAGGGCACTGCATAAAAAGTTTGTTGAAGAAAACTAATCCTATGCAGATTAGCGATTTTTCCGTCCGGCCGTGCCGCGGCTCCGCGGCATTGGAGTTCATTCCGAAGAAAAAGCCCGCCGGCGGGCTGGATGGCATGGCGGAAAGGCTTCGGGAAAAGGGTGCGAGCGTTGAAATGGAAACCCCTTTCGTCGTCATGGCAAAATTTGAAGGCCTGGAATTCAGCTTTTACAAAAGCGGGAAAATCATAGTGAAAGGCGAAAAAAACGAGGCGAAGGCCAGGAAAGCCCTTCAAAGAATCCTGTGAAAAAATGACAAGCCGAACCGCGCATTTAAATACATAAAAAGCCTATTTTTGATAAAAATAATTTTATTTTGGGGGTTGGTTTGATGGATATTGCGGGGGCTTTCAAAAAGCCGTTTTCGGACATAACAAAACTTGCAATAGGCATAATCGTTTCATTGATTCCGATAGTCAACATTCTGCTGCTGCCGGGCTATCTTTTCAGGGTTGCCGTGAACTCTACAAAAGGCAAACCGGGATTGCCGGAGTGGAGTGACCCGGTCGGCCTGGTTGTCAGGAGCTTAAAGCTTATCGTGCTGATGATAATATACTATATTCCGGCAATCATTGTCGGCGCAATCGGCGTCGGCGCGGCAATTTCCGCGATACTGGCGAATCCCGGAAACATACTGAATTCAATGACTACTGCGATTGCCGCAGGCGGCGTGTTCATATTGCTGGCGTTGCTGCTTGCATTGCTCGGCGGATTGTTCGGAACCTCTGCCATGCTTCTGGCCGCGAGGACCAACAGAATCGGCGACGGCCTGAAATTCGGCGAGGCCGTAAAGAATTTTTTCAGGCTCAGGTTCATTGCCGCCCTGGCCATAGTGCTCATTATTGCGGTGATAATCAACGTGGTTTTGGGAGTAATTCCGGTTGTCGGCTGGGTTCTTGCATTGCTGCTTGTTTTCCCGCTCCAGACCGCGTACATCACAATCCTTGCGGAAGGCTACAACTGAGCCTTCCCCTTTTTTCTTCTTTTTCTTGTTTTTTCTTTTTTTTCGTTTCTGGCAAACAAATTTAAACGGCTCCTGACACAAATCCCTTCTGGCGGTCAAATGCGCATAGGCAAGTTTTTCGGCATTCCAATCGAACTGCATTCGTCGTTCATCCTTCTGATCGCGGTAATCGCCTTAGTGCTCGCGTTTTTTTCGCCTGACCGGTTCACGCAGACGCTTTTGCTTTTGTTTTTCCTGTTCCTGTCGGTTCTGCTGCACGAATTGTGCCATAGCATTGTCGCAACGGAACTCGGCTACAAAGTGCAGAAAATAATCCTTTTGCCCATCGGGGGGGTTGCGATGACGGAAACCATGCCGAAAAAGCCGAAAGAGGAATTCCTGGTCGCGATTGCCGGGCCGGCATTCAACTTCATTGTAGTGCTGGCAGTGCTGTTCGCGGTTGCCGCGTTCAACCTGCCTTTTCCAAAGGAAATAGCCGCGGAAAAGCTTGAGGAATACGTGCTCAACTTTCCCCTGTTCGGCCTTGTCTGGGTCAATTTCATTCTCGGCGCATTCAACCTTTTCACCCCGGCACTGCCGCTGGACGGCGGAAGGGTGTTCAGGGCAATCCTCGCGAAATTCGTGGGATTCAACCGCGCCACGAAAATTGTCGGCAAAGTCAGCTCGTTCGTTGCAATCGCGCTGTTTTTGGTCGGCATCCTCTACGCCGATTTCATAATCGCAATCATCGCGGTTTTCATCTACCTGGGCTCGAAGCAGGAAACCGAAAGCGTTTCGGTTTCGGAAAATCTTGAAAAGATAAGCGTTTCAGGCATTGTCAGAAAAAAGCCTTTTTTGGTCAAGGGCAGTGAGACCGTTGAAAAGGCGTTTGAAAAAATGCTGGAGCTGAATGAAACCGCAGCGCTCGTGAAATTGGGAAAAGGCTTCGGAATTCTCACGCTTGAAGGCGTCAGAAACGTGCCGGAAACAAGGCGCTGGGACACTCCTGCTGAAAAGGCCTGCTTTCACGTTCCCGCGGTTGCAAGGAATGCCGATGCCGCTGCATTGTTTTCGCAGGCGAACGCGAAAGGCATTCCGATGTTCCCTGTTGCGGAAAAGGGCAGGCTTTTGGGCGTGGTTTTCCGCGAGGACCTCGAAAAACTGTACGCTTTGAGGCTCGCGGCGAACAGCAAAAAGTAAAAAAGGCATCGGCGGGCTAAATTGTTTTAACACAAGCCTGCCCGGAAGGCAGAGGGTTCGAGTGCAACGAGAACCCTCAACGCGCACAAGCCGGGCGTTCGGCTTTGCAGGGATGGCTGAGTTCGGTTAAAGGCACCACGCTCGAGCGGATTTTATGGTCTAGGGCAACGTGGAGCCTCGCAAGAGGCACGTGGGTTCAAATCCCACTCCCTGCGAATCAAATAAAATTAAAAAAAGAAAAAGCCAAGGGTTGCTTATGGACGAAGACTGCGTTTTCTGCAGGATTGTGAAAGGCGAGATTCCGAGCGTGAAGCTCTTTGAAAACGGGTCCATTCTCGCGTTCCTGGACATAATGCCCGCGGCAAAAGGCCATTGCCTCGTCATCCCGAAAAAACACCACTCAAGGATAATCGGCGTGCCGCACGATGACCTGAAAGAAATCATGCTTTGCGTGCAGAAAATTGGCGCGGCGCAGATGTCGGCTTTGGGCGCGGACGGATTCAATGTCCTACAGTCGAACGGCGAGGCCGCCGGCCAGGTCATTCCGCACGTGCATTTCCACGTGATTCCGCGCAGGAAAGACGACAAACTTGACTTTTCCTGGGTGCAGAACAGGGAAGAAAAAGAGGAACTTGAACGCTATTGCAGGCTGCTTAAGGAACAGATCTAAACCGCGGAGGGGGACACCCCCTCCCCAGTTTTAAGGTAATCCTGACCCACCCCCGCTACTAAGCAACGGGCAAAATCAAATCTCCTTCCACGTTCCGCCGCAGTAATTGGTGATTTTTTCGCAGATTTCCTTCAAGGCGTTTTTGCAGTAATCGTCTGACATCAGATTGTTGCCCTGCACGTACAAAACAATGTGCCTTGTGCCGTTGTCGACCTTTGTGTGCTCGCACTGCTTTTCGTCAAGCCAGCAGATTACTTCCTTCGAGTCTTCAACCGCAAAGCCGCCTTTCGGGATTTCCTTTTTCGCCTGCGAGCCAAGCGGGGTGTAAGGCGTTTTGCCATCATAAATCCTGAAGCGGATGTCGCCTGAAAGCTTGCTTATGTCGTGCGCTCCCACGACAACCTTGCGCCGCAATGAAACCAGGTTGTATGCATCCACCGCAGTGTTGATCTGCGGGAGTTTGCCCTGCACTTTCACCTGCTCGACAAGGTTGCGGACGGAATTCGTCACGTTTGAAATGCCAAGGCGGTCGTAAACTTTTTCGTATTCGCGTATCAGGTTGTTCGCTTCCGGCGACGACAAATCGGTTTTTTCGGCCGCATCCTTTTTTTCGCGCTCCAGGCCGGAATGCTTGTTCTTGATTTTCGCGTTTTCGACGACGGCGGAAAAGACTTTCAGGCCCAAGCCCATAACGTCCTTGTCGACTACGACTTTTATTGGCCGCGCAGTTTCAACTTTTTCCTCGAACTTCATTTTCTGGAAAAGCACTTCGCCTTTTTTTGTCTTCGCGCCCGCTTTGAGCAGATTGAATTTCGTGTCCTTCCACAGGCCAGCCTTCACGCCCAATTGCGCGTTGATTTTGCCGCTTGTCTCCGGCATGAAAGGGGAAATTAGAATTGAAATTATGCGCAGGGAATCTGCAAGGGAGTAAAGCGTTTCGTCAAGCTGTTTGCCGGACTGCTTCCAGGGCTCGCGCTCGTTAATGAACTTGTTGCAGGAGCCCATGAAAGCGAAGGTTTCGTTCAGCGCCTCGTGGAACTCGAATGCGTCCATCTTTTCTTGGATTTTTTTCAGGTTCAGGCTTTTCTGGAGGCCTGCATTGGTTTTGGATTTCGGTATTTTGCCCGCATGGTATTTTTCAAGCATGACTATTGTCCTGTTCAGCAGGTTGCCCAGTTCGTTTGCCAGCTCGTTGTTTATGCGTTCAACCAGCGCCTGCTCGGAAAAACTTCCGTCCTGGCCGAAAGGTATTTCGCGCATCAGGTAATATCGCACCGCGTCAACCGGATAGCGCTGAACCAATTCCAGGGGGTCTATGACATTGCCCAGGGACTTTGACATTTTTTCGCCCGAAGCGGTGTTGATGAAGCCGTGCACCCAGACCTGTTTCGGCGGCGCAATGCCCATGGACTTGAGCATTGAAAACCAGATGGCAGAGTGGAACCAGACAATGTCGACGCCGATGTTTTGCACGTTTGCCGGCCAGAAGGTTTTGAAGTTTTTGTCAGGCCAGCCTACGCCGGTGAGATAGTTGACGAGGGCATCCCACCAGACGTAAATTGTGTGTTTTTTGTCGTTGGGCAACGGAATGCCCCAGCTGAAAGAAGTGCGTGAAACGGACAAGTCGCGCAAAGGCTCGGCTTTGATGCGGTTGAGGATTTCAAGGCGTTTGCCTTCCGGCCGCACGATTTCAGGATTTTTTTCAAGCAGGTCAACCAGGTATTTCTGGTATTTTGCCATGCGGAAAAAATAGCTTGGCTCGGAAACGGGTTCTGCGGACACCTTGTGCATTTTGCACTTGCCGTCAGCAAGGTCCTTTTCGAGATAGAATGCTTCGCATTGCGCGCAGTAAAGGCCCTCGTACTTGCCCAGGTAAATGTCGCCGTTGTCGAGCGCGAGCTTGAACAGCTGCCGGCACTTCTTTTCGTGGTCCTTGTCCGTGGTGCGGATGAAGCGGTCGAAGGAAAAATTCCAGGCATTGCACAGGGCCTTGAAGTGAACGGACATTTCGTCGACGTATTGCTTGGGCGGCTTGCCGGCGGCTTCCGCTTTTCTTTGGATTTTCTGGCCGTGCTCGTCCGTGCCCGTCAGGAAGAAAACCTTTTCGCCGAGCAGGCGGTGGTACCTCGCCTGGACGTCCGCGCACGTCTTTTCATAGGCGTGGCCGAAGATGGGGCTTGCTGGAAGGATAATCAATTGCAGTCGTCACGTAAAAGGTTTTTCCCGCCATAAGCCGCTTCACCTTGACTTAAATTATGCCTGCAAAAATAATAAATAGGTGCTTTTGCGGGCGAGAGCTGGCAGAAGCCGTCAGCCCGTTTCCTCGAAGTCAAGGCAGACCGAATTGATGCAATAGCGTTTTCCGGTTTTTGTCGGGCCGTCGTCGAAGACGTGGCCGAGATGCGAGCCGCATTTGGCGCAAACCGCTTCGGTGCGGCCAAGGCCGAAGCTTTCGTCGCGTTCAAGTTTTACCGCGCCTTTTTTGGCCTGGTCGAAGCTCGGCCAGCCCGTGCCGGAGTCAAACTTCGTGCCCGACTCGAACAAGACGCTGCCGCAGGCCTTGCATTTGTAATCGCCTTTTTTCCGGTTGTGCAGCAGCTTTCCGGTGAAAGGCATTTCAGTGCCCTTTTCGCGCAAAACGCGGAATTCTTCGCCTGAAAGTTTTTTCCTCAGCCCAGCATCGGACAATTTTTCCGCCATTATTTTCACCAATGATGCAATTGTGTTTTTCCGGCTTTTAAGGTTTTTTCCTGATTAAGCCAAATTTCAGTCCGGGCGGGAACGGAAAAGATTGGGAAAAAAGTATTTATTCGTCTGCGCGTAAATTTTCTTTGGAATGAAATTGGCGAAAACCGAAAAGGCTGTTTTTGCGGCAGGCTGCTTCTGGGGAGTCGAAGACCTTTTTTCAAAGGTTCCGGGAGTGAAGGGCACGCGCGCGGGCTACACCGGGGGGCATACCGCCAATCCAAGCTATGAGCAGGTTTGCTCGGACAGGACGGGGCATGCGGAAGCGGTTGAAGTCGAATTCGACCCCGCCAAGGTCAGCTATGAAAAACTGCTTGAATTGTTCTGGAAACTCCACGACCCGACGCAGGAAAACAGGCAGGGCCCGGATGTTGGCTCGCAGTACCGGTCCGCGGTATTCTATCACAACGAAAAGCAGAAAGCGGCCGCGGAAAAATCTAAAAAAGCGCTTGAAAAGTCCGGCAAATTCGGCAAGCCAATCATGACGCAAATCGTCGCCGCAAAGGAATTTTTCGAAGCCGAAGATTACCACCAGAAATACATGCAGAAGCACAGGAATGCTGTGTGCTGAATCAGATTTTACGGCGAAACTGACCCGATAAATCTTCAGGGGATTCCGGAAAATTTGGATTCACGTATTCAGTCATTACCCGGACAATATGCCGGTTTAATATTTCAAGCGGGCCTCTTCCGCCAACCGCCCGCATAATTAACATAGCATTAGCATGCGCAGCAAACTGCAACAGAATAACCCTCAGGTTATTCTCCCTGGCTTTCAAAACGACACCCGGCCCGCTTTCCCTGAGTTCAGCCGCCGCCCTACAAACAGCAAGCTCAGAATCAAGCGCGGCCTCAAGCTCTGAAAGAGCACCGCCGTCCAACTGTAATTCTTGTGCCAGAAATTCCCTGTGTTCTGACAGTTGATTATGTAAATCTTCAAATATTTTAAGAGCTTCCTGGACATTAATCCTGCCATTGGCGTTGGCTATGTTCAATTGGTCAACGATTCGCATACGCTTTGCATTCAGAGTTTCGGCCATTTGCCTGTCCGCTTCAGGGATGTTGCGCATCCCGCCAACAAGAAAACGGAAAAGCTCCAGTTTAACCAGATCACGTGCAGGTTTCCCGGATACCTGAAGACTTTCAGCATATTCTGACAAGACGCCGATTGTTTCTTGGGGGGTCGGCAAATGCAATTCGTGCCGCGGGAACCCTTCAAGCCGGTTATGTTCTGGAACTTTCCCACGGCGTTTGCCCCCTTCTGGTTCTGGCTTGTCTGGACGCACGAAAATTTATTAGAAGAAAGACATATTTAAGCATTCCATGCCTTCAAAAATGATTTTGAACCTTTCAAGGCAAGGTTAAAAAAGTTACAAGACGGTATTTTATTGAAGGGGGAATATGAGGATGCTGTTTGATTCTGAAGCGAAAGAGCACAGGAAAAAAGAACATGGCGTTGACGAGCTGTTTATTGGCAGGTGGTCGCCGAGGGCTTTTTCGGACGAAAAGCTCGACCACAAAACGGTGTTGAAGCTTTTGGAGGCCGCGCGCTGGTCGCCGAGCTCTTACAACGAGCAGCCGTGGCGCATAATCTTTGCGGCAAGCGAAAAGGACAGGAAAATTTTCGCTGAATGCCTTATGGAAGGAAACCGCGGCTGGGCGTCAAAGGCGCCCTTGCTTGTCTGCATTGCCGGAAAAAAGCTGTCGGACGTGACTGGCGGGCCGAACAACAAGTACGCGTTCGACTGCGGGGCTGCGGCATTGTCGATTGACTTGCAGGCAAGAATGCTCGGATTGTACACGCATTCGATGGGCGGGTTTGACGCGAAAACTACGGCAAAACTGCTGGAAATACCGGATGGCTTCGAGCCAATCGTGTTTGTGGCGGTCGGAAAGCGCGGGAACAAAAAGGATTTGCCGCAGATGCTGCAGGAAAGGGAGAATCCGAGCCAGCGCAAAAAATTCGAAGAGATTGCGTTCGAGGGAAAGTTCAAGGGATGAAGAAAAATGTCCTTGACTCCGAGCGATTATTTCAAAGTCAAGCCCGGCGAAAAGGCGCCGGATTTTTCCCTGCCCGCGACTGACGGCAAATCGTATTCGCTGAAAAGCTTTGCCGGCAAAAAGGCTTTGCTTGTCATTTTCATCTGCAACCACTGCCCTTATGTGAAGCCAAAGTTTTCAAAGCTCATTGAACTGCAGGCAAAATACGGCGGAAAAGGATTGCAAGTAGCGGGCATCTGCGCTAACGATGCCGAGGATTACCCGGAAGACAATTTCGTGAACATGAAAAAGGAAGTGAAAAAGCGCGGCATAAATTTCGTTTATTTGCGCGATGAAAGCCAGGAAACTGCAAAGGCTTACGGCGCGGGCTGCACTCCCGACCCTTTTCTCTTTGACGCTGAACAAAAACTTGTTTACCATGGCCGCATTGATGACGCGCATGGCAAGCCGCACGAAGAGGCTGCAACAAACGAGCTGGAAGAAGCCATTCAGCAGGTTCTGGCCGGGAAAAAGGTTTCAGTGAAAGCCGAGCCGA
Organism: Candidatus Diapherotrites archaeon; assembly: GCA_016205145.1. Classification (NCBI taxonomy): domain Archaea; kingdom Nanobdellati; phylum Candidatus Iainarchaeota; class Candidatus Iainarchaeia; order Candidatus Iainarchaeales; family Candidatus Iainarchaeaceae; genus Candidatus Iainarchaeum; species Candidatus Iainarchaeum sp. The sequence goes on from JACQJH010000002.1 coordinate 445,541, forward strand.
GCCTCGGGTGCAGCATCAAATGGAAAAAAACCTGAATTTTCGGGCGGAAAAAAAAGGCCAACTATCATTTTTATATTTTGGAAATCTTTTTCCGGCGGCAAAACCGGTTCGGATTTGTAAGCTGGAATGCATAATAAGTTCAAGGCAATAAGTATTCTGGTTGGAAAAAAAAGCGCTTTTTTGCCTCAGGCCGGACAAATTCTTTCTCCCAACGCGCGGCTGGCGAAAAAAGGCTTTTTTGCAAGGTATGCGGGGTTGCGAGCACAAAGTGCGAGCCAGCGCTATGCGAGCAAAGCGAGCATAGTGCGTCGGACCAGCCGGACGAAACCGGCTGAGGGGAAATGCACTCTAGCGACTGCATTTTTAAGCCGGAAGACGGCGTTTTGTTTTGGGGGAATGCCTTTTGGAACTGGATTTTGAGGAAATCGAGAATTCCGGCCAGAATCCTTATGCGGAAAAGCTGGAAGCGTTTTTCGGCTCGGTTTACAGGAAAAACGTCGAAAGGCTTGTGGGCGAGTACCCTGAAAACAGGTCCCTGCTAGTCGACTTCAAGGAGCTTGAAAAGTTCGATTTCCAGCTGGCAGACGATTTGCTTGACAACCCCGATTATGTCATCGAGGCCGCCAAAAGCGCGCTGTCGCGCATCGACGTGCCCGCGCTTGAAATCGAAAAATTCGAGCCGCACATACGCTTTTTCAACCTGCCCAAGGACAGGAAGTTCCTCATCCGGGACATCAGCGCCGACCATTTGGGCAAAATGATTGCGGTCGAAGGCATCATCAGGCAGATTACCGACGTTTTGCCCAAACTGAAGACCGCGGCCTGGCAGTGCAGGCGGTGCGGCAATGTTTACAAGAAAGAGCAGGGCCTGCACAAGGTTGTGACTCCGGCTGTCTGCCAGTGCAAGCAGCGCGACTTCGAACTGCTGGCGGAGCAGAGCATTTTCATTGACTACCAGAAAATCGAGATCCAGGAGTCATTGGAGAACATCAAGGGCAACGAGCAGGCGCAGAACATAACAATTTACGTTTCAAACGACATGGTGAACAGGGTAACGGCGGGAGACAGGACGCTTTTTGTCGGAATGCTGAGGCTCTCCCATCCGGACGACAAGAAAACCATTTACGGCAGGTTCCTTGACGCAACCTATTTGGAGGAAACCCAGAAGGAATTCATGGAAGTCGAGGTTTCGCCTGAAGAGGAAAAGGAAATCAGGGAGCTTGCAAAGGATCCGAAGATTTACGACAAGCTTATTGCATCGCTTGCGCCCGGGATTTACGGCCACGAAATGGTCAAGGAAGCGATTGTCATGCAGTTGTTCGGCGGAGTCAAAAAGGTTCTGCCCGGCCAGCAGCAAATCAGGGGAAACATCCACGTCCTGCTGGTAGGCGACCCGGGCGCGGCAAAGTCGACAATACTGCTTGCAACCAACCGCATTGCGCCAAAATCTATTTACGTTGCGGGAAAGACAGCGACCGGCGCGGGCCTCAGTGCAACGGCAGTCAAGGACGAATTCGGCGAAGGCGGCTGGACTTTGAAGGCAGGCGTATTGGTTCTGGCTTCGGGTGGGTTGGCAGCAGTGGACGAGTTTGACAAGATGGAGACAGAGGACAGGAGCGCAATGCACGAAGCCCTTGAACAGCAGCAAATCAGCGTGGCAAAGGCAGGCATTGTGACAAGGTTCAAGTCCGACACAAGCGTTCTTGCCGCGGCAAACCCCAAATTTGCAAGGTTCGACCCATATCAGCCGTTCATCTCACAGATCGACCTGCCGGCAACGCTCATTTCACGGTTCGATTTGTTTTTCATGATCCGCGACGTCCTGGACAGGCAGCGCGACGAGGAAATCACGGCGCACATACTCAAAACCCATCATGCAGGCGAGGCCCTGCTGCAGGCGAAATCAAAGGGCGAATCGCTTGCAAAATCCGAGCTTGAGGAAATCGAAAAGGTTTCAACCCCGCCCATCAGCGGCGAACTGTTCAAAAAATTCGTTTCATACGCGCGCCAGACAATGTTCCCTGTGCTGTCAAAGGACGCGGTTGAAATGATTTCAGAGTTTTATGTCAATTTGAGGAGCGAAGGCAAAAAGGACGGCAGTTATACCGCAACGCACAGGCAGTTGGAAGGCCTTGTCAGGCTGTCGGAGGCATCCGCAAAAATCAGGCTGTCCGACACCGTCGACAAGGAGGATGCGGCGCGCGCAATCAGGCTGGTGCGCACAAGCCTTGAAAACGTCGTGACTGACCCGGAGACGGGCAAGATTGACATTGACATCATCACAAGCGGGCAGACGCACACAAAGCTTACGAACATGAAAAAGGTTTTGCAGATAATCAAGGAAAAGTCCGTTGACCTGGACATGGTGCCGATCGACGACATCGTTTCGGAAGCCGAAATCCAGGGAATAAGCAAGGAAAAAACAATGGACATCATTTCGGAACTGGACAAGAAAGGCGAAATCTACAAGCCGAGGCACCACTTTGTCAAGCCGACGCAGAAGAGCTGAAGGCGGGCGAAAGCGAGCCTGTTCGGTTGAGCCTATGCTCAACCGGGCGTCGAACCAGCCGGACGAAACCGGCGTGTCAAATTGCTCCAAAGGCAAAAGCCGTATTAGAGAAAAATGTTCCACTACTTCCAATACAACCGCGACAAATTCTTGAAACACTACCACGCAAGAAGCAATGTAGAAACCACGTTCATGGCCTTAAAAACCAAATTCAACGACTGCCTAAAAAGCAAAACAAAGGCCGCACAAGTCAACGAGCTACTGCTCAAAGTTCTATGCTTCAATATCGTGCAAGTAATACACGAAACAAACGAATTAGGCATAAAAACAGATTGAAACCTTATATGAACATGGCAAGAGAAACAGAACGAAAAGCAATTGAGTTCGTTCTACAATACGAGAAAGAACAGGGCAGAACCCCCAAAGAACTTAAACAAGGGCACGGATACGATGTGGATTCAAATGACCGCCAAATTGAAGTCAAAGGACAGGGCGAAGATAACCCGCAATTCGTTCTTTTGAATGAACACAACATCAAGGCAATGCAACGAGAACCAAATTGGTATCTTTACATAGTTTATGGGATAAAAAACTATAATCCAAAAATAAAGATTTTCCAGAAGCCGGAAGTTCTTGAACGTGCCAAATTTTCTATTACCTGGGAAGTTCCATTAAGGAAAGCCGATTTGCAATAGGGAATTTTTATGTCAGAAATTAAATTTGAAATAGAAGCTTCTTTTGCAAATGATTTGAAAGTCTACCTTCAAAACGAGGGTATTCGCGCTGAAACTGAATTTGAATTGTCAGAACAGGAAATTATTCGATTTGCATTAATTGCAATTGATTGGGGGCAGCGCATAGTTTTTGTGCTTTCCTTGCTTAAATGGCTCGCCGAAAAAAGAAATCAGGAAGAACACCCAAAATTTAAACTGCATTACGACGGAGAGATAATAACTGAATTTGATGCGCTCCGCGAGCATTTAAAACGCAAAGGAATCCTAAAATAACCATTGTGCAAGTATTCAAATTTCTGTATAAGCCCAAACAAGGATTTCTTACACAAAGCTGCGCAAAGCTAAAATATTAAATCCTTGAAAGCCGTTAGTTTACTGTTTTACAGATGAACAAGGAGCTTTTGGCGCGGCTTGTACTCCTGTTTGTCGTGACGCAGGCGATCGGCCTGTTTGTCGCGGGCACGCTTGTAAGGGACGATGTCAAGGCAACGTTCATCACGGACAACCCTGATGACGTGGAAAACTCCGTCGGCCTCATTGTTTACATTCTTTTTTTCACCGCCTGCCTTCTGGTCGCAATAAGGTTTTTTGCCGGGCGCATAAGGCTGCTTTTCAGAGTAATCGAACTGCTCGCGGTGTTTGGAACCTCGGTCATAGTCTTTTCGGCTTTTTTTCCGGAGGCTGCATTGCACTTCGCTTTGCTTGTGCTGGCGCTCAAGCTTGCCGTTCCGGACAGCATTGCATTGCGAAACGCGACCGCCGTTATTGCGACTGCCGGCGCCGGAAGCCTTGTCGGCGTATCATTGGGGATTCTGCCGGTAATCGTTTTCATCGCCATCCTGTCGGTTTATGACCTCATCGCGGTTTTCGGAACAAAGCACATGATTGTCATGGCAAAGGCAATGACAAAGGAAAACGTTTCGTTCACTTTCGCCTTGCCCACCAAAGAGCACACTTTCGAGCTTGGCACGGGCGACATGGTCATTCCATTGGCATTCGCTTCCTCCGTGCTTGCGGCAAACGCCAAGGCAGTTGCATTCCCGCTGTCGTATGCAATGCCTGCATTGCTTTTGCTTGCCTCGCTTGCCGGCCTGCTGTGGACGATAAATTTCATTTCAAAGCGCGTGGGCATGGCCCTTCCCGCATTGCCGCCGCAGACAGTTTTGATGCTTGCGGTTTTCGTTGCAGGCAAGGCAATAGGATTATAAAAAAGGCGAAAGCACGCCCGCGCCGGCCGGACAAAAGCAGCTTACTCGGCCGTTCGCAGCAGCGGACGGCCCTGGTTTCGGACCAGCCGGACGAAACCGGCTTTTCAAAACAGCAGGCCTTTGAGCAGGGTTACGCTGTAATAGCCGGCGTAGGCAATTATAATGTATCTGACTGTCTTGCCGCTGATTGCAAGGGCTGCGAACTTCCTGAAATCGTAGCTTATCAGGCCGGCGGCAATGCCTATGACGTCGAAGCCCAGCGGCAGCAAGGCGCCGAAGAAGATTATGGGCGCGCCCTTTTCCTTTATGGTTTTTGTCATGCCAAGGATTTTCCTGAGATGCGGCTTGTCGAACTTTTCCAGGCCGACCGAGCTGGCTTTGCCGAGAAGGTAGCCCGTGCATTCGCCCAGGCCGGCGCCGATTCCGGCGAACAGGCCCAGCAGCAATGGGCTGAAAACCCCGAGATTGTTGAAATTGAACAGCGGCGCGGACGTAAAAATGAGTATTTCAATCGGCAGCGGAAAGATTATTGTGGCATTCGCTATGAGCGATGCGAGGAAAAAGCCCGGCAGGCCGTAAGTCTGGACAAGCGATGCGAGAAATGCCTCGAGGCCCATGCAACCGGATGAAAGTTTGGCTGGAAGCATTAAAATAGGTTTTGATGCAAGAATTTTTGGTTGAGTTCTGGAAGTGCCTGCATGGAATACGAGAAAATGCTTGACCGGCTTTACATGTCATTGCCGGAAAAAACGCTGTCAAAGGAAAGGTTCGAGGTGCCCGAAGCCTCTTCTTTCATCCAGGGCGCGAAGACAGTTGTCAGGAATTATTCGCAGTTGCTGAAAATCATGCGCCGCGAGGAAAAGCATCTGTTCAGGTTCATTGCCAAGGAAATCGGCACTGCCGCGAGCGTCGAGGGCGGCAGCCTTGTGCTGAACGGAAAGTTTTCGCAGGACCAGGTCAGAAAGCTTTTCATGGACTATTTCAAGACGTTTGTGCTGTGCCCGGAGTGCGGCAAGCCTGACACGCAGGTCATAGCCTGGCAGAGCGTAAGAGCGCTCAAATGCGAGGCTTGTGGTGCAGTAACGCCGGTAAAAGGATTGTGATTTTTTCTGTTCGGGCCGTGGAACAATGTTCCATAAAATCCACCGCAGCGTTTCCGGCGAGGTTCTGGCTGTCTGCGACAAGGATTTGTCCGGCAAGACCTTGGAGTTCGGCGAAATCTTTTTTGAGGTCAGGGAATCGTTTTACGGCAAGGAGCATTTGTCCGGGGAACGGCTTGCGGAATTGCTTGCGGAGTTCGGCAACGCCAACCTTGTCGGGGAAAAATGCGTGGGCATCGCGATAAAAGCGGGCTTTGCGTCAGAGGGCAACACTATTAGGATTAAAAACGTTCCACATTTACAGATTTTCAGGATTTGACTTTCTTATTTGATGTTTTGATTTTTTGGTTTGAGGCGAAAGATTTGGCTGCTGTTCAAGAAGACGAGGAGAACGAGTTCCGCAGGATAAGGCTGCCAAGGGAGCGCGATTTGGAGCAGTTCGGCCTGGTCATCCAGCTCATGGGAACCGACCAGATCAAGGTTTTGTGCGCGGACGGAAAGGAACGGCAGTGCAGGATCCCCGGAAAGCTGAAAAAAAGGGTGTGGATCAGGCAGAACGACATTGTCATAATAAAATTGTGGGATTTCCAGCCGTCGAAAGCGGACATTGTGTGGCGGTTTTTCGGCCACCAGACCGAGTATTTGAAGCGCGAGGGCAGGCTCAAGGGGCTGCCCGTCTGATTTTACTGTTTTTTGCCCCCATTCCATTTATGCACAAAAGTTTTTCCGAGGACAAGGTAATCAGCGAGGAGTCGCTGAGAAAGGTCTTTGAAAAGGTTTTCAACGAGCGCACCATGCGCTGCCTGTATTCGCTTGCCTCAAAAGGCTATTTCCAGAGCCTTGAATTCCAGGTCAATGACGGCAAGGAAGCGCACGTTTTCAGGGCAGTGGATGCGTCGGGAACGTTCCGCGCGGTTAAGATTTACAAGGTTGAAACCGCGGAATTCAATGCAATGGCGCAATACATCGAGGGCGACAGGCGGTTCATGCGCGTCAAAAAGGACAGGCGGAGCATTGTGTTCACGTGGGCGAAAAAGGAGTTCAGGAACCTGCAATTGCTCTCGGATGCAAAAGCGGACGTGCCATATCCTACTGCAGTGAAGGAAAACGTTCTGGTCATGGAGTTCATCGGAAAGGATGGGATTGCGGCGAAAAGCGTAAAGGAAGCGCCGCCAAAAAGCATTGAAAGCTTCCGCGAGGCAATGGTTGAATTCATGGCGAAGGCGTATTCCAAGGGTTTGGTGCATTCAGACCTGTCGGAATACAATGTCCTGAACAACGACGAAAAGTTTGTCGTTATCGACGTCGGGCAGGGCGTTCTCACCTCGCATCCGATGGCGGGCGAGTTTTTCAGGCGCGACGTGGAAAACATTGCCGGCTATATTTCCAATTGCGGCGAAAAGGTTTCGGCGGAAGATCTGACTGAAGAAGTGAGACGCAGGGCCAAATCACTAGGGTAAAAAATGCTTTGGGAAATGATGTTTTAATGCCTGAAGAACAGTTCGAGTCCTTTTTCGTGCCGAAGGAAAGGGTTGCCGTCATCATCGGGAAAAACGGCGTGACGAGGCGCAAAATCGAGTCCCTGACGGGAACAAAAATTTCGGTTGAAAGCGGAACCGGCGAGGTTTCGGTTGAAAGCGAAAAGACCGGGTTAAATTTTTATAATGCTTTGAATATTATTAGAGCGATTGCCCGGGGCTTTGCGCCCGAAAAGGCGTTCACCCTTGCCGACGATTCTTTCCTGCTGGAAATAATTCCGCTTGAGGACATCCTTGGAAAGTCCAAGAGTTCGCAGATAGCAAAAAAGGGCAGGATCATCGGCAGGAACGGCGCCGCAAGGAACATTCTCGAGGAAAAAACCGGTTGTTTCATATCGGTTTTCGGGAAAACCGTTGCCATAATCGGCCGGCCTGACGGGATTGAAAGGGCGAGAAAGGCGGTTGAAATGCTCCTGGAAGGGGCAAACCATTCAACGGTTTACAGGTTTTTGGACAGCAGGGCATTGGAAGAGCACAGGTTTGAATTGTAGGTGAGGGAATGGCGGAAGCTGATGCGGGCGTGAAGGGGAAGGCCGGAAAGGTGGCGGAGGAAGCCAATGTTTCCGCCGAAGACCTTGCCAAGGAATTCAAGGAGCATTCCGTCGCCGAATTTTTCAAAAAGAACAGGCAGATGCTCGGCCTCACGGGAAAAATCAAGACCCTCACAACAGTCGTCCACGAATACGTTTCAAACAGCCTGGACGCGTGCGAGTCCGCCAACATTCTGCCGGACATAACCGTCAAGCTTATCGAACTGGAAGAAGAGCATTACGAGCTTGTGGTGCAGGACAACGGGCCGGGCCTGACCAAGGAGACTGTCGGAAAGGCTTTGGGGCAGCTGCTTGCGGGCACGAAATTCCACAGGCTCATGCAGATGCGCGGCCAGCAGGGCATAGGCGCGTCCGGGTGCACAATGCTTTCGCTTGTCACCACTGGAAAACCAATTCAGGTCATCAGCGGCACCGGCAAGGGCAAGCCGTTTTTCGCGGAGCTCACGATTGACCCGAAAAAAAACGAGCCTAAGCTCATCAAGGTCGAGGACGTCGACAAGGATTTCCGCGGGCTCACAATCAAGGCTGTTTTCAAGGACATAAAATACCAGAAGAGCGAGGGAGGGCCCCTGGAATACATCCGCCGCACTGCCATTGCGAACCCGCATGCAAAGCTTGCCTTTGTCGACCCGTTCGGGGAAAAATTCGAATTCAACCGCACAATGAAGACCGTGCCGAAAAGGCCTGTCGAAGTGAAGCCGCACCCGAAAGGCGTTACTGTTGACGAACTGCTGACAATGGCGAAGGCGACGCAGGCACGCAAGGTCGTTTCATTCATCAAAAACGATTTCGACAGGACCGGTGAAAAAGCGGTTGAAGAAGTGCAGAACGCGGTTTCGTTCGACCTCAATACCGATCCCGCAAAGCTTTCTTGGGAGCAGGCCGAGGAAATAATCAAGGCGTTCCAGAAAATAAATTTCATTGCACCGACAACCGACGGCCTGAGGCCGATCGGAGAGGACCGCGTCATCGCTTCCCTGAAGAACATCGTCGAACCGGAATTTTTGGAAGTGAACACGCGCAGGCCCCAGGTTTACAAGGGCGGCTTCGCGTTCCAGGTCGAGGTTGGCTTAGCGTACGGCGGGAATGCGGGCAAGGCGAGCGAGGAAAAAACCGAGGACGGAAAAATTGTAAGGAAAGTCGAGGTCATGAGGTTTGCAAACAGGGTTCCATTGCTGTTCGATGCCGGAGGGTGCGCGCTGCAGAAGGCAGTGAACTCCATTGACTGGAAGCGCTATGGAATAAGGGATGCCGAGACTGCGCCTTTGACGATTTTCATCCACCTTGTATCCGTGCACATTCCCTACACGGGCGCGGGCAAGCAGGCGGTTTCGGACGAAGAGGAAATAATGGAGGAACTGCGGCTTGCGTTGATGGACGTCGGCAGGAAAACCTACAGGTTTGTCGCAAACCAGAGGCGCGAGGCGGAAAAACTGCAGAAAAAGAAAATCTTTTACAAATACGCTAAACAGGTTGCAATCGGCCTGTCCGAGCTGACGGGCAAAAATGTCGAGCCGATTGAAAAAAAACTGCACGACATTGTGCTGAAGAGGCTGAAGCTTGAGGACGAGCTTGAGGCTAAGGGCGAAAAGCTTGACGAGGAGCCACCGGAAGAAGAGGAAGGGAAGGCAAAGAAAAAGGGCAAGAAGGCGAAAAAGGGCGCGCTTGAAACGGTGAACGAAGATGACGAATAAGGACGAGGCGGTCATAAAAAAGCTCGGCGAAATGGGCGAGCAGATAATCAAGCAGGTCGACAAGGGCGAACAGCCGTCAGTCGATTTGCCGGTGAGGGCATTGAGCAACATTTATTTCGACAAGAAAAGCCGCACAATCAAGCTCGGCGACAAGACTTCGGCAAGGCAGTTCCTGAACATAGCGCACACGCGCAAGTTCATGCAGACCGTGCTTGTGGCATCCGAAATAAAAAAGGTCATCGGCCAGAAAGCCACAGTCAGCATCCGTGACCTCTATTATGCGTTGAAGCACACCATCGAGGGAACTAACGAGAACACTTTCGAGGAGCAGGGCGAATCAGACCCGATAATAGAGGACATCGAATCAAGCCTCAACCTTTTGCGCGAAGAGCTCCATCTTGCCGCTTCCTCAAAGGGTGTCATTGCGGGAAACATGACAATCAAGGACGGCAAGGACACAATCGATTTGACGAGGATGGGTTCCGGCGGCTGGGGCGTTCCGTCCAATGTCGAGCCGGACAAGGTCGAAATAAAGGACATCGACGCTGAATACGTTTTGTTCATTGAAAAAGATGCCGTCTGGAAAAGGTTCAACGAGGACGCATTCTGGAAAAAGCACAAGTGCATAATCATAACCGGAAGGGGCCAGCCTTCGAGAGCGGAGAGAAGGTTTGTGCAGAGGCTAAACCACGAGCACAACCTTCCGGTCTTTGCCTTGATGGACGCGGACCCGTGGGGAATGTACATTTATTCCGTGATAAAGCAGGGTTCCATCAGCCTGAGCTATTCCGAGGAAAAGCTTGCCACGCCGGAAACCAAATACATCGGCCTCACCGTCAAGGACGTTGAAACCTACAAGATTCCGAAGGAAGTGACAATCAAATTGAACCAGCTTGACGCCAAAAGGCTCAAGGAAATGGAAGGCTACGAATGGTTCAAGAAAAAGGAATGGCAGGAAGAATTCCAGAGAATGCGTGAAAAGGCCGTGAAGCTGGAACTCGAAGCGCTTTCCAAGAAAGGCATCAGGTTCATAACCGAAGAGTATCTGCCGAACAAGATGAAGCAGAAGGACTTCCTGCCATAGGTTCCGGCCTCACGCTGCGGCGGGAATAAAACTTTAAAAGGCGGAAAGCACATTCTTTTTCTGATGCCGATTATGGTCTGCTTTGTTTCATGCCCCGGCGAAAAGGAAGCCGGAAAAATCGCAAGGGCGCTTGTTGAAAAAAGGCTTTGCGCGTGCGCCAACATCATCCCCGGCGTTTCGTCTGTTTACCGCTGGAATGGCAATGTCAAAAAATCGCGCGAGGCACTGCTTTTGCTGAAGACTAAGAAAAGCCTGCGGAAAAAGGTCGAAGGCGAAATAAAAAAATTGCATTCCTATGACCTGCCTGCAATCGAATTCTTCGAGGCGCGCACAACAGGGCTGGCGCAGAAATGGGTTTTCGGTGAAACGCTTTGAACGAAAACATCCGGCACATGGAAAAGCTGTTCGCGCCGAAAAGCGTTGCGGTCATCGGAGCAAGCGAACAGCGCGGCAGTGTTGGCAGGGCATTGCTGGAAAACTTCATAAACTCGGATTTCAGGAACAGGGTTTTTGCAGTCAACCCGTTCCATGAAAGCATTCTCGGCCTGAAGGCATTCAAAAGCGTGAAGGACATTCCGCAGGAAGTCGAATTGGCGGTCATTGCAGTGCCCGCAAAGTTTGTTCCGCAGGCGTTGAAGGAGTGCGCGGAAAAAAATGTTGCGAACGCCATAATCATCAGCGCCGGGTTTTCAGAAATAGGCGAAAAGGCGCTTACAGCCAAACTTGAAAAAATAATCGCCGACAACCCGGAGACGCGCGTTCTCGGCCCGAATTGCTTTGGCGTTTTCGACGGCAAGAGCCGGCTTAATACCACTTTTTCGGAAACAAAGAGGACAAGGCTTCCCCAGCCAGGCAATGTCTCATTCATAAGCCAGTCCGGCGCGCTTGGGGTTGCGATTCTTGACTGGATGTCGACACAGAATTTCGGCATAAGCAAGTTCGTTTCGTACGGCAATGCCATGGGCATAGACGAATCCGACCTTCTCGAATACCTCGACTACGACAAGGGCACGAAGGTAATTGCCATGTACATCGAGGGCGCAAAGCATGGCAGGAAATTTTTTGAAATCGCGAAAACCGTGTGCAGGAAAACCCCGATTGTCGCGTTGAAGGGCGGAGTCAGCGAGCAGACGCACAAGGCAACCGCTTCGCATACCGGCAGCCTTGCGGGAAGCGCGGAAGTCTACCGCGCATTGTTCAGGCAGACCGGAATAATCCAGGCAAACGACATGCTCGAACTGTTCAGTTTCGCAAAAATCCTTGCTGGCGAGCCGTTGCCGAACGGCAGCAGAACGCTCATCATAACGAATGGCGGCGGCTACGGCATAATTTCCGCGGACAGCGTGATTGGCAACGGCCTGCAGTTGGCGAAGCTTGGCCCCGAAAGCGTTGAACGACTGAGGAAAGCGTTTCCCGACCGGGTGACTATTGCCAATCCCCTTGACCTGGTCGGCGACGCGGGCAGGGAAAGGTATGCCGTTGCGATTGAAACCGCGCTGAAGGACAAAAACGTGGACATTGTAATGGTGCTGGTGCTGTTCAACACTCCCGCAATCGATGAAAGCATTGTCGAAGAGTTGGTTGGATGGAAAAAAAAGGCGAAAAAGCCGCTCACAGTGGTGTCTGTCGGCTCGGAATTCACTGAAGAGATGATGAAAAGGCTCGAACAGGGCGGCATCGTAACCTTCCGCTATCCGAATGTCGCGGCAAGGGCGCTGAAGGCGCTCGCCGACTTCGCGGAATTCAGGCGCGAAAACAACGGCAAGTCCTCGGCCAAGGCCGGCCAGAACTGATTTCCATCCGACCGAAAGCGCGTCCGAGCGAAGCGAGTCTGCACTGCAGGGGTTGCACCCCTTGCAAACCCCCGGACTCTTTAATGGAATACTCGGCATATTGCATAGCAATATGCCTTGGTTTCGGCACGCGCGGTCGAAAACGCGCCCGGACGTGACGGCGAGCCGGACGGAACCGGCTAAGCCAGCTTTTTTTCATATGCCCGCTGGACAAAGCTTATGGCGCCGTCAATGTCGTTTTCCTCAAGCAGCCTGAAAAGCTGCCTCACATCGATGCCCTTGTCAAAGCCGGCTTCCTCAAGGTTTTTTTCCAGGAGGTCCAAGCCGAGCGCGGAAACAGATTTTTTTTCCAGCTGGTTTTTGCGCAGTTCCTCGATTCTTGACCTGAACGATGCCAATGCAAAGTCCCTGTCGACCGAAAAAATCGCCTTTGCCTCGAACCCTTTCAATGCGTTTTCAACCGCAACGTCTGAAACCGAAATGCCTTTGGCAAGCGTGCCGGCAAGCTTGATCCTCACAAGGGGCTTGTCCGCAAAGTCTTGGGAAAAGATTTTTTCCAAGCCGGCACGGACGGCGGAAACAACCTGTTCGGGCCGGGCGTTCTCGAAAGAAATCTTCTCGTAAAAGAATTTTCTCTGGTCCGGCAGGGGCACTGAAGAAATCGCCTTTGTTTTGGTGTCAAAGACGAAAACCTGCTTCGGCTTTTCGCTTTCAAGCTTTTTCATCTGCGTGATTATTATCGAACCGGGAATGAGGAACCTGAAGCCCTGCTCTTCATGCCAATGGTTCCAGTGTATGTGGCCGTTGACCACAAGGTCAAAGCCCTTTTTCAGGTCGGCAAAGGAAAGGGTTGCAATGTCATCGGATTCGAACGGCAGGAGTTCCGCAACGGACTGGTGCATGACAAGAATGTTTGTTTTCCCATTTTCCGGCTGCGGGTTCCACAATGCAAAGACATCCCTCGCCTTCCTGTCCGGCACGGAGCCTATGCAGTGCAGCACTGTTTCCTCGCCGCCTTTCGACGCGAGGATTTTCGACGCATGGCTTACGGACAGAAGGCCTGCCGCCTCAAGCAGTTCCAGGGCGCTTTTCCTGTCCTTGCCCCTGAACTCGTGGTTTCCGAAAATCGCGATTACCGGAATGCCCTGCGAGTGAATGGTTCTGCTGCCGCCGTTTTTTTCAATGGAAAGCGAGACTCCGGTTGAAGGGAATTCCTTTGCAAGCGAAAAAACCTTCATCGCCCCGAAAATTGTTTCAGGCGAAGGAAGCTCGGAATCGAAAATGTCGCCCGGCACGACAATCAAGTCAACGCCCTGTTCCGCAAGAATGCGCAGGGCATTGCCTGCCTGCCGGAATGTTTCCTGGAAGCGCTCGGTTTTTTCGCCGAAACCGAAATGCGTGTCGGAAAAAAAGCCGATTTTCATCACAGCCACCCGTTCTTCAGCAGGAAATTCGGAAGGGAAGAAACGCCGGGCAACATCTTGTCTTTGCCTAGCCCCGCCTTAACAAAGTCTTTTTTCCCGGCAAAGCCTGAAAGCACTGCGACAAACTGCATGTTGTTGCCTTTTGCGGCAAGGTAGTCTATGGCGAGGTCGCCGACGTAAAGCGTTTCCTCTGCGGAAACGCCTTTTTCCCTTAACAATTTGAGCGGCTGTTCGAAAACCTTTGGGTCAGGCTTGTGCACATTGGTGTCATCGGCCGCGAAAACAAAATCGAATAAGTCCAACCTGAAGCCGTTCTGTTTCGAGCGCGGGGCAATCGACTGCCTGTCACGCGAAGTCACTATGCCCGCGAACAGCTTTTTCCGCTTTGCAAAAGCGATTGCCTCGTTTGCCCCTTCATGTAAAGGATATTCGTCACCCTCGAATTCCCGGATGTAGGCTTCGCGGTACGATTCGAACGGCTGGCCCGGCCACAGGGTCGCGACCTCCCGCTCCCATGTCATGCCCCAGATTGACCTGAATTCCTCTTTTTCCGGAACGCGCAAGCCGAGCTTTTTCGCCATTATGACGTGCCGCTCGTACGAGACGTGGCACGTTTTCCACAGCGTGTCGTCCAGGTCGAAGATCACTGCTTTCAGCTTCATTGCCCCACCAACTTAAAGAATTTGCCGCGAAAAGCCTTAAAAAAACATGGCGGGAGAAAATAAAGACGTACGGTGCAAACCGTCCGAAAGCAGATGGGTATCGAGCAAAAGCGAGATACCCGTCGTCGCTTCACGCAGCCGAAACTGCGTGCGGGCGAATCGGCTTGCGGGTGTGGCGGAACGGCTACGCAGCCGCCTGCAGCTAAGCTTTTCTTTCTTTTTGGAAAAAAGAAAGAAAACCTTAAGGCCACCAAAAGAAAGAAAAAAAGCTTTGGTGCCATTAGCAGCGAGCGGCGCAACGGGGTTCGACTCCCCGCATCCGCTAAGCCCATCGAACAAAGTGAGATGGGCTTTGCAGTGAAAATTTTGATAAAACTTTTTCCAAAAGTTTTGCTCCCGCATCCGTTTTTTGGAATAAAAAAGCGGTAAGGCAACAGGCTTTATTGCCTGCTGCCCATCATGCCGAAGCCATAGCCGCTTCCGGTGGAGTTACCCATCATCCCGAAACCGTCGCCGTTTCCGGCAGAGTTGCCCATCATCCCGCCGCGGAAGCCCGCTGCGTTATGGCAGGGCATCTCATTCCAGTGCTCCTGCATCTCTTCCTGCATTGCGTCAAAAAACTTCTGGTCTGACCAGTTTTCCTTGACTGCTTTTTCCCTTATGTCGGATATGTCATTCATGTGCTGGAACATTCCTTCAAACCAGCCATTGCCTGCTTCAGATTTTTGCGCGGATTGCGCACTGTTGGCCTGGGCAAGGGAAAAGCCCGCCATCAGCACTACCAAGAAAGCCACTGCCAAAGCAGCCAGCAAAATTTTCCTCATTCGTAAAACCTCCAAGGTTTTTGGCAAAAAAACGAATTGCCTTGAATCGGCGAAAAACGCCAAACCAAGAACAGGCTTTTTTGCCATAAGACTTATTGCACGCGGAGGTTATTGTGGGTTGCCGGTTAAACCGTTCAGAACCGAAAAAAAACAGCGGCAGGGCTATTGGGCGTTTTTGCGTTTTTTTTCCAGGAAAACCTTGTACGTTTTTCCGGTGCGTTCCCTTTGGACAAGGTTTTTCCGGTCAAGGTTTGAAAGGATTGTGGAAATTTTTGCCTTGCTCCAGCCGAGCCTGAAGCGCAGTGAATCCTGGGTTATTTCGCCGGCTTTTTCCACTTCATCCAAAACCTTTTTTTCGCCACCATTCAGTGCCTTTTTCAGGATTTCAAGTTCCTGCTCTTTTGAAATTTTCGCCTTGCGTTCCGGCGCAGGCTTTTTCCCCGCATTCGGGCCTTGCATTTCAGGTGATTCCATTATGCCGGGACCGATCTTCAGGTAATGCGCGATCGCGAATGCCGCGAGAATTGCCGCCAGGATTGAAACGGCGTTCAGCAGAACCGTGTTCTGGCCGAATGAAACAGACTGCTGCATCATTCCAATCATTGTCTGCTGCTGTGCGGATGGAAACAAAAAAGCGCTTGAAACAAAGAACACGGAAACGTATGCCACGACCGCTACTGCGGCTACGGCAAAGAGCTTGGAAAGCTTTGAAACCATAAAAGACTCTTGATTAGTCCTTTTTATTAGTTTTTGCTTTCGGCGGGATGTGCGGCAAAAGAATCAGGTATTCCCGGCAAGCTTTTCCCACAGCTCGTTTTCGATTGCAAGGCCTTTTCCTGACAGGTTTTCTTTTTCCTGCGGGTCGTTTTCAAGGTCGAACAGTTCGCGTTTTTTCAGAGTCGAATTGTAGATGAGTTTCCATTTGCCGGTGCGGATTGATTTCACGTTCGGCGCTTTCGGCGAAGGGGTTGGCCCGCCGAGGCCGCCGGTTTCGGAAAACGCAATGCGGTCGCCTTTTTCCCTGCCTTCAACCAATGGCAGCAGGCTTTCGCCGTCCATTTTTTCAAAGCCGCTTTTTGCGGAAATGCCCAAATATTCGAGAACCGTGGGCATCAGGTCAATCAGGCGCACCTGCGAAGGGATTTTTTTTGCAGGAAACCTATTGTCGGGCGAAATGAAAAGCATGAACGTCCTGAGCGTGTAGTCATAGCAGAAACTGCCGTAAACTTTTTCCCCGACCCTGTCGCCGAGGCCGATGCCGTGGTCGGAGAAAAAAATTATGAGCGAGTTCTTGTCCAGGCCTTTCCGCCGGATGAGCGCCCACATTTCCCTTATGTAAGCGTCGCAGTCTTTCAGGTACTCGTCGTATTGCCTGACGTTCTTTTCCTTGTTTTCGAACAGCTCGGGTGAAAAGTCATCGAACTTTTTCATGACGTTTTTAGTGAGAATCTGCCTGATTTCGTCGAACTGGTAGAAAACGAAAAAAGGCTGTTTCGCGTCCGCAAGCCGTTCAAGCATCTGCAAATGCGCGGCTTTCTGCTTTGCGTCCTTTTCGTAGTCGTGCACCACTGCATTGTCGAATCCCTGGAAGGGCATTATCAGCTTGTTCGCTATTTCGGCTTCTGTGCGGTAGCCTTTTTCTTTCAGGTATTGCGCTAACGTGAAAACCCTGTCTTTCCTGAATTGCAGGGTGCCGAAATAGTTGTCGACTCCGTTTTTCCTGCCGTTCATGCCGGAAAGCACTGCATGCATTGAAGGAATGGTTGAAGGCGAATAGGTTATTGAGTTGCCGAAATACGTTCCATTCTGCGCGAGCTTTTTGAATTCAGGCAGAAGCTCGGTGCGCTCAAGCCTGACACCGTCAAGCAGGATGAGGATTACATTTGGTTTTTCTTGCATGCGAACCAACAAAAATTAAGCAAAAAAAGATTTAAAGCGCACTATGGCATTTGCGCGCGGGCAGGATTTGGCGGCAACATGTCCGCATTGCCATCAGACCGCGTACCCCATTTTTCTCAGCTCTTCCCAGACTTCCTCTTCCTCCTTGCTTGAAGCCTTCTTTTCGGATTTGCCGGGCTTGAACTGGTCGGCGCCGATGTTGGCTTTTTTCACGGGATTCGAGGCGAGCCATTCCTCCGAAAACACGTCCAGGACCTTTCCCTGGAAATAGGTCGGAATCGCAAGGCCCATGCAGTAAAGTGCTGTCGGTGCGATGTCCATGTTTTTGAAATCCGCCTTGAAGCCTTTTTTCACGCCTTTTCCGCGGATGATGAAAATGCCCTTGTTGGAATGGTTTGCTGTCCACCTGATTTTGGTGGAAAAGCATTTGCCGAGGCTTTTGCCTTCAACCGAAACTTCGCCGCACAGGAAGTCTTCCTTGATAGAGGCCTCGCAGTCGGGCAGGCCGGGTTCAAGTTCGGCTATTATGTCCGGCGCGCCTTTGCCCGGATTGGGGTTTTCGCGCACCGAGGAAAATATTTTCTGGCCTGTGGCGGGGAAAACCGCGCTTTCAAGCAGGGGGATTATTTTTTTCTTTTCCTGCGCGAAATCCTTTTGGCTTACAATGCCGTGCTCTTCCCTTCCGGCAAGGTTTATTGAAACGCCGCAAACGCCATTCTCGAAATCGTTCTTGAAATACGCTTTCGTTTTCTGCCAGTCTATTTCCTGGTTGACATGCACCACGGGATTATAGTCCGGCGGGAAAAAGTCCAGAAGGCCGAGTTTCTGCAAAAAGATGTTCCAGCGAAAAAAGAGACTTGGCCGGATTTTTGAGTAAGCGTGGAAATCGCTCCTGCCGAAACCATGGTCGGACAGGACAATGATTGTGGTGTTTTCTCCCGCGCCTTTCAGGATTTCGCCCAAAAAGTTGTCCAATGCAATGTAGGCCGCGGGAATTTTGTCCACAAATTTTTCCGCTTCCTGCTTTGAAACCCCGAAAAATTGCGGCTCGAAATGCTTCCAGTGGTTGTGCTGTATCACGTTCGCGGACTGCCAGCAGACGCCGAAAAAATCCCATTCATCGGCCTTGAAAAAATGCCTGACAATGGGGGGAAGGGGAAAGTCCTGCTCGTCAAGGCCTTCAGGAAACCTTTTTTTTAGCAGGCCGCGCAAAAATTTTCCCTTGGCAGTGAAAACCGCCTGCCTGATTTTCAGGGCAAGGCCTTCCTTTGGATGGACTATGACTTTCCTGCCGGGAACGTAGGCTATGCCCGGCACAAC
The DNA here is from genome assembly GCA_016205145.1 of Candidatus Diapherotrites archaeon. NCBI lineage: Archaea > Nanobdellati > Candidatus Iainarchaeota > Candidatus Iainarchaeia > Candidatus Iainarchaeales > Candidatus Iainarchaeaceae > Candidatus Iainarchaeum > Candidatus Iainarchaeum sp. Next base: position 463,881 of record JACQJH010000002.1, read on the forward strand.
CGTCGACCCGAGCTTTTCGTTGACGGGCCAGGTGTAAGGCCAGTTGATTACGACCGCATTGCGTCCGTTTCCCTCGACGATTTCCCAAAGCGTGTTTGTGTTCACGTTCTTGCTGTTGTAAAGGGTTTCGTTCCCTTCCTCGTCCTTGCCTCCGAAATCGGATATTCCGTGGATTTCCTTGGGCACGCCCGTAGCAAGGGTTGTCCAGGCGACGGGTGAAAGCACGGGATCCGGGCAGAAAAGGTTGCCTGAAGCTCCCTCCACAATCATGCGCCGGAAATTTTGAAGCGTTCCCTGTTCAATGAGCGGCGAGATTATTTTCCATGTGGCGCCGTCGATGCCGAAAATCAGCACCCTTTTTTTTGCGAAATTCTTTTCTGGCATTTCAACCAACAACAAGGCAATACATAGAAATTTCAAATTCTTTTAATCATTTGCTTTCCGGCCGGCGGTTTTTTTCAACCAGCATTATGGCGAGGTGCTTCAGGAGGGGGTGGATTACGAAAAACGTTTCGCCTTTTTGCGTGTCCTGCGGGGTTTCCGCGAAAAAGCCTTTTTCGGCAAAGCCCTTCACCGCCTGCACCAGAGTTTCGGCCCTAGCGTGATTGTCGAAGAAATTGTCGATGTCGGTTGTCTGCGGCAGGCCGAAGCTTTTGCGGCAGACGATGTTGCCCTTGTCGATTCCGTCAGCGAGGAAGAAGGCTGTTGCGCTCACGTCGCTTTCGGCGATGATGCTGTAATAGAAGCACGTGCTTCCCCTGAAATCCGGCAGCCTTCCCGGATGGACGTGCAGGAATTTTTTTCCGCTGGAAAGCATTTCCTTGCGTAGAATGCCTCCGCCGGAAAAGATGAAAAAATCCTGGCTTGCGAGTTTCACTGCTTCAACGGTTCCGGGCGAGTTGACGTCATGCGATGGCACTTCAAAGAAGGGGATTTTGAGTTTTTCAAGCAGTGCCTTTTCTTCCGCGTTGCTTCCTGCCTTTGCCTGCAACAGGACCGCAAATTCCGGCAGGAGTTTGTTCGCGGCAAGCGCGTTCAGGTAGGCTTTTGCCCTCGGCCCGGGAAAGACGAGAATTGCGAGGTTTTTCACCAAAGCGGAACACCTTTTTCCGGGAAGAGTTTTTGCGCCAGCTCCTTTTCAAGCAGGAGCGAGGCAAGGCAGAGCTGCGTTTCACGCACGGAAAGTTTTTGCACGTCGAGCGAGCAGATGAAGTCATTGAGTTTCAGCGCAACGTTCAGGAATTTCAGGTTGCCGGATTTTCCGAAGAACAGAAGGCATGCGAGTGAAAGCGAGGCATAGTGTTCAACGGCGTCAAACTTGCCCGCCGCTTCCGAAACCCTGAAACCGGCGCGGTATTCCGCGAAAACCTTTTTTGAGACCTCGAAGCTTTTCACGAAACCGGAAAGGCAGATGTAAACTTTTTTTTCCTCCGCTGCGCCGGCATTCTTATGTCTGCCGGACAGCGCAAGAATGCATGCCGGCAGGGCTTCTTCAGTGCGGATTGCTGCCTGCGGGAACTGCGTGAAAAAAATTTCGGGCGAAGCGTTGCCGGAAAAAAAGGTTTCCAAGCTTTCCGGCCGGAATGGTTTGGCCTTTTCCCCGGAATTTTTTTCAAGCGCGGCAATCATGCCTTTCCGCGCATGCACGAACGCATCGAGAAAAGCTTTGCCTTCAAACTTTGAAAACGAGTATTCGGGCGGCTGTTCAAGCCAGCCTTTTTTCGCGAAAGCGTAGGCAAGCATTGGCAAGAATAAGCCCGCAAAAGCTTTTTTAACTGCGCAATGCAAAAAAGCAAAAAGCCTGATTCGGGCGGCAAAAGGCAAAATAAGCCGTTTTTGGGGCATTTCAGCCAATGAACCAATAGCAATAAAAAGCCCGGGAATACCATACTGTATTACTAGTGGCATGTTTTTGGGTTGTCGATGAAGCAGAAGATTTGGATAAACAAGAGCAACGGCCAGCTTTGCGTGACCGTGCCCAAGGACTCGGGCATGAGGGACGGGATGTTTGTCGACATCAGGCAGGCCAAAATCGAAAAAGTTGTTTACACTTCGGTTGTCGCGGACCTGTTTCATTACGGCATACTCAACCTGCTGAAGACCGCGCAGGCAATGGGCGACATGCACGTCTGCGGCGTGCAGACGGACGGGGCGGCGGAACAGTACAGGGGAAAACCAGTCACTTCCCTGAAGGAACGCCTGGCAGTAATCCAGAGCCTCAACTGCGTCGACCGCGCCGTGGTGCAGAAAAGCCCGGACCCCACTGAAAATTTGCAGAAACTGCACGACGAATTTCCGGGCGCGGAAATCATACTCGTTTACGGTTCCAACTGGAAGCAGGTGCCCGGCAAGGATTTTGTCGAAAGCATCCGCGGAAAGGTGGTGCAGCCGGAATTTTACGACAAGCTGTCGGAGCCGAAAATCTATTCCTCGCTTGCGGAAAAGTACAGGCAGGCTTACGGCGATTTCAGCGATTTTACCGAAAGGTTCAGGGTAAAAAACGTGGTTTATTTCGACGACAAGGATGACAAATCCGGGCACATCATTTCAACCAAGGCGGATACGCTGCGCGCGCTCCAGCCCGCGCTGAGGCATTCGCGCATAGAAAAAACTTTCGTGTTCACGGAACAGGAATGGGAGCGGTCGCCTGGACAGGTCGTAAGGGAAATCGCAAAGGAATTCTCGGAAGGCAGGATTGTCGTGAGAAGCTCGGCCGTCAACGAGGATTCATTGCACAGGTCCGCTGCAGGCCATTACCACAGCGAACTCAACGTCAACCCGAAAAATGTCAAGCAGACCGAAGCCGCCATAGAAAAAGTGGTGAAATCCTATTCCGAAAAGGGCGACAAGAATCCGGAAAACCAGGTTCTGGTGCAGAGCCAGGCGAAAAACGTGAAAATGAGCGGCGTGATTTTCACGCGCGAAATCGGGTCGAATGCGCCGTATTACACCATAAACTTCGATGACACCACTGACAGCACTGACAGGGTCACAAAGGGCGAGGAAACCAAAGCAGTGAGGATTTCAAGGTTTTTGCCTGCGCGCGATTTTCCGCAGAAATGGTACAAATTGCTCACGGCAGTGCAGGAAATAGAATCCGTGATACCGGAAATACCGCTGGACATAGAGTTTGCCGTCGACTCGGATGAAAACGTAATAATTTTCCAGGCAAGGCCGCTGGCGGCAAACGCCACTCTCGGCACCAAGAAGGACAAAATCGTGGAAGACGCAATTGCATCGGGAAAGGCGGGCGTTGCAATGCTGTTGAAACCGCAACCGCACCTCTGCGGAAAAACCGATGTCCTGAGCGACATGTCGGACTGGAATCCGGCTGAATTGCTTGGCGACAGAACGAAACCGCTGGACTATTCGCTTTTCAGGCTGCTGATAAGCGATGGCGTCTGGCACAAGGCGAGGGAAAGCCTCGGCTACTGGAAATTCCCGGAAGACGAGGATTTGTGCCATTGCATTGCCAACAAGCCTTTTGTCAGCGCAAGAAACAGCTTCAACTCATTCTGCCCTGAAAGCCTTGCGAAAGGCGTGAAAGAAAAGCTCTGCCAGTTCAGCCTGCATAAGCTTTCACGGCAGCCGGAACTGCATGACAAGGTCGAATTCGAAGTCTATTACACGTGCCACGACCTTGGCTTCGCGAAAAGAAGCGCGGAACTGCTCGAAGAAGGATTTTCGCAGGCCGAAGTCGGCAGGCTAAAGGAAAGCCTTGCCGAACTGACAAACGCAATCGTGGCGAACCACGAAAAAACAATCTCGGATGACATGGCTGACGCGGAAAAAATGGGCAAAAAACGGGAAGCGGTTCTCGCAAGGGCCGCGAAGGAAAAGGACGCGTTCAGGCTTATCGGCTTGGCGGGCGAACTGCTTGCTGACTGCAGGGAACTTGGCACGCTGCAGTTCTCGAGGCTTGCGCGCATGGCGTTCATTGCAAAAGCCAACCTGAAGGCGCTTGCGGCAGAAAAACTCATGTCGCAAGAGCAATACAACGATTTCCTGAATTCGATTGAAACCGTGGCAACGGAACTGAACCGGGACTTCGTTTCACTGCTTGAAGGCAAAACCCCGAAGGACGAATTCCTTAAAAAATACGGGCACCTGAGGCCGGGAACATTCGACATCACGGCAACGCGCTACGACAAAAATCCATCGCTCATAAGCGACGCGGGAAACGCCGCGAAAAACGCGTTCGCGGCCGAAAAGAAAAAATTTTCAATCGATGAAAAGGCGCTCCGCAAAATTTCGGAAAGGCTGGAGGCGGATTGCCTGAAATTCTCTGCGGAAACGCTTTTCGCTTTCGCGCGCAAAAGCATCGAGGCGAGGGAAAAATCCAAGTTCGAGTTCACGAAAAACCTGAGCGCGGGCCTTGAACTTGTTGCGGAGGCCGGCGAGAAACTGGGGTTCACTAGAAAGGAAATGTCGTACCTTGAAATTGCCGAAATCACCGTGAAGGCGAAGGAAACCGCTGCGGAAAAAACCAAATCGGATTGGAAGAAAAAAATCGCGGACAGGCAGTTCGAGGAGGAAGCGTTCAGCCTTCTCAGCCTGCCGCCGCTGCTGTTCTCGCCGCTCGACATTGAAATCGTGCCAAGCTATGTGGCAAGGCCCAACTACATCACTGGCAAAAGGATTGCCGCCGAACTGTTCCATTTGTACAAGTTTGGCAGGGATTCGGTCTTCGACCTGTCCGGAAAAATCGTCGCGCTTGAAAACGCCGACCCGGGCTACGACTGGATTTTCACGAAAAATCCGGCAGGCCTTGTCACGAAATACGGCGGGGTTTCATCGCACATGTCAATCCGCTGCGCCGAATTCGGCATTCCCGCGGCAATCGGGTGCGGCGAACTGTTGTTCGAAAAAATCAGGAAAGCTGAAAGGATTTCATTGGATTGCAGGGCGAAAAGCGTGTCGTTCTGAAAAAAAAAGATTTAATGCCATTGCATGGAATAATGTGTGAAACCGATGATTTCAGCGCACTTGAGGAACCTTGCAAGAATTCGCGGGAAAATTGCATCCGGGGAACCTGTAAAAATCGGGGTTTTTTGTTCCGGCAACAGCGGAAGGTCGCCTCTTGCGGAACACGCACTGCGCGCCGAATTGCAGGCGCTGGGAATTCCCGCCGAGGTTTTTTCCTTCGGGGTCAGCGTTACGCCTTCAAGAATCATACCGACAAATGCGGGTGCATCTGAAAGGACAATAGCTTATGGCGTGGAGCACGGCTATGCTGAAATTGCAGGACACCAGCGCACTTACGTTGACGATGCAAAAAGGGACATTGCCCAAGCTGACCTGCTTTTGGGAATAAGCCCGGAGCACAGCGCAACGCTTGTGCGCAGCATAGTTGACGGCGAATCGAATCCAGGGTCGAAGGAGGCGCAGCAGAGGATTGCAGAAAGGCTTGCGCGCATCTGGACCCTTAAAGGCTTTGCCAACAGAACCGACTGGCAGGGCGCATTCGAGCCACTTGTTCGGGCGATCGCAGGAGGGGTTTCACAGAAGCGCGCTGTGCAGAACCCGGATTCTTTGCCGAAAACGCCTGAAGGAGATGCGGAATACTTGCGGATAATGCAGGACATTGAAAGAACCGCAAAAAGGGCCGCGCGAAGAATTGCCGGAAAACGCGGAAAGCCGGCAAGACCACACAGCGCGCAGCATGGTGGACGACGGTGAAAAAAATGATTTGCCTTATTTCGCAACGAAGGAACCAGAACAGGTACGGCGCGTATCTGGACGCGCTTGAAACCTCTTACGTGACTTTTTTCGAGGGCCTGGGCGTTTCGCTTGTTCCAGTTTCAAATGAAAGCGTGCGCGTCAGGAAAATGTTCGACGAATTCAAGGCGCATGGTGTCATACTGACCGGCGGGGAAAACGTCGATTCAAAGGTTTTCGGCGAACCGCCAATCAACCCGGCCGGCATCGCGGTTGAGCGCGACGCCGTTGAAAAAATACTTGTCGGGGAAGCAATGAAAAGGAAGCTGCCGGTGCTTGGCATTTGCAGGGGCCTGCAGTTTTTGAACGTGCATTTCGGCGGCAGGCTCTCGCAAAGCGTCAAGGAAGAGTTTGGCGGCCATGCCGGAACGCAGCATGAAATCATGGTCGTTGACGCAGGCTTTGAAAAATATCTCGGCAGGAAAACCCTGCGGGTCAATTCTTTCCACAACCAGGGCGTGCCGGAAAAGCTCTTGTCAAAGGAGCTTAGGGCGTTTGCGATGACCGAAAACGGGCTTGTGGAGGGCTTTTACCATCCTGCAAAAGCCGTGCTTGCAGTGCAATGGCACCCTGAAAGGAAAAGCCCGGATGTTGAGGCAAACGAAAAGATTGCCGGAATTTTTTTGGAAAAAAAGTTTTTCTGGCTTGACCGGAAGTGAAATTGGAAAAATGGCGGTGCTATGGTGAAAGCAATCATTCTTGCGGCAGGCATGGGAACAAGGCTGAGCAAATACACCAAGGATTTGCCTAAAGGCATGCTTGATTTCATGGGAAAGCCGCTTGTCAAATGGCAGGTTGACGTTTACAAAAAAATGGGCGTCGACGACGTCATTGTCATAAGGGGTTTTGCCGCAGACAAAATAAATTTTTCCGGTGTCAGGTACTATGAGAACAAGGATTTTGCCAACACGAACATGGTCGAAACATTGTTCTGCGCTGAAAAGGAACTTGAAGGAGAAGTGCTCGTTTCCTATGCCGATGTTTTGTTCGAACCGAAGGTTTTGAAGAAGGTTCTTGACTCGAACGCCGACATCGGTGTCACGGTCGACCTCGCATGGAAGGACTACTGGACCGCAAGGCTCGGCTCTTTCGAACTGGACACTGAAAGCCTGGGCTTTGACGACAGCGGCGCGATAACCGGGCTTGGAACGGACAGCCCGCCGATTGAAGAGATTGACGGAAGGTATGTCGGCCTGCTGAAGTTCTCGAAAAAAGGCGTTGAGCAGGCCAGGAAGGTCTACCATGCGGGCAGGAAAGGCTTTCTGGGAAAGCCCTGGGGGCCGTCCGGAAAGGTTTTCCAGAAGGCTTACATGACGGATCTGCTGAACAAGTGCATTGAAGCCGGAAACCGGGTTGAAGCAATAAGGATCGAGCGCGGCTGGCTCGAATTCGACACCAACGGGGATTACGAGAAAATGATGCAATTGGAAAAGGCAGGCGGGCTCAAAAGGTTTTTCGATTTGAATGCCTTGAAATGAACTTATGAAACCGGCTTGAATGCCCGTGCCCTTAAAATGAGCCTACGAAAGCGATTTGAAAAGCCGCAGGTACTTGTCAACGGTTTTTTCGATTGTGAAATTTTCAAGCACGCGCGCCCTGCCTTTTTTTCCCAAACGCCCGGCTTTTTTTTCGTCAAGCAGCAGTTCCCGCACTGCTTCCGTGAACTGGAGAGTGCTGCCGGTTTCGCAAAGTATGCCGGCATCCCCCACAACTCCGGGGATTGCCGCGGTGTTTGACGCCACAACCGGCTTTCCGCAGGCCATTCCCTCCGCAAGAATCGTGCCGAATGTTTCGTAATAGCTCGGGTGCAGGATAATGTCGCACTGATTGAGCAGTGCAGGGAGTTCCGGGTGCGGAACGCGCGGCAAGGCAATCACATCCGTTCCGAGGCGGATCGCGTTCTGTTCCAGTTTTTTCCGGAATTTTTCAAAATCGCTTCCCGCTGCAATCATGCGCAGTTCAGGAAAATCCTTCCGCAGGCTTATGAACGCGTCAACTGCTATGTGCGCGCCTTTCCTGAAGCTGTGCCCTCCGCTGAAAAAAATTGTTTTGCGCTTGCGGCCGGCCGCATTGCCTCCGGGCGAGAATTCTTTTGTGTCCACGCCGTTCGGAATGACCGTTATGGGCTTTCCGGAGAGCTTTTGCGTCTGCGCTTTTTCGCTTTCGCTGGGCACGACTATTTGCGTGCAATTTTTCATCGCCATGTTTTCGAAGAAAATGCGCGAATTGTCCTTGAGCCTGTCGAAAGCAGGCTGTTCATTGTTGCCGAGACCGCCGGCAAACCTTTGCAGCAGCATTTTGGAGGAGAAAACGCGCGGCGTTTCCGAGAAATGCTTTTCAAGCTTGAACAGCAGTGCGCCTTCAATGTCCTGCGAGTTGATTATGCCTGGTTTTTCCCTGCGGAGAACGGAAAGGCCTTTGAGGGCCAGAGGAAAAGTGCGCAGCCGGAAATCGTCGTGCGGAACGGATAGCGCCCTGAAAACCCTGATTCCGCCAACGTCGTCATTGGCGGGGCGCTTCGGGCTGCCGTTGGCGAGCACGAAAACTTCCGCTTTTTCCGCCACGCCCCTGACGATGTTGTGGATGGTCGGATAGGCGCCGAAGGACATTTTTTCCTTTTCATAGAAGAAGCTTGAAACGAAGCAGACTTTCATCGGAAAGACTAATGGGTTTTTGGCAATATTATTCTTGCGGTGCAAACACCGGAATAACCTATACATAATGAATTTGGCTTTTGTCGGCTGCGGGCAACCCGGATGAACGGCGGGGGAGGGTCAGGAGTTCCCTAGAACTGGGGAGGGGGCAAAACCCCCTCCGCGGTTCGGAATAAAACCTTTTTAAATGTTTAACCCGAATAGATGTAGTAATCGAAGCTGATTTTTGTCATGCTTTTCCGCCTTTGGGCAAATAGTGGTTTTTCATGGGTTTAAGGCCTGGAAAGTGCTATCGTAGCAAGAAGGACAGGGCGTATTCGCGCGTTGCCGTTACTGTGCACCGGCGCAACTACATCGGCGCCACGCCCGGCCTGAAGACAAGGCAGTTCAACATGGGCAACCCCCTGCGCAAGTATTCGCACCTGCTCAATCTTGTGGTCGACAGTTCCGTGCAGATAAGGGACAACGCAATCGAAAGCGCGCGCATTGCAATCAACCGCTATCTGTTCAAGAGGCTCGGCAAGGAAGGCTTTTTCATGAAAATCAGGAGCTATCCCCACCAGATCCTGCGCGAGAACAAGCAGGCGCAGGGCGCGCACGCGGACAGAATACAGCAGGGCATGTCGCACGCATTCGGAAAGCCCATTGGCAGGGCCATAAGGGTGAGGCCTGGACAGATAATCGTTTCAGTCCTTGTCGATGAAAAAGGAATTGCCGACGCAAAAAAAGCCCTGATGAGGGCGAATGCCAGAATGCCGACAGCCATGCACGTTGAAATCCGCACTGACGTTGAATCAATCGGAACCCTTCCGAAAAAGGTCCGCGACATCTCCGAGGAAGTCAAAACCGAGGAAAAAGCAGCGGAAGGCGCGGAAGCGGAAGGCGCAGAAAAGCCGGCGGAAGCGAAAGGCGGAAAGGAAGCCGCAGGCAAGAAAGGCGAAGCCAAACCCGCGGCAGCCGGCAAGGAAGCCGCTCCGAAAAAAGAGGAAAAAGGCGCTGCAAAGCCGGCCGGAAAAGCGCCGGCAAAAGGCAAGGGCAAATAATTTGCACAACATTTTCTTTGCTTTTTTTTCAATTGCCCGTATTTCGGCAATACAAAAAATTTTAAACCACAACCGCCTTCTTTTATCCGGGTTTGGTTGTGGCTGAAAAAAGCAGGGACATTCTCTGGTTTGCGGACGGCTCACGCTCGGACATACCTGTTCTTGGAGGCAAGGGCGCGAACCTCGCAGAAATGACTAATGCGGACTTCCCGGTTCCGAACGGCTTTGTGGTGACGTCGCAGGCCTATTTCAAGTTTTTGGACGAAACCGGAATCAGGCAGCAGGTCGTGAAGCTTGCCGACTCCATAGATGTCGATGACACTGCGAGGCTTGAAAGGACTGCCGAACAGATAAGGACAATCGTCAAAAACACGCCCATGTCCGAGGCGCTCAAAATCGGCATCCGGAAAGCGTACAGGCAGCTCAGCGAAAAAAAGATTGCGTGGATGAACAGTTCCGAACCCGCACTCGTTGCGGTCAGGAGTTCCGCCACGGCTGAAGATCTTCCGACCGCCAGTTTTGCGGGCCAGCAGGAAACCTACCTGAACATCCAAGGCGACCTGAGCCTGCTCAAGGCCGTGCAGAACTGCTGGGCTTCGCTGTTTACGGCGCGCGCAGTCTATTACAGGAAAAAGCAGGGCTTTTCAACGCAGAAAGTAGGCATTGCGGTTGTCGTGCAAAAAATGGTTGAGTCCGACCAGTCGGGCATAATGTTCACTGCCGACCCTCTTGGCGACAGGTCAAAGATTGTTGTGGAGGCCTGCTTCGGCCTGGGCGAGGCGATTGTCAGCGGCAGCATCACGCCCGACACTTTCACTTTGGACAAGGAGAGCCTTGACATTCTTGACAGGAAAATCTCCTACCAGGCATGGATGCTGAAAAAGTCTGGCAGGGACAACATGAAAATCGCGCTCGACAAGGCGAAAGGCGGAAGGCAGAAAGTGCCGGACGAAACGATCCAGAAAATCGCGGAACTCGGAAGGGAAATTGAAGACCATTACAACGCGCCGCAGGACATCGAATGGGCAATCGAGGGCGGAAAGATTTTCATTGTGCAGAGCCGCGCAATAACTACATTGGGCCTGGAGAAAAAGGTTGCTGCAGAAGAAACCAGGGAAAAGTCCGGCGACGCTTCCGGAAAAATCATTGTGAAGGGCCTGGCGGCTTCGCCCGGCATCGCCTCCGGAAAAGTCAAAATCGTGCCCGACGCAAGGGACGTTGAACTGGTCGGCAAAGGCGACATTCTTGTGACTGTCATGACGAACCCGGACTGGGTGCCGGTGATGCGCAAAAGCTCTGCGATTGTCACTGATGAAGGCGGAGTGACGTGTCATGCCGCAATAGTGAGCAGGGAACTCGGCATTCCATGCGTTGTAGGCGCAGGCAACGCGACATCCGTGCTGAGGAATGGAATGATTGTTACCGTGAACGGCTTTGCGGGAACAGTGCTTGAAGGCAGGGCAATTGTTCAACCGGCGCCCCAGAAAGCCGGATTCAAAAAGCCGCTGTTCGACCAAAGCGAAGTCGACGATTTTGAAAAAGCGTTGGAGGAAAAGATTGCCGCGCTGCATGCAAAGGCCAGGCAAAAAAAATCCGGGGCATTGCAGGCAAGGGAAAAAGCCGGGCTTGAAGGTGTGGAAAAGCAGGCAGGAAAATTGCTTGGAGAATTCGGAAAAATCGAAGCGGAAAAAATGCCTGAAAAGGCGCTTGTAAAAGAGGAAGCACTGCTGGAGGGCGTGCTGAGGAAAGCCGCGATCAGCGTGAAAGTGAATGTCGCATTGCCCGACGCTGCTGAAAGGGCTGCCCAGACCAACGCTGATGGGGTGGGGCTGCTGAGGGCCGAGCATATGATTACGGCGTCAGGAAAGCATCCCGCGGAATTCATCCGCGAGGGAAAAGAAAAAGAGTTGAAGGAAGCTGTCAAGGAAGGCATACTGAGGGTTGCCTCCGCTTTCAGGGGAAAGCCTGTTTGGTACAGGACATTTGACGCGCGCACCGACGAGTTCAAGGAACTGGATGGCGGGGACAAGGAACCGGAAGAGGAAAACCCTATGATCGGATGGCATGGCATTCGCCGCGATCTGGACGAGCCGGAACTCCTGAAGGCGCAGTTTTTGGCGATAAAGGAATTGCGCGAAGAAGGCTACGCGAATGTGGGGGTGATGCTGCCGTTCGTCATAAGGGCAGAAGAAGTGAGAAAGGCGAAAGAGATTGCGCAAAGCGTGGGCCTTCCTGCGGATGAAATGGAGTTTGGAGTGATGATTGAAACACCGGCGGCGGCGTGGACGATTGACGAGATTATCGGGGAAGGCATTGCGTTTGTGAGTTTTGGCACAAACGATCTTACACAACTCACTCTAGGCATCGACCGCAACAACGGCAAAATCCAGAAGCTTTTCTCCGAACTTCATCCCGCTATTCTCAGGCAGCTGGAATTCGTGATAAAAAAGTGCTCTGCGGCCGGCGTCAAAACCTCGATCTGCGGCCAGGCCGCAAGCAACCCGGAAATGGTGAAAAAGCTCATCAGGATGGGCATCGGCTCGGTTTCCGCGAACATCGACGCAGTCGAAGAGATTAGGAAGATTGCAATGCTTGAGGAGAAAAACCTGATTCTTGAAAAAAGCCGCAAAAATCAGTAAAGCCAACCCTTAAAATCTTTCCAGAATGCAAAATCATTCATGCTGGACCTCAAACTGGACCTTGAAGGCCTCTGCGCGGAACTTGAAAAGCGCAAGGCAAAAAAGGTTTTATTGCAATTGCCCGAAGGCCTCAAAACGCGCTCGAACGAAATCGTTGAAAGACTTGAAAGCCACGGCATTGTTGCAATGCTTTTTGTCGAACCGAGCTTCGGGGCCTGCGACATACGCGAGAACGAGGCGAAAGACCTCGGCTGCGACGTTGTCGTGCATTTCGGCCACAACCGCTTTTACATGGAAAAGTTTCCGACTGTTTACTGGCCCGTCGAATACGAATTCGACGAAAAAAAGGTCGCCAAGGAAACGGAAAAACTCGCCGCGTTCCTGGAAAAAAAGGGCTTGACAAAAATCGGCTTGTGCTCTGCTGTGCAGTACGCAAAAACCCTGCCCATTCTCGAAAAGGCGCTTGGAAAGCATGGCATAAAATGCTTCAATGCAAAAGGCCCGCGCACTCAAGCTGGGCAGGTTCTGGGATGCAACTGTTCGACCGTCGCGTTTGCCGATGAAAAGGTCGATGCCAACGTTTTCGCGGGCGACGGCGCATTTCATCCATTGATGATTGTTTTCGCCTCGCAGAAGCCGGTTTTCGGCTTCAGTCCGTCTGATGGCAAAATAACGGATTATTCTGGTGAACGGGAAAAGTTTTTGCGAAAGAGGTTTGCTGCAATCGCAATGGCGCAGGAAGCCAGGATTTTCGGAATCCTCGTCAGCACGAAAAAGGGGCAGAACATGATAAAAGTCGGGGAGCACGCGAAAATGGAAATCGAAAAAGCCGGAAAAAAGGCAGTCATCATTGCAAGCGACCTTGTGAAGGAAGACTATCTTGCGGGATTGAAACTTGACGCGCTCGTCGACACTGCCTGCCCGCGCATTGCACTCGACGATTCGCACCTTTTCAAACGGCCCATTGTGACGCCGCTTGAACTGGAAATAGTTCTGGGCAAAAAAAAGTTCGAAGACTATCTGGCGAACTCGTATTATTGAAAGCGGATTGCATTGCAATTCGGTTGGCTTTATTGCCGGCCAATCATCGGTTGCCTATTCTTCCGCGCTTCCGGCATTCTCGGAAACCGTTGTGCCCTTGAATTCACGGCCCCTGACTGCGGCCTCAAAGTTGTCAAGGTCGTTGCCGTTCAGGAAAATCGCATTGAGCTTTGAGCGCTTCAGTATGAGCGCCGCGGGAAGGTCCAAGACAAGGTTCTGCCCGGGCTTGGATTGCGCTACGCGCAGCAAAGAAACCAGGCTTTCGTAGTCGAGCCTGGTGTAAAGCTTTGCGTTCTCGTGCTCTTTCGGGTTCGCATTGTAAATTCCGTCCACGTCGCTCAGGTTGACGAATGTAGCGTTGAGGCTTTCAGCTATCAGGCAGCCGACCGCGTCGGTAGTGAAGCTTGGAATTAGGCCGCCGAAAACCGGGGTCTTTGCCTGCGAGAGCACGAGCTTCGCGTCTTTCGCGTCAACCAGGACTTTTGGATAAGCGTTTTGTATCAGCGGAATGAACAATGCGGCGTTCGCCCTTGTCACGGCTATGCCGATTTCATCCTGTTCGAAATTGTTGGCGCCATTCGCCTTCGCCGCCGCGACAAAATGCCTTGCCGCCTTGCCGCCCCCCACAACTATTGCGAATTTGAAGCCCTCCGCTTGCAGGCGGTTTATGCTTTCAGCAATTTTTGAAATTTTCACGGGGTCGGGCTTAGATGAGGGGCAGAAAAGCGAGCCGCCGATCGAGAGAACGAAAACGTGCGACGAATCGCCGGGCTGGCCGGAAAAGCCGGAATACTGCATTGAGGCGGCCTGCCGCGCGATGTCATCGGATTCGGTTTCCGCTTCCTTTTCGGTGCGCTCCATGAACGCGGAGATGTCGGGAAACAAGCCTTTTTCACCGGAAAAAATCAATAGATATTAATTTGTTTGTCCTTAAAAAGTATTTCTCATGGCTGAGAGGGACGAAGCGAAAGGCAACGAGGCAGAGGAAGCTGTTTTCAAGAAAAAGCTGAAAAAGCTTGAAATGTTCAAGGGCCGCGGCACAGAGCTCATTTCAGTTTACCTGCCATCAGGCGCAGACAGGAGTTCCGTGATGGGGCAGATAAACGAGGAGCTCTCGCAGTCCTCGAACATCAAAAGCCCGGCGACAAAGAAAAACGTGCAGGGCGCGTTGCGCAAGATCGACGGTTTCCTCAAGCAGATCGACTTCAGGCTGCCGGAAAACGGCCTTGTCATTTTCTGCGGCAATGTCTCGGAATCCGAGGGAAGGTCGGACATAAAGCTTTTCACGATAAAGCCGCCCAAGCCCCTGAAAGTGAAATTGTACAGGTGCGATTCGCAGTTGTACCTCGAGCCGTTGCTTGACATGGCGCAGCCGCAGGAATTTTTCGGCATAGTGACTTTGGACAAGAACGAGTCGACAATCGCGATTCTGGACGGCAAAAAGTACGAGATTCTCGGGCATTTCACTTCGGGAGTTGCGGGAAAATCGAGGGCTGGCGGCCAGTCCGCCAAAAGGTTCGAGCATTTGCGCGAGGAAGCGGCGAACGATTTTTTCAAGCGCATCGGCGAAAAAATCAACATGACTTTTCTTGAATTCGGGGACAAGCTGAAGGGCCTTGTCATCGGCGGCCCCGGCATAACCAAGAACTATTTTTTGAACAAGGACCTCATCGACCACAGGCTCAAGCCCAAAATCCTGGGAACTATTGACACGTCGTATACCGATGAGTCCGGCATCCGCGAAACAATCCAGAAAAGCGACGAACTGCTGAAAGACACTGCAATCATAAAGGAAAAGAACCAGATCAACGATTTTCTGGGCCAGGTAGTGAAAGGGAACCTTGCGACCTACGGCCAGAGGGAAGTCGAGGAAGCGATAAAGATGGGAAGGGTTTCTCTTGCAATAGTCAGCGAGGGCATCGACTGGATGGTTTACAGGTTCAAGTGCCTGCACTGCGGTTCAATTGAGGAAGTCATTGTGAAGGACGGCAGTTTCAACGTGAACTCATACAAGTGCAAGTCGTGCGGCTACCAGGATGTCGAGCTTGTAGAGGAAGCGGATTACCTTGACTGGATAATCGAGAAAGCGAAGTCGACCGGCGCAAAGGTCAAGATCATCAGCACTGAAACCGATGAGGGCGCGCAGTTTTTGCGCGGCTTCGGCGGCATCGGCGCCATACTGAGATACTGAAGCAAATTCTTACATGGCGGCAGGCGGTTTTTTGTGGTTTCTGGAAACTTTTTTTCAACCAAAAGCGGGGGCATCGGCGGCCAGCTGAAAAGGCGCTATTCGGATTTCATTGTAGAGGAAATCATGGAGAACGGCAGGGCCTGCGAAGCCACGAGGTTTCTGGGAAAAAGCGTTGCGCAAAAGCTCTCAATTCCGGGCCGCGAGGACGACAGGAAGCAGAGCCAACTGCACATGGATTTTGAGAAAATCAACAAGGACATGAATTTCTGCTTTTCCGTGCTGTCAAGGCGCATTGGCTGCAGCAGGAAAAGGTTTGGCTATGCCGGATTGAAGGACAAGCGCGGAATAACCTGCCAGCGCATTTCGGTTTTCCAGCCCGACGTGCAAAAGCTTGAATCGTTTTCCGGCCAGGGCATGGAACTCAGAAACCCGGAATGGCATCCGGATAGGATTGAAATCGGAATGCTGAAAGGCAACAGGTTCACTATAACCGTGAGGGACATTGCCTTGGAGGAAAATGAAATCCGGGGGCGCGTGGAAGCCTGCCTTGGCGAAATGGTCGCGGATGGCGTGGCAAACTATTTCGGGGAGCAGCGCTTCGGTGGAATCCGCAGGATAACGCACCTTGTCGGAAGGGAATTCGTGAAAGGCAACGTCGAAAAGGCGGTGATGCTTTACCTGACTTCGGTTGTGCCCGAAGAAGAGGAGGACGTGAAAAGTGCGAGGATTGCATTGGCGCAGTCGAATGATTTCGGCGCGGCTCTCAAGAATTTTCCGCAAAAATACAGGTACGAGCGCACCATTGCAGAGCATTTGCATTCCCATCCGAACGATTTTGCGGGCGCGTTCAGGAAACTGCCGAAGGCAATGTGCTATCTTTTCACGCACGCGTACCAGAGCTATTTGTTCAACAAAATAATCGACCGCAGGTTCGAGGAAGGCATCGGCATTTCAAAAACCGACGGAGATGTCCTGCTTGACAATGTTCCATCCGCAATGCTTGCCGGCTATGAAAGCGCTTTTGCCGAGGGAAAGGCTGGCGCGATAGAGAAAGCCGTGCTGGAAGAGCAAGGCGTTTCGCTTTCGGAGTTCAAAATCGCGAGCATGCCGGAACTTTCGTCCAAGGGTGCGCGCAAAGCCATTGCATTGTTTCCGGAAAACCCGGAAATCCTTGCCGTGGGGGACGACGAATTCTTTCCGGGCAAAAGATTCTGCACGGTTTCGTTTTCGCTTTCAAAGGGAAACTATGCAACGACAATCATGCGCGAGATAATGAAAGTGAATGCTCCGGCGTAGCCGCCACAACTTGTTATCATGAAAATAAAGCAGATGGGTATTGCAACGGCAATACCCGTCGTCGCTCCACGCAGCCGAAACTGCGTAAAGTTAAAAACATCTATCATGGACTTCTTGTACTGCCGGCTTTCCGGCTTGTTTTGCTTTTTTGAGGGAAATGGATGCTGCCTTGGGCGCTGCTGTTCGCGGTTTCGTTTGTTCTTGCGGCAATCGCTGTTTCGGTTGTCGCAAAATTCAACGCGAAAAGGAACATTGTCGGCGTTGACATAAACAAGCGTGACCAGGCAATGGTGCCTGAAAGCACTGGCATAGCCTTGCTTCCCGTGCTTTTCGCGGTTTCGTTTCTTTTCCTTGCCAAGCCGCTTGGCGGAAACATCTGGGCATGGCTTTTAACCATGGGCGCATTCACGGGGATCGGATTTGCCGGCGATTTCAGCCAGCGCGTCCTGAACAGGGAAATTCCATGGACTGTGAGGGCAGCCGCCATCGCTTTTGTGTCCTTGGCGTTCGCATTTTTTTATTCGCAGGAATTCGATCCCTGGCCGTTGTGGCTGGTTTTGTTTTCGCTTTACATTGCAGGCATTGCCTCTTTCCAGAACACTTTCGCGGGCCTGAACGGCTGGGAAGTTGGTTCGGGCTTCATCATTTCAGTTTTTGTCGCCTTGCTGCTTGCTCCGACAAGGCTTTTCTGGCCGGCGATTGCCTTGAGCGGCGCGATTCTGGGCCTGCTGTTTTTCAACAGGTTTCCGGCAAGGGTTTTTCCCGGCGACAGCGGAACCCTGCTCATGGGCTCGGCGATGGCGTCCCTGCTTTTGATGTCCCAGGACCTGGCGATAATCGTTCCCGGATTCCTGTTCTTTTTGCCGCACGCGATCGACTTTTATGTCATAAAGCTTGGAACGAACCGCGGGGACGCGACGCAGAAAAAAGCCAAGCCGTATTCAGTGGGCTTTGACGGAAAGCTTTCAGTGCCGGGCAACGGAAAATCGGGCCTCGACTTCGCCAAAGTCATCATCCGCGCATTCGGCCCGCTGGAAGAATGGAAAATCGTCGCGATAATCTGGTTTGTGGTGGCGGCAAACTGCGCGTTCTGGTTCTACGTTTTTTCCCGCATCATACTGTGAGTGCCTGCAATGGCGGCGAATGCCAGGCTTAAAAGCGTCGGAATGACTATCCTGACAACGCCGAAAACCACCATGATTGCGCCGATTTCCGCGAATGAAAGCATTGCATTTGAAAACGCGGGAACGGAAAGGTAAGCGAAGCCTGCCGCCTCCACCAGGCCGATGCCGCGCGGCAGGAACGGCGCCCGTTCAAGGATCGAGGCGATGACAAAAAGCGCGATCGCCGAGGCAAGCGGAATTGAAACGCCCACTGCAAAAAAGCTGTACAGCAAGGCGAGGAATTCAAAAAAAAGCGAGAGGGCGCTGAGCAAAAAAACCCATACAAAAAGCCGCAGGCTTATGCGCTTCAGGTAAGCAGAATAATTCGAAAAAAAATCCGCAGCCCTGGACAGCAGGGAAAATCTTTTGGATGCGTGCCTGAAAAAAGCCGCGATCGCCCGGCCGAAGCGCTCGTTAAGCGGCAGCAGGAACAAGGCGCTTGCCGCCGCGACCATGAAAAAGCCGGACAGCAGGGCAAAAAACACGAATGGCGGAAGGCTTGAATTGAAAAGCAGGGAAAACGAGACCAGGAGGGAGAGCACGAAGATTGCAAAGAATTTCATGCCCTTGACAAGCATTGACGCTGCAAGGGAATCCCTGAATGGAACGCCGAAATGCCTTTTCAGCTGCACCGAACGCAGGTAATCGGAGCCCACCTGAACCGGTGAAACCGAACCGTAGACGGACGCACAGCCCAAAAAAAAGGCTTTACGGAAAGGGGTTTTGGAGCCGTTTTTTACAAGAATGGCCCACGAAAAAACCCAGATAACCACGCTGGCGAGGAAAAAAACTGCCGCGGCAGCGAAAAAAAGCGGGTTTGTTGCCTGCAATTCGCCAAAAGCGTTGGTTAGGGTTGAAAGCACGCCCAAAAGCGCGAAAAAGACCAAAACAACCAGGACTGCCTTGCCAAAACCGCTCTTCAAGCAGCGCCACCAAGCCTTGAACCAACAGCGTTTGTCTTGTCGATTATTTCCTGCGCATTGGAAAACATTGCAAGCAGCACCAGCCTTGAAAGTTCCGGAATTTCCCGCTCATTCGAAGGCAATATCAGAATCTGGTTACCCGAAACCACAACTGCTGGATTTTGCCTTGACGCGTCCGGAAAGTCTATGACAATCCTCACGCTCCTGCCATCAGACAGCATTGCGGAGCATTCGGCAGGGGAAACGGTTTTGCTTGAATTGAAATCGCCGAAATTTGAAATGCATTCCTTTAAGGCGCCGGTTCCGGTGAAAACCTGCAAAAGCTGGGTCGTGTCCTTCCTGTTCCCGGACAGCACAACAATGAATGCATTGAGGCCGTTGCTCATGAACGTGTTAACGCCGCCGGCTTCAGCGAGCTTGGGCGAAACGACAAACGAGACGCTTTCCCCGGCTTTGCCGAAAAACGCGTTCGGGTCAACCTCATTCGAAACAAAGGCCACTTTTTCCCCGCTTTTAAGCATGCCAAAAGCCGAATACTTCGGCGCAAACAATCCCGCATACACGGCAGCGCCCGCGACAATGAAGACAAGCAGCAGAATCGAGGCAAGATTGAACTTCGAAAAAACACTGGACTTTTCAGGCATAAAAAACAACTCATACTGCAAAAAGATTAAAAAGCCGGTTTCGTCCGGCTGGTTCGACGGCAGGTATTGCTTACGCAATACCTGCAAGCATTAAAGATTTCGGGGGTTTGCAGGGGGTGAAACTCCGGCGGAAGCTGGGAAAGAAAAAATAAAAGAAAAAGAAAAGAAAAAAAAGAAAGGAAAAAGGGAAACAAGGTTTCCCCTTTTCAGACTACTTACGCCAACAGGCCGTCAAGGGCGCTTATGAGTTCCTGTGCTGCGGCAGCGGTGTCGTCAGCGGTGTAACCCGCGGCAACTATGTCGCCGTTGTTCAGGAGCTCTGCGACCTTGTCGCCTCTTGCCGTCAGGGCATCTTCCAAGGTTGTGCCGTCGTCAAGCTGGAGGCCTTTTGCCAAGGTGTTGACCTTGTAGCCGCCAACTATGATGGCGTTTCCGCTCGGATTGAAGCCTGCGTCGGTGTAGACAAGGTTTCCGGTCTTCACGATTTCGTTGTATTTTGCCGGAACTGCCACAGCTCCGCCAGCTCCGCCAGCCACTGTGTAGTTGACCTTGTCAACCGTGACTGTCGTGCCGTCGTCTGTCTTGGCTGTTGCGCCCTCTAAGACTCCGGCCAGCGTTGCGCCGCCCGAAACCTCTTCAGTCGTGTCCAGGCTTTCAACGGTCCAATAGGACTTCATCCTGGAGTTCGGAAGCACGAATGAAAGCTCCCTGCTTGCCAGTTCGACCTTTATTCCGTTGTCGTCGTATCCTTTCGTGAAGTTCGTTGAGCTGCCAGTGTATTCGCTCAGCGTTGTTATGGTTCTCTCTGCGTTGTAGTCTGCAGCGGTTGTCTTACCGGCGTAGTTTGTCTTGTTGTTGTTCGCCGTGTCGACTGTTCCCGCGTTTCCGCCTTCCGTGTCAATGTAGATTGTCCACACGCCTACGCGGACATTCGGTGCATCTCCGCCGTGGTGCGGTATGGCTGTGTTCGTGTCCAGCTCCCTTATGAAGAAGACGGCTGTCTTGTAGATTCCGCCAGCTGAACCCGCATATGTTCCGAAGTCTGCCGTGTCAGGCGCGTAGTATGAAACGCCCCTGAACGAAGCCGTCGCAACGCTTGTTTGCTGGGCCTGCGACAGGTTGTAGTCGTTCAACGAGGTTGTCACATTGTCGTTGTCGCTGACGTCTGTTCCCAGGAGGAACAGGCCGCCTGTGCTCCACTCCAATGTGTCAATGTAACCGTTGACACTGGTTGTTCCGTTTATGTCGTAACCTGCAAGGACAAGCCAAGCCGCGGAAGTCGTGGTCTTGAAGAAGTACTTGTAGGTTTTGCTGTTCTTTCCAGTTATAGTGATGAGGTTCCCGGAAGCCAGGTTGTTTATGTCACCTGTGCCGCTCCAGTTCTCGTCAGCTGTTGCGGCAGGAACATTGTCTATTCCATACGCAAAGTTGAAGTCGCCTGTTATCTGTGCGGACGTCGAGTAGGTAACCTGGCCTGGTTCCAATATGAACCTGTTGCCGGATGTTCCCGCGCCTGAGTCGCCTTTTCCGACTGCGTAGGTGTAGTCCTGGCCTTCAAACTTCAGGTTTCCGCTGATTGGCGGCTGGCCGAGCTTGATTGCCATCGGGATCTTGTGTTCAACGGACGACGTGTCCTTGTACTGGATTGCGCCGTATGTTGAGGATCCGCCTGAGATGTCGGCAACGTTCTGTCCCTTGAGGAACTTGACCGTTGTCTTCTGGACACCCTGGTCGTAGAAGCCCTTGAATTTGACGTAACCTATCGGGTCAAGACCTGAGCCCTCAAGGATTCCCGCCTTGTCAACTCCCGTGGTAACATTGCCGAGAGTGTAACCTGTTGCCGTCAATGGATTTGACGCATTCCAGATTTTCGCGTTGTTTGTCACGGCTATCGCGGTGAGCGTTGTTCCTGAGGTTGTCAGGGCCGCCTGCCACGGGTAGCTTCCCGAAGTGTTGTTCGGGTCGTACGGGAACCTGTTGCCGTTCCTGATGTCAAGCCTATCAGAGCCGACAAGGAGCGTGAAGTCGTACGTTGTCGTGTTGTCAACGGTGTTCGTTCCAACTCTCTTCATTGTTACCTTTGTCTCAAGGATTGCCTTTCCGTCTGTGTCCGAGAAGACCGTGTCAATCTGGTCGTCGTTTGTCACAGACTGGACCTGGAGCTCTGTTCCGTCGGCGTCAAGCAATGCAACCTTTGCGTAGGTTGTTCCGCTTGAAGTGTAGCCGCCCCTGAGCTCAAGGGAGTAATCCTTTCCGTCCCTGCCCTTCAACGCGATCCTGTCGCCCGTCTGGTAGACCTTTTCAGCGGATGTTGAGACAAGAACAATCTGTGTTCCTGACGTGTTGATTGAGTCCACTACGTAGGTTTTTCCGAGGAATGAGATCGGAACATAGTCGTCCGCCCCGGAATCCGTGAAGTAAGGTATGCCCGGCGAGAAAGTAACCTGGTAGTTCAGGTCGCCTGAGCTGATGTAACCCACAAGGTCTTTTACGCTGACATTTGTGGTGTCGAACAGGGCATCAAGCTTTACGCCGATGCTTTCAACAACGGTCGTAGTGTTCGTGTCGTTGTTGATTTTTATCTGCTTCGACTCGTTCTTGAAGCTCTTGAAGTAGGCGTTTCCAACGTCGGTTCTATATTCCCACTGGCTCGAGCCGCTGTTCATGTTGGCTGTCAGCAGTTCCCTGACTCCGCCGGAAACCTTTACTGTTCCGCCGACTGTCAAGTCAACTGACAGGTCTGAAACCGTCGCGCCTTCGCCTGAGCCTTCTCCGGCCTGGACTGTGACGTCCTTTTCAACTGTCGCGAGCTGCGCAACCCTTGCGGCTATGTTGCCTGCCCAGACAACGTCTGATGCTTTGGCTTTAGAGCCGACAGCAACGCCGACAATGGGCTGGCCCGTTGCCGTGTTGATTATATTTGATTTGCTAATCTGGCTTACAGAAACTGCTGAAACGATTGGCGCCAGAGCGCTGCCCACAAGGGCCGCACCAACACCAATGGCTGCAAGCCTTTTTACGTTAAGTCCCTTCATGATTTTGTTCACCTCACAATCTTACGAAGGATATTGTATGTATGAATAAAAAACAAGCCCGGCAACCCGCCCCCAAAACCACTGAAGGCAAAGGTCAGTCAGACCATTCAATACTTATCAAGTCAACTTATTTAAATACCTTTCCGTCCCAAAAAAAAGCTTAAAAAGCGCTTATTTTGGGAAAACAAGCCCAAAATTTACTGCTTTTGCAGAAGACCTGTTCGTCAATTTACGAACCATGTACCAGCAGGGACTGGCCTCTCGCACACCCACTGACCCCCGAAATCGTTAATACGCCTACTCGGCGTATTGCGCTAGCAATACGCCTTGGTTTCGCTCCGCGCAGCCGAAACTGCGCCGTTATTTCTTGTGCAACTCGCGATTGAAGCTTTCCAGCTCCTGCCGGTTCATCAATTTAGTAATATATTCAGTATAGCCTTGAACCATGTCGGACAGGTCAATCAGGCCGTCCTGCAAGTCCTGCGCCGGAAACGTTATTTTGTCCGGTTTTATGACCTCGACCGAGATTGGGCCGAAGAAAATCATGAATCGCACAAGCGCAGAGAAGGTTTTCACGGAAAAATTTACGTCAAGGAACGAAGAATAGTAGTCATTGCTTTCCATTTTTTCAATCGGCGCCTTTTCAAGCGAGTAAACAAGGTAGTTTTTGTCACTGGAAAGCGATTTTCCAAGCTTGTCGAGGTGCTCTTGGACCAGTTCTTGGGTTATTGCCTGGATTTCAACTATTCCGCGTATGCGCAGCTTGTTCGTGTCCTCTTCTTCAAGCTTTTTGCGCCTTGAAACCTCTTCCACTATGTTTCCATGCAGGGAATACCTTGTCGGCGCCCCGCCTTTGTCCGCGAGCCGCAGTTTGAGCATCATTCTCAGGGTATCGGTGACAACCGGCAGGCTTATGCTTAGGCTTTCGCTGATTTCTTCGGCTGTTCTGGGGCCTTCCCTGAGCAGGAATGCTGCTATCTGTTTCTGTTCCTTTGAAAAGCTCGGCATAATTGAGTTTGGGCGGCAAAATGTTTTAAAACGCAGGGGCTTTCGCCCCTTGCACGCTCCCAAAAACAACCTGGCTTACTCGGCTTATTGCAATAGCAACAAGCCTTGGTTTCGGACCCGGCGTGCGAGCAAAAGCGAACGCAGGGATTGCACCCCTTGCAAACCCCGAAAGCTTTAACGGAATACTCGGCATATTGCGTAGCAATATGCCTTGGTTTCGGCACACGCGATCGAAAACGCGTCCGGACGAAACCGGCTCCGAGCAAAGCGAGGCGGCGCTATGCGAGCAAAGCGAGCATAGTGCGTCGGCACACCCGCTCGAAAGCGGGTTGGAAAAGCAATAAATACTTTGCCGCACAATTCTTTTGCATGGGCCTTTTCTTGTTGCAGGCTTCCGATGCGATTGCCAATGCGGGAAGCGCTGGTTCCGCCATTGCCGAAAAGGGATTGCAGCTTGCCGGCAACCCGGCAATTCTTGTGGCGGGCGTTGTGCTCATCATTGCGGCCGTGCTCATTTTCGTTTTCCTGAAAAAGATCATCGTGAACTCGGTTGCCGGCCTGGCCGTCTGGGCAATAGTTTCATTCGTCTTCCACGTCAACCTGCCGTTCATTCCAAGCCTGGTGATAAGCATTGTTTTTGGCCTGGCGGGAATCGGCGCGCTTCTGCTGGCGAAATTCCTGGGCCTGTTCTGACAACCGGCATGCAAGCCGGCGGGGGCAGGTTTTTCTATATTTTACCCCACTAATTTATGCTGAAGTTAATCTGGCGATGCTTTGGAATCCTTTGACTGCGATTTGCATTTCCACGGCCTGTATGCCGGCGGGGTTTCAAAATTCATGACAATCCCGGTGATAGCGGATCAGGCCAAGCTGAAGGGCCTCAGCCTGGTTTCCACTGCCGACATCACTCACAGGAAATGGTTCGAACATGTCAAGGAAAACCTTGTCGAAGAGGAAAACGGCGTGTTTTCGGACAAGGCGGGAAAAACGCATTTTGTCGTTGGCACCGAGGTCGAGGATTCGAAGCGCGTGCACCATCTGCTGTTTTTTCCCGACCTTTCCTCGGCGCAGACTTTCAGGGAAAAAGTTGCGAGGTTCGGCGTACTTGACTGCGTGATGTGCGGCAGGCCAAAACTCAGGCTTTCCGCTGAAACGATTGCGGAAATCGCGGACGGCTGCGGCGGCATTTTCGGGCCCGCGCATTCCTTCACGCCTTACACCGGCATTTACGCGCATTTTGATTCATTGAAGCAGGCGTATGGCCAGATGCATGAAAAGCTTTCTTTCATCGAGCTTGGGTTGAGCGCGGACTCGTATTTTGCGGACCTGATCCAGGAAAACCATGATTATGCGTTTCTCACTGCATCGGACAGCCACAGCCCGTGGCCTTACCGGATTGGAAGGGAGTTCTCGCGCATGAAACTCAAAAAGCCGTGCTTTGACGAAATCAAAAAGGCTTTGGCCAGCCGGGGCGAAGGACTCATTGAACTGAATGTCGGCTTGGACCCGCGCGAAGGAAAATACCATGCGACTGCCTGCAATGCCTGCTTTGCAAGGTTTTCCGCGGAAGACGCGAAAAGGTTTGACTGGAAATGCCCGAAATGCAGGGGCCAGATAAAAAAAGGGGTCAAGGACCGCATACTTGAGCTTGCGTCTTTCAGCCAGGAAATCCACCCGGATTTCCGGCCGGAATACTTCCATGCAATTCCGCTCGCCGAAATAATCCAGCTCGCATTGGGGGCGAAGGATGTCAAGGCAAAGGAAGTGCAGGGCCTGTGGCTTGAAATGGTTGAAAGGCTCGGGCCTGAAACCGGAATCCTTGTCGACGAACCCATTGTTTCGGTTTCAGAGATAAACGAAAGCGTTGCCAAAAAAGTTGAAAGCTTCCGCAACGGCTGGGTCCACTACATTCCCGGCGGCGGGGGAAACTATGGCAGGCCGGTCATCTGCGATTCAAAGGAAGAGTTTGAAACAAAAAAGCTGGAACTCGAAAGGCAGGAAAAAGGCTTTGGCATGAAAGGCCAGAAAACCCTGAAAGAATTCGAGTGAGCGGGAAAACAAGGAAACTGCAGAACTGCAGACGTGTCATCGGACGTAAGTGAGGTCTTCGTCGGAATCAGCTTCGACTTCTTCCTGCTGCGCGATTTCAAGCTGCTTTGAGAGTTCCGCAAAAGCCTTTTCGATTTCCTTGGACTCTTTCTCGATGCGGCTCATGTCGACCGTGAAGCCGAACTTCTGCACAAGCAGGGCCAAAACCCTTTTAGCCGCGCCGTGGTCGCCGTAAACAAGGTTCGCGTTCGTTTCGCCCATCAGGCAGGCGCCGTCCATTCCTTTTTCCTTTGCAATGCCGAGAAGAAGGCCTGCCGCGCCGCTGATGAGGCCTTCGCGCGTGTCCGCCTTTCCGCCTACGTCAACAAAATCCTTCAAGGCCTTCTTGGAGGTTGCGGCTACAACGACTTCCGGGTCCTTGTTCATGCGCGCGCTGCCGATGTTTATTCCGGCAAGCGTGAAAATCCTTTTCACCCCAAGCTTCTGGCAGGCCCCCACAACGGTTTCCGCGAACTCGTAGTGTTCCTCTGAAAAGCCGCCGGCCATGTCAAGCGACGGCTGAACAGGCCCGGCCAAAAAAATGAAAGCCGTGCCCTTCACGTTTGACGCGAACATCTCGTCCTTGATGAGCTCGACAATGGAATCCTTTGTGTAAACGCTCGGCGGGAACGAATCGGAATAGATTTCCGCGACCTTCTCGGTTTTCAGCTGCTTCAAAAGGTAATCGACGCAGATTTTTCCGACCAGGCCTATGCCGGGCAGGCCGGTTATCATGACCGCGTTCTTGAATTTTTTCTTTTTCAGGAATTTTATGACAGTGGCCATTCCAGCATCACGCCCTCTTGAACTCAAAGCTGCCGTTGGGTTTCACAGCCGACTCGATTGCCGAAGACACCTGCTTCAATGCGTGCTCGGAAACCTTGAAATCATGCGACGTAATCTTCACGGAATACTTGCCGCCGCCCGAATAAAAGAGTTCGACCTGCACGCCTTTCGGGGAAGCGGACTCGCCTTTCAGCATCGCATTCCTGACGACGCTCACGCCGTCAGAATCAAAGCTGTGCAAAACAAAAAATCCGCCGACCGACTTTTTCGGAATCTCAATGCTTTTTTTGACAAGCTCGACAAACTGCTTGCGCACCGATGAATCGACCGATGACGCGGCTTCCTCGCCGTGAATCGCAATCTCAGGCATTGCGTCAAAAAAAGTGCCGTACTCGGCTTCAAGGGGCTTGACGATTTTCAGCTGGGCGTCGGCAATGGAAATCCCCGCCAGCCTTGCAAACTGCTCGAGGAGCTTTGCAGACCTTTTCTCCTGCTTCACGGATTCGATTTTCTGCCTCTGCTGTTCAGTTGAAACCTTTGCGAACGACAATTCGACCTGGCCTTCTACCTTGCCGCGCCCCATGACCTTTGCAGCGCGCACCTGGCCTTCCTTGACAAAATTGCGGATATTCTTAATCCAGCTCGTGGCAACCTGGGAAATGTGCACAAAGCCCTCTATGCCGGGATACTCTTCGAGTTCCACCATCACGCCGAAGTTCATTACCTTGCGGATCTTGCAGACGACTATTTCGTTGACTTCAGGCATTTTCGGCATAAAAACCAGAACAAAAGAATTGCAACAAAAACAGTATTTTAAAGGAATATGTAGCCGTCACGCCCGGCTAGTGCGAACTAAGGCTTATCATGGCAAAATCGCGATTTTGCCATGTGCCCGGAATCTTGGGATTCCGGTGCATGCCGCTGCAATAAGCCGAGTAAGCTTTTTGCAAATAAGTGGCGTTGCAACAGCAACGCCACGCAAGGGGCGTGCGAGGGGCGAAAGCCCCTGCCTGCGCGCTGTTGCGCGTGACAAACCAAACAATAGATGAGACTCGCGAAGGAAGTAGCAAGATTTTATTTTTCAACTACAAGCTTTCTTGACATAAGCAGTTCCGCGATCTTCTGCGGCAGTGGAATGACTTCGCCCTTCGAAAACGGCCCGTATTCCTTCATGTCGGTTCCGACAAAAGCAGGCACGTCCTTCAGCACGGAAAACAGTTCGCCGGAAGACGCCTCGGCAATGGAAAAGCTTTGGGTTTCACCGTCAAACAGTTCGGCAAGCGACTTCCTGTGCTCCGCCATCAGTTTGAGCAGTTCAATGAACGTCGCCTTTTCTTCGGAGGACACTTTCTGCAGGGCAACATCCCCGGTCCTTGACGCCACAAGCGCGCGGTTCAGGAGCTTTTTTTCGCGCAAGGCAAAGATTTCCTGCACCATTTTCTTGAGGTTCGAAAAATTCCTCGCCTTTGAAGTGGAAATGTCGCGCAAAGACTTCAGGTATTCCTCTTTTTCGGCTTTCATGAAGGCGTTGAGCTTTTCGAAGAAATCGTCGTCAACTTCGACAAGCTTGGAAGTGTTCTTTTCAAGCCTGTAAATGCGCCTAAGCTCGTCGTATGAAACGTTCAAAGCCAACCCCGAACAAAGAATGCTACAAAAACTGTTTAATAGATATTGCAGGGCCTAAACAGGCTTTGCCCTGCCCGAAGCGACCAAAAATATCGCAGCGGACAGCGGAAGTTCCGTTTCAGCCTTGCGCATTTCCGCAAACTTTTCCCCTTTCAGGGAAAATTCCGGCGAAAAATCCACGAAAACCTTGGCGGGCTCGCGCCCGAAAACAACCGCGTCGGAGAAAGGGTCAAACTGTTTCAGCGCATCCAATGAAACTCTTTTCGCCTGGAAGCCCGTGCCGCCATGCAAAGTGTCGGGAACGCGCAGGATCTTGCTCTTGTCAAGCGAAGTCTGCCTGTCGACATTGAATGATTCGCACAAAACCGTGAAATCGAAAATCTTTGGCCAGAAATCCTTTGTGTTCCTGCCCGAAGGCGAAACGAGGATGCCTTGCGAAAGCTTTTCAAGAAAATTGTCCCTTCCAGCCAAAAGTTCTTCGGCTTTTTTCTTGCTTATCCCGCCGATTGCCGCGACCTTTTCCGCGTTGCCCGCGCTGAAAAGGCTTTCAATGCCGGACAGGATTTTTTTCTGCCAGCCGAGGGCAATCTTCTTTTGCGGGCAATGGAATGCCTTGCCGATGCGCACAAATCCAAGTGCAGTGAGGTTGACGGAATGGCCAGTTAGATAGTCGAGCAGTTCTATGCGCCCGGCATGCGGCAAAGCGTTGATTTCCTCGCCGCGCAAATGCACGTGGTATCCGGCATTGCCCGAGAAGTTCACGTCAAAGCCTGAAAACCCGAAGTCTTCCTCAAGCGCTTTGACAAGGCGAAAAACCTGGCTTTTGGTTTCGCCAAGGCATTCGTTGCAGAACATCTGCTTTACAGAGACAGGCGAACCGCAGGACGTGCAGTTCTCCACTTTTCCCGGGCCGCTGGAAAAACATTTCGGGCACAGCCAATAGTCATGGCGCTGCTTGCAGTCTGTCTGAATGTCGTCGGCGTCGAATTCATAGACGAGGTCGGCTGAAATGAAGCCTTTTGCTTCAATCGGCCTCGCCGCCGGCATTTTGTATTTTGCGCCCGAATAGGATACGAACAGCGGCACTTCTGAGCGGAGGAAAGCGTTGAATGCGTCATGGCTTGGAAATGCAAGGTGCCTCTGCGAAATCTTCAGGCCGAAAATGCCGCAGCCGAACTCCCTTTTCTCCGGTTCGGGCGGCTGGGAAACGAAATTTTTTTCGTAAAACTGCCTGAAATGCTGTTTCAGGAAATCCTCGGCACGCATGCAAGCATTCTTTGCCTAAAAGTAATAAAAAAGGTGCCGGGCACCCAACACAAAGCAGATGGGTATTGCAATGGCAATACCCGTCGTCGAACCAGCCGGACGAAACCGGCTTCAGCCGCGCTTTGAGCCTATTATGGACGCAGATGAAAGTATTGCCGCCGACAGCACAACAAAGTTCGCTTCGGGCGAGAAACCCAGGAGCTTTGCCGCAATCGAGATTATCGCAAGGTTTATGCCGAATGAAACCAGTCCGACGACCAGAAGCACGAACGCAGTCAAAACCACAAACGCAAGAGTTCCGACGCCAAGAGAAGCCCAGAAGCCCATCAAAACCACCCCAAAAAAAGCCGAAGCTTTCAGGAAGAATGAAAAGCGGAAAAATTTTTAAACGCTGTTTTCCGTGCTTTTTGGAAGCGGGGTTGCCGCAGTGCCATCATTGGCTGCTTTTTCCACGCCATTGGCGTTGCCCGTGCCATCCGTGCCGGCCGGGGCTGGCGGGGCGTTTTTTTTGCCGGAATCCTTTTTCAGTTCGCGCTGGTAAAACGAGACGGGATGGGAAACATTGCAGTCTTTTCCTTTCGGGCAAAAGCCGTATTCCCTGACTTTTTTGCACGCCGGCGCGGACATCTGCTTTCCTACAATCCTCTTGACCTGGTATGCGGTCATCTTGCGGCTGAAATTCGGGGTTTTCGAGTAAAGCTCGACTATGTCCTCTTCGGGCATGCCGATTGACGACAAGAAGGCGGCAATGAAAAACCTGCCCATGTGCGGAACGTTTTTCCCTTCCAGCAAATCAGAGTAAAGCGATGCCATGCAGTCCGGAAAAAGGTTGGGGTCGATTTTGCCCGACAGCTTGAGCTCGAAATCGCGTTCGCGCAAAGAGTTGAGGTGCGAGGAAACCTGCGACGCAATGCGCTTGAACGCGTTCGGCACTGCCGGCTGTTGGCCGGAAACGGATTCGAAAACGTTCCAGTAAACCTTTTCCGCCAGGAAATGGCAGAACCCATTCTCGTCGAAAAAAACCCTGCCATCGGAAACCTTCTGGTTGACAAGCTTGAGGCTTTCGTCCCTGAAGCCTATGGACAGAAAATCCGGCAATGCAACTGAAACGAAAAAATCGGGGGAATCGGAAAGCGATGCGCTTATGCCAAGTTCGCCTGCAAGCTCCTGCGATGCCTTGCCGCGGTCCGGCTCATCCTGCAAATTCTTAAACGTGTTTTTTGCGGTCCACGAGGCGAACTTCTTGTCCGCCTGCCCGTTTTTCATCTGCCCGAGAATGATTTTGGCGGCCGGAAAAGCCATTATTTCGCGTTCAAGGATTTCCTCCGATGAAACGTGTTCCAGGGGCTGCTGCTTGTCCTTCCACGCGCTCACGATCATGAAGACCGCGCGCTCTATTACGGGCCTGTTCTCGGCGGTTTCGTCAAGCGAAACATTGCTGTCCTTCAGTATGCGCATTGCGGCTGAGGAAAAAGGGTATTTCTGCGCGAACAAAAGATCCTGCGAAACCGGCATACAGGGAAGAATGCCTGAAAAACAATAAATAACCATCCCGGACGCTAAAAGCTTAAAAGCCGGCAGACGAAAATGCTTATGGCCGAAAGGCGAAAACCTGAACGTGGAAGAAATGCCAGCAAGAACAGAGAGAAACGGAAACAGAAACGGGCGGCCGGAAAAGCCAAAGCCGGCAAGACTCGGATTTTTTTTGCGAAGGAAAGCGGTTTCCGCCGAAAGAAGACTTTCAGCACAGGTGGCCGATGTTCAACTGCTGGAAAAGCGACTTGCCGGGGAAGAAAACGACGACAAGCGCAACGCCCTGCAGGCAATGCTTGGCTTGCGCCGGAAACAAGCTGCTTCGGCAATCCGCAGGGAAATGCCCGCACTCGAAGAAATGGCGGGAAGGCTCGAAGGCCTGCAGTCGGAAGAAGCGGAGCGCATTGCGCAAAAAATCAGGCAAATCATTGAATTCGGGCAGAATTGAAAACAAAAAAAAACGGTCAGAGTATCATGTGCGCCAGGTAAAAGTTTATTTCGGAGTCGCCGATCGGATACGAGATTTTCATCGGCGAATCGGTCTTGAGCTCAAGCAGGATTTTTTTGTCCGCGTCGGCCTCGCGCACGATGTTCTGCAAAAAATTCAGGGAATACTTGCTTTGGGTGTCGGCCGAGCTTTTCACGGAAACGCTTTTCCCGTTCGACTGGTCGCTGCGCATAGTTCCCTGGCTGCCCTTCGCCTCGATTGAAAGCTTGCCTTTTTTCACGTTTATGACGGCTGCGCTGCCGAACAAGGCAGCGTCTTTCAGGACTTCCCTGAAAATGCGCGCATTGATCTCGATGTGCGAGTCGAAGCCCACCTGCGGAACCTTCGGCTCTTCCTCGGAAACGTCTATGAGCGGCAGGCTGAATTTTCTCACCAGGTCGCCTTCAAAGGTCAAAGCCATCTCGTTTTCCGTAAGGTCGAGAACCATCCTGTCGCCGGGCAGTGCGCGCAGCATTATTTTGGACAGCTCGGAAATGTCGACTCCTGCAAAAGCCGGCTCGACAGCATACCTGTCAAAAATCTTTTTGTCAAGGAAAAGGTCGACCAGCACAATCTGGCTTGGGTCGATTGCCCTGAACAAAACGCCCTTGTCGGAAAAATGGAAATTGCCCTCCGAAATGAACGATGAAATCGCCTGCACCGCCTTCTGCCACGAATCAAGCTTTTTGAGTTCAATCGCCATTCAAGTCAGAGATAAGTAAAGCAAAATATTGTTTAAATTGTTTTGCTGGCAACCATCTGCATGAAATCAGGCGTTTTCGCGTTTTTTATGCTGATGCTGGCACTTTCGGCATGCGTTGCGCCCGCCCAAAACAAATCAACAGCCGCAGGCGCCTGCCTTGAAAACGGGAAATGCATTGACATCAGGATTGCGGATTCCGCTCAGGAACGGGAGCAGGGCTTGATGTTCGAAAAAAGCCTGCCGGAAAGCGGAGGCATGCTGTTCGTTTTCGAAAACGAAGGCCCGCACGCTTTCTGGATGAAAAACACGCTGATTCCCCTTGACATCATCTGGCTTGACACAGAAGGCAAAATAGTTTTCATGAGAGAAAACGCTTTGCCGTGCAGGGAAGAGCCATGTGAAACATTTTTCCCGGACGCAAACGCCAGGTTCGTTCTGGAAACCAATTCAGGCTTTGCGGAAAAAAACGGCCTGGAAAAAGGGCGGAAAATTTCAATCAGCATTGGCTGAGCCCTGCGCTTTCAGGCACGCGCCTATCGCGGTTGCGATTCCTGCGTTTTTAGGAAAAACCAGATTTTTGCTGTAATAGCCGGCAACGGTCTGCATGCGTTTCCTGAACCCTTTGACTTCAGGGGTTTTCCCGACAACGACAATTTCATCCAAGCCTGCCGCGCGGCTGGCAAAAATTATCGAGACCGCGTTCACTTCAGCAACCATCTTCACGAGCGCTGCCGCAGCGTCCTCTTTTTTGGATGATGAAAGCTTCGCAAAATTCGAGCCTGTCGCGCCGACCGGAACAACGCCTATGCCTTTGCCCATGATGTCGCCGACTGACAAATCGATTTTTTGCGCTCTGCCTTTTGCCGCAAGCGCCTCCAATTCAAAAACGTTTTTGGCGCCAAGCAGAAGACTTGCGAGGCCGAGCAGCGTTCCGCCGCCAACTCCGGTGCCGCCAAAATGCCTTGACTTCCCGTTCCGCATTTCAACTATGCAGGTGCCCGTGCCGAGGCTTGCAACCAAACAGCTCTTTTTGCCCGCAAGGAACGCGCCGCCCAGGCCGATCGCATCGATTTCGGAAACGTGCCTGACAGGAACGCCGAAAACCTTTTTGCCGTGCAATTGCATTGACCTTCCGCCGGTGACCGCAACCGCCCGTATTTTTTCAAACGGCATGCCGAGCGATTTCAGGAATTTTTGCATGCCGCGCACGGGCATTGCAGGAAAACTCCACGAACGCACGATTTTTCGTTTGCCGAACAGCACTATGTCAGTCGTCGAAGCGCCGAAGTCAATTCCCAAGACAAATAGTTTGCCCATTTATCAGTTTCAGCCCTTTACGCATTTTCCTGCACGAACTGCACCAGGAGCCTCACGCCGAATCCCGTCGCCCCGACCCAGGAGTATTGTTTCGGCGCCTTTTCGTTCCACGCAGTTCCCGCAATGTCCAAATGCACCCACGGCGTTTCGCCGACGAATTTTGAAAGGAAGCCCGATGAGACGATCATGTCCGCAAACATGCTTTTGCCCAGATTTCTTACATCCGCAACGTCGCTTTTCGTCTGCTCCTTGTATTCGTCATACAACGGCATTCTCCAGACGCGCTCGAAAATCTCCTGGCCGGTTTCAAACATTTTTTCCGCGAACTTGTCGTTGTTCGAAACCATGCCCGCGACAAAATCGTCGAAAGTGCCGATGCAGCTTCCCGTGAGGGTTGCCGCGTCAACAATGAGCTTGGGCTTGATTTTTTCCGACGTGAACGCAAGCGCGTCCGCGAGAATAAGCCTTCCCTCGGCGTCAGTGTCAGCCACTTCGACGGTTTTGCCGGAATAAGACTTGATTATGCTGCCCGGCTTGTAGGATTTCGCGCCGACCGCGTTTTCGACTATCGGCAAAACCGCGACGACGTTCACTTTCGCCTTCAGCTCAGCCAGGGATTTCACCGCCGCAAACATTGTTGCCGCGCCGGCCATGTCAAGCTTCATGTCCTTCATGTCCCTTGTCTTTATGTCCAAGCCGCCTGTGTCGAATGTTACCCCTTTGCCGACCAGAGCAATTTTGTCCTTTTTTGACTTGTTGCCGTTGTATTCCAATATGAGCATTCTTGGCGGGAATTCCGCGCCCTTGCCCACTGCAAGAATGAGGTTGAAGCCCTGCTTTGCAAGCTGTTGCGCCGTGAGTTCCCTGCATGAAACCCTCGCCCTTTTCGCCAAAGCCTTTATCTGCCTTGAAAACGTTTCGGTGTTCTTCTGCCAGGGGCTCTCGTTGACCATGTCGCGCACAAGGCAGACGTTGCTGCACACTATCGCGGTTTCCTTCACCGCCCTTTGCGCGGCGGCAATGTCCCCGGACTTCAGGATGACGGTAAAGGTTTTCACGTTGGAGCGCTCCTTCGCATCCTCAAGCAGATATTTGTCGAAACTGTAATGGCCGAGAATGGCGCCTTCAGTGATTGCCTGCAGTTCCTTTCCCTTTCCCTCGCCGAAGCCCTCAAGCGGGAACGCAACGGACGGATGCTCTATGCCGAGGCTTCTGCATGCCCTTGCAACGATTGCCGAAGCCTTGCGCAGCTTTTCAAGCGACAGCTCCTTCCTCTTGCCGAGGCCGAGCAAAAAAACGTTTTTTATTTTAGGAAGCGGTGCATTCGGAATGAGAAAGGCCTGGCCGTCCTTTCCTTCAAAGCCCTTTTTCGGAAGCGCCGCCTTGAACCTTGAAAAAAAGCCGTTGCCGGATTTTTTGAGTTCCTTCAGCTTTTCCTCTGAAACAAAAATTGCAAGCAGTTCAGTTTCCGCTTTTTCAAAATCCCCGGACTTGACGCGAACCTCGACCATCCAATACCACCTTCAAAAAAAGAAAGCCGCACATTTTTAAAAGCCAACATCATGCGGGAACGGAAACGGCAAGGTTGTCTATGAGCCTTGTCTTTCCGATGCGGCACGCGCAAAGCAAAACAGCCCCGCCTCGGATTTCCTTCAGCTCCGACAAATCCTTGGCATCGCGCACGGCGAAATACTCGGGCTTTGCCAGCGGCTCTTTCCCAAAAAAGCCTTTTGCAAAACCTTCAACCTCTGCGGGGCTTTTTTCGCCCGCCAGAATTTTTTCCTTTCCAGCGTTGAGCGCGCGGAACAAAACAGTTGCCGCTTTCCTCTCCCGCGCATCCAGGCGCGCGTTCCTGCTCGAAAGTGCCAAACCGTCTTTTTCGCGCACTGTCGGGCACACGACAACCGTGACAGGCAGGCTATGCGCGCGGACCATTTCTTTGACAACCAAAAACTGCTGATAATCCTTATGGCCGAAGTACGCCTTGCCCGGAGAAACAATTTCGAAAAGCCTTTTGACGACCGCGCACACGCCCGCAAAATGCCCCGGCCGGAATTTTCCCTCAAGCGTTTCCGCAACGGCGGGCGGCTTTACATCGGCATTGGTGCCGTGCGGATAGATTTCCTTTTCGGTTGGCGCGAAAACAAAATCAACTTTTTCCTTTTCCAGCAGGCCGAGGTCTCTTTGCAAATCGCGCGGATAATTTTTCAGATCGCTCTTGTCGTTGAACTGCATCGGATTCACAAAAATCGACACTACGCAAAAATCGTTTTCCTGCCGGCATTTGCGCACCAATGACAAATGGCCTTCGTGCAAGGCGCCCATTGTGGGAACGAAGCCGACGCTTTTTCCCGGCTCATTCAGACGGGCGGCAGCCGCACGCATTTCCTGCGCGGATTTTACGACCTGCATGGAATAAAGCTTGCGGAAAAAGGATTTTTTAATAGCTGTATTTTTTGCTTGGAAATTTCCCGCTTTTTACCTGATTGCCGAATTTTTCCGCTGCGCCGGAAATCTTTCCCCCGAGGTTGTCGAACCGCTTCACGAATTTCGGCTGGAAATCCGGCAGCAGGCCGAGAATGTCGTGCAGCACCAAAACCTGTCCATCACAGTGCCTTCCCGCGCCGATGCCGATTGTCGGAATGGCAAGGCAGTTAGTGATTTTTTTTGCGAGGCCGGACGGAACGCATTCCAGAACAAGCGCGAAACAGCCTTCCCTTTCAAGGCAGAGCGCGTCCTGCATAATTTTTTCCGCTTCTTCGGCATTCCTGCCTTTCACGGAAAAGTTTTCCGCTGTCTGCGGAGTCAGGCCGAGATGGCCGATGACCGGAATGCCGGCATCGCGGATGGCTTTTGCTATGCCATCGGAAAAGCCTTCAATTTTCACGCAATGGCAGCCTGCTTCCGAGAATTTTTTCGCGTTCTCGCCTGCAAGGTTTGAGTTCGTGAAAGAGCCGAACGGCATGTCCCCGATCACAAAGGATTTTTTGCACGCCCTTGCGACAGCCGCGGAATGCCGGAGCATTGTTTCCATTGAAACCGTCGAGGTTTTCGGCTCGCCGTAAACCACGTTGTTCAGGGAATCTCCGACAAGCAGGGCGTCAACCTTCGCGTCGACAAGCCGTGCAAAGGCATGGTCGTAGCAGGCAAGCACGGAGATTTTTTCGCCGGACTTCTTCATTTCGGCAAACTTTTCGGAAATGTGCATGAAAAGCTTGTGCTGGAACAATTTGAAAAAGCTATTTGTCCCGCTCACTCTGATTCTATGCGCGGCGCAAGGAAATAGGTTATGTCGGCCTTGCCGACCTTGTAGTTGACCTGGATGGGCGCGTTTGTTTTGAGGAAAACCTTGACTTCGGTGTCAGAGGAAGCGGTTTTGAGCATGTCGGAAAGGTAGTCCAACGGGAACATGCTTTTAGCCTCGTCTTTCACTTTCATTTCGGTTATCGCCTTGTCGTCCTTCTGGGTTTCGCTGTTCAGTTCGCCCTTGCTTGAATGCGCCCTGACAAAAAACTTTTTGTTCTCGATGCCCAACGAAACGTGCGTTGAAATGAGCGCGGAATCCTTGAGCGCGTCCTGCAGGACCGAAGCCTTCATTGAAAGTTCCGCGTCGAAGTCTATGCGCGGACTCGGCAATTCGGAAGCGGAAATGTCTATCAAAGGCATGGAAAATTTTCTCACGGAAGAGCCCTTGAACGTGACGCTCAGATAGTTCTTGTCGTCCTCCAATGCCAGGTGCAGTTCGTCGCCGGCCTTCGACCTGGACATTATCTGGCCCAGGTAATCGAGGTCCAGGCCGAGCTTGGTTTTGCCGTCCAAATCGAATTTTTTGAAGGAATCCTTTTTGAGCGAGAAGTCGACCATTGAAATCTGGCTTGGGTCGGTCGCCCTCAATGACAAACCATTGGCGTCGAAGATGAATTCGGCCTCGTCGATCAGGACCGCGATTGAGTCGATGCATTTCTTGAAATCGTCGGCCTTTTCGAGCAC
Organism: Candidatus Diapherotrites archaeon; assembly: GCA_016205145.1. NCBI lineage: Archaea > Nanobdellati > Candidatus Iainarchaeota > Candidatus Iainarchaeia > Candidatus Iainarchaeales > Candidatus Iainarchaeaceae > Candidatus Iainarchaeum > Candidatus Iainarchaeum sp. The sequence goes on from JACQJH010000002.1 coordinate 501,032, forward strand.
TACGTCCATGAACAGATTTTACGGGAAGAGGTTTTAAAAAAAGAACTTAACCTCGTGGCAAAAATCTACCCCGCAGGCACATGCATACTCGGCGTGCCGCACAGCGGCACGCCTTGGCTCCGAACCAGCCGCAGTTGCGAAGCCAGCGCCATGCAATGCATGGTGCGCGTACCAGCCGGACGAGACGGCTGCGGACGGAAGCGGCTCAGCAAATCAGGTCGTAGTCCGCCGGCAGCCTTCCGGTCGAAGCGAGGCCGAGCAGGTTGTCGAAAATCCAGAGCTTTGCGCAGCCGAGCACAGGGATCTGGAAGATTGCCTTGCCCTGCACTTGAGAGGCGTTGACCGGATAGAGCGTGATGCATGCCTGCTGTGAAACGCCGTTCACGATTTTGCCGCAGTCCGCGTCAAGAGTGTAATTCTGCTCGCTGTCGCCTTTTGTCAGGAGAAACGTTCCATCATTTGCAGCGAGTTTTGCCACGACGCGGTGGATTATCGGCCTGCCTGACGGGACAGCCGTGTAAACGACAATCGACCCGGTCTTTTCAACCGGAATTGTTTTGCCGTCCTTGAAAACGATTTTTTTCGCCTGCGGAATGCCATTCTCCATTTCAAACCTCAGCGACGCGAAATCGGAAAAAGGCGTGTTCGAAAGGCTTTGGCTTGGCATGGAAACTTCCGTTGCCTTGATGCCGTCCGGTCCGGCGCCGGCAAGCATTATGATGTCGCCGCGATGGTACAACGGTTTCATGGAGCCGGAAACGACTATCATGAAAGGCGATTGCGTCTGCAGGATCATGCCCGCAATAGTGTATGCGAGCCAAGCGAAAACGAATGCGGAAACGATGTAAACTATTGTCGAGATTGCCGCGTTGTTTTTCGGGTTGACTGCCGGCATGACAAAGAGGTCGACGTAGTGGAACGGATCGAGCCATTTCAGCTTCTGCAGGATTGCATGGAATGGGCTTTGCTTGGCCGGCATTTTTTCACGTCGGGCAGCCGGAAAGGCTACTTCGCCTTCTTTATTTCTTTCTTGAATTCGTCAAGCTTTTCGTCGACCCTTTTCAGGGCGTCGGAAAGCGCCTTTTTCGCCTGCTTGCCTTCCGTCTTCACAATGAACCTGCAGTCGTGGTCCATTGGATGATTGAGGGAATACGCCGCAAAGGACACTTTCTCGTCTTCCAGTAGGGCTTCCCTCAGGAGATTGGGGAAAGTGTGCCTTTCGCCCTTGATTATGAATTCGGCAGAATTGTCCGAAGAATTCAGCACTTCAAGTTCCATTTATCGCACCTCATTTCAAAATATAATCTGAAGAAATTTTCCGCTGCTGCGTTGAGCCGCATGACAGGCATTTCAGGCCCTGGCCGAAAAGATGCAGCGGCTGCCTGCATTCCGTGCAGTAAGCCTTTATCACGCCCAGTGAATCGTCATTCGTGCTCACGTCGATCGCGAAAGGCGAGACCATTTCGGCTTTCCCCTTGACAAGGTCGCCTATCCTGAAAAAGTCTTTCAGGCTTTTCACGTATTCGCGCGCTACCATCCTGACCGGAATCATTGCAACGCCGATGTGAACTGCCTTCTTTTTGCCGTCCTTTTCAGCCGAAATGATGTCAATCAGCACGGATGAGTCCTTGACAAGCCTGACTTTGCCGTAAACTATCGAGCCCCTGTCAAGCAATGCAACTTCGCGCTTTTTTTCGACGTTGACTTCCTTGAACCTTTGGTCAAACGAGACAAGGCCGATGGAATTGGACAGGATTTCGCCCTCGCATTCAAAGACGTTGCTGCCGGGAACGAATTCCTCGGCCGTCGACACGGCTTCGCCCGGCACGACGGGCTTTTGAGCATGTTTTTGCATTGTATAACCCCAAAAATGGCGTTTTTGCGTTTTTCGGCCTGACCAAAAAAAACAGCTGAAAAACCGCAAACCGCAGAGAAAACCATTAAAACTGGTTAATACTTTATAGAAATGGTAAGGAATTTAAAGGAACGGGTTGCCCTTGGTTTTGGAATCACTGATAGACACGGCCGCGGCAAAACGGCACCCTTTGGCCATTTTCCTGCTCGCCCTGGCCCTTTCCTCCGCGGCTTTCTGGATGGCATTTTTCACTTTCCCGGACTCGGCGAGCATACTGGCAATAGCATTCATCACCATAGCATTCGTGCCCATAATCCACTCCATCCTGGCTGAAACCGAGGAAGAGGAAGCGTTGGTGCCAAGCTGGTCGGTCGGCTTCCTGAGAAGGCATTTCGACGTCATCAAGATTTACGCCTGGCTTTTCCTCGGCGTTGTCGTAAGCTATTCGTTCTGGTTCGTGATCCTTCCAGGCGACGTGCACGCATCATTCTTCCAGGTCCAGGAAAAGGAGCTTGGGAAAATCACCACCATGAAGTCCACGCTTTCCGGAAACGCAAGCGGCGTGAAAAGCGTTGCCGAAAAGTGCGGCAGGGAATTCAGCTGCTGGTTCAACGTCATTTTCGTGAACAATGCGACAGTCCTGTTCTGGGCCGTGCTGTTCTCATTTGCAATGGGCGCCGGCGCGATTTTCCTGATAAGCTGGAACGCATCAATAATCGGAGTTGTCATCGGCCGTGACATAATGGCGTTGTCATCGGCTTATTCGAATCTGGGCGAATACAGCCTTGCCGCGGCATTCCTGCACGGCCTGTTCAATGCAATTGGCTTCATTCCGCACGGCTTGCCCGAGATAACGGGCTATTTTTTGGGCGCAATCGCCGGCGGCATAATCAGCGCCGCGATTTCCAAGAAAAAGTTCCGGACCCACGAATTTGAAATAGTCGCAAAGGACGCCGCAGTGCTGGTGATGGCCGGAATACTGCTGCTGCTTCTCGGCGCCGCAATAGAGGCAAGCATAATAGCGGCTGTTTAGTCTTGCTAAAAAAAAAGATGCAACGCACGTTTTGCAGCATCAGGCATTCGCGTTTTCCAAAGCCATTTTTTTGAGCTTTGCCTCAACTGCTGAATCCACGGCTTTCTCAAAGGTTTTCTGGAACGGCGCAATCATCTGCTCGATGTCCTTTTCCCCCGCGGTTGAAGCGCCAATCTTGTCTGAAATGGAGTTGGCAATCCTGCTCAGCTCAAGCGGCAGGACAAATTTCGTGCTCTGGCCCCTTGAAAGCTCTTCAAGCGCCTTGATGTAGTAATACGCGACCGTCTTGTCTGAAAGCTCCTTTGCCGCGGCATTGACTGCGCTGATTTCTTCCCTGTGGGCCTCGGCTTTCTGGATGCGCGCCAGTTTCTCCTGTTCCGCTGCCTTGAAGGCGTTGGTTGCGGCGAGGATTTCCTGCGGAATGTCGACGTCCTCGATTTCGACTTTCACTATCGATATGCCCCAGTCCTTTGATATTTCCTCGACCTCGGATTTCAGGGCGCGGTTTATTTCCTCGATTTTTGAAACGACTTCGGGGACTTCCATGTCACCTATGACGTCACGCGTCGCTCCGATGACATTCGCAACAACCGCTTCCTCGAAATTCTTGATGTTCACCACAGAGCTTACAACGCTCCCGTCATCCCTGCCCACATTCAGGAAGATTGCCTCCTTGACCTTGAGCTCGATGTTGCCTTTTGTTATGACCTCGTACTTGGGCGTGAAAAGCGTTTTCGTGCGCAGGTCGACAATGACAAAGCTTTCAATGAATGGAATGACAAAAGTCCAGCCCCTTCCCACCCGGTTCACTTTTCCGAAGCGGAAGATGACGGCGCGCTGGTAGTCCACGAGCAGCAGAAGCACCGGATACTTTGTGACCGCGAAAAGGAAAACTCCCAGGACAATTATCCACGGCAGGCTTGCCATTGCCGCGTCAAAGTTGACCATGAGCCAGACCGCGGCAAGAAGGAATGCCGCGAAAGCCCCTGCAATGATGCCGGATTTTACGCTTTTGCCCTCAACCATGCCAATCAGCCGATACGGTTAATCAGTTAATACAGTATACTTTATATATTTCATGCAAAAATTTATTAATAAGCGCGTTGGCTTTTTGTGATAGCATGGCTGAAGAAAAAATCCTCGTCATCTGCGTTGACCGCGACGACGACCTTGGAAGGAAAACCGGGATACAGGGGCCGGTCATTGGCAGGGACGCAAACATCAAGGCCGCGACAAGGCTCATTCTCAAGGACCCCGAAGAAAACGATTCCAACACAATGTTTGCGGCCGTGAAAAAATTCGACGAGGTAAGGAAATCAGCCGCTGCATGCGAGGTGGTGACGCTCACGGGCTACGGCAAGGCCGGCTTCAAGTCCGACAGGATTGTGGCGCAGCAGCTTGACGCCGTGCTCGAAAAATTCCCGGCCAACGGAATAGTGCTTGTAACCGACGGCGCCGAAGACGACCAGGTCATTCCCATACTGCAGGGCAGGGCAAGAATCATTTCAAAGGAAACAGTCATCATAAAGCAGGCGCAGGCAGTCGAATCAACGTTTTACACGATAAAAGAGGCGCTGAAAGACCCTTTCATTGCAAGGATTGCATTCGGAATTCCCGGACTGCTGTTATTGCTTTTCGGCCTGCTCGGCAACCTCAGCTTCCAGGTCATAGCATTCATCGGCGGAACATATCTGCTGGTGAAAGGCTTCGGCATCGAGGAATGGGCCATAAGGGGATTCCACAGCGTCACTTCCTCGATTTCCGCGCAGAGAATCTCCTATCCGCTTTACCTTTCCGTGATTTTCATTCTCGGCTTCGGCGGAATGACCGCTTTCAACAAGTTCAACGAGCTTTCGGGCATAGAGCTTGTTGCAAGGGCAGTGATCACGGCGCAGTCAACATATCTTTTCATAGCGATTTCCGCTTTGCTCATTGTCGCGGCGAAAAGCGTCGACCTCATCCACCTCAAAAAGGCGCAGCACCTGCGCAAAATGCTTTTGTACGCGACCTCAACGCTTCTGGCGTGGTTCATACTCGACTCCGCAACACTGGTGGTGTTGGGCAGGGCCGACCTCAACTGGTTCCTGTTCAGCGTGGGCTTCAGCATGTTCCTGCTGCTGCTTGCATTCAAGCTCTCCGAGATAATGGAAGTCAACTCGAAAGTGACGAGGCTGCTCGTCGGCCTGTCTGTTTACGCGAACGACGGAAGGTGGCTGGGCAAGGTAGAAAACGTCGACCGCGAAAAGCAGGAGATACTGTTCAAGGACAACGCGTCAAAGAAAAGCGTTTCCCTGAAAAAAAAGGAATTCGAAATAACCAAGGGCAGGATCCTGATAACCTGATTCTTTCACATTGCCTGAAATTTAATACAAAAAAAGCAGACGGGTATCGGGCAAGCGGAATCGTCCAACCAATCACGCGCAACAGCGCGCAGCTCCATGCGAATGAAATGAGCATGGGGCGTCGGACCAGCCGGACGAAATCGGCTTAATGCGCGGATTTTTGGGAGACCTTTTCAATATTTACGCCGCTAATCGACGGCAGGCTTTTCAGTATTTTTTTGAGCGACAGCAGCATTGAATCCTTTTTCCTGGATTTCTCGAAAGCGTTCGCCAGCACGTCGGACAATGTCGAAACGGAAATTATTTTTATTTTGGCGAGTTCGGCTTCAGGCAGGACTATGTCCTCGCGGTTGGCCTTGGGCACGATGACTTCCTTGAAGCCCGCGCGGATTGCGGCGTGCACTTTTGAAGTAACGCCCCCGACGGGAAGCACTTCGCCGCGGACGGAGAGGCTGCCTGTCATTGCCAGGCTCTGCTTTACCGGAATGCCTTCAAGCGCTGAAATCACTGCCGTTGCGACGGACACCGAAGCGGAATCGCCTTCGACCCCTTCATAAGTCTGCAAAAACTGTATGTGCAGGTCGTGCTGGCTTATGTCCTTGCCGGAAATGCGCTTGATTATTGCGGAAACATTCTGCACGGCTTCGCGCGCAATCTCCCCAAGCTTTCCGGTCGCAATGACCCGGCCCTCGGACTTTGAAGCTGCCGGCGCGATTTCGGCCTCGATCGGCAGCACAGTGCCCGCACTCCCGTCACCGGAAACTGCGAGGCCGTTGACCCTGCCGACAACCGCGCCCTCTGAAAGGTAAACTTCGTATTCGCGCTTGCTGTCGATTATCTTGTCAACCATCTGCTGTTCCAGCGTTCTTGCGGACATCTTTGCCTCGATGACGTCCTGCGCCTCGACAAGCGAATGGCTTTTCTCCTTTGCAATGTCGCCGGCCGCCCTGACAAGGCCGCCCAAATCGCGCAGTTTCAGTGTCAGCCTGACTTTCCTGTCGGCGCGCCTGCGCGCCTCGAAAATTATCAGGTCAACGGCTTCCCTTGAAAAGTGCGGAATCTTGCCGTCCTTTTTGATTTCCTGGCAGACGAACTGCACTATCTTTGACCTGTTTTCGGGCGTGTCCGGCATGTCAATGTTCATGTAAACCTCGTAGCCGTAGCCCCTGATCCTTGAACGCAGGGCGGGATGCACTTTTTCCAAATCACGGTAGTTGCCCGCCGCGACAAGCACGAAATCGCACGGCACGGGCTCGGTTCTCGTCATGGCGCCGGAGGACATTTCGCTCTGCCCCGTAATCGCATACTTTTTTTCCTGCATGGCCGTAAGCAGTTCCTGCTGTGCCTTGTATGAAAGCGTTGCAAGCTCGTCGACAAACAATACTCCGCCCGAAGCCTTGTGAATGAGGCCCGGCTCGACGCGCAGATGCGGGGGCGTGCCGAGGCCGCCTGACTGTAACGGGTCGTGGCGGACGTCGCCGAGCAGTGAGCCGGCCCTCGCGCCCGTTCCTTCAAAAAACGGCGCAAGCTTTTTGCCTGCATTGTCAACCAACAGCTTGGGCGTCCTTTTTTCCTCGCGGCTCCTCATCTGGTTGCCGACTGCAAAGCCCACTATCAGGAAGCCGCCCAGAATCATCATCGCAGCCACGATCACGTCAGGCGCCCACTTGAAAAAATAGACGACCCAGACAATCAAAAACCAGCCCAGCGGAAACAGCATTGAAACGAGCCTGAAATTGTCGTCCGCGTGCTGTGCTTCAATCCTTTCCTTGTTCAAAATTTTCTGGCCCTCGCCCGCAGGAACCGGCCTCACCTTGGGATTGTTGGGATCAGTGTCGTTCGGGTAAATGAGTATGTCGCTCAGCTTCTGCACGGGCAGGACTTCCGACATTGCCAATGCAAGCATGCTCTTGCCTGTTCCGGGCTCGCCCACCAGAAGAACGTTTCTTTTCTGCGCGGCCGCCTTTCGGATGATGTCAACGCTCGAATCCTGGCCGATGACCTGGTTTATGGTCTTGTCGGAAACCGGGATTTCGGCTGTGGACCGGAAATTGAGGAAATCGGCCTTGTGCGGGGAAGACTTAGGCATTAAAAGAGTTAGCCAAAAAAACATTAATAAATCAATCGCAGGCCCGGCGAAAAAACCGGAAAAATACGGCAAAACGCGAAGGCAAAAAAAGCGGAAAAACAGCCGCAAAAAAAAACAGGGCGGATGCGGGTAAAAAAGTCTCAAGGGTTTTTGAATGAATGCCAAAATAACCGTTCTGGGCACGAGCTGTTCTAATCCCACAAAGGAAAGGAACCTTTCAAGCGTCTGCCTCGAATTTGCAGGCAAGACGCTTTTGTTCGACTGCCCGGAGGGAACGCAGAGGCAGATGATGCTGGCAGGCGCGTCATACATGTCCGTCGACTATGTTTTCATCAGCCACTTCCACGCCGACCACGTGCTCGGCCTTCCCGGAATGCTGGCAACAATGAGCATGCAGGGCAGGGACTGGCCGTTGCACGTCTTCGGGCCGCACGGCATTGAAAGGCAGATGGAAAAAGTGCTGAGCCTCGGCCTGCTGAAGCAGGGCTTTGAAATAATCTGCCACGAAGCGAAAAACGGCGGGATTCTCGCTGAAAAGGATTTCACCATCGAAGCTGTCGGGTTAAGGCATGAAGTGCAGTGCTTCGGCTTCGTTTTCAGGGAAAAAAACAAGAGCGGCGAATTCCAGAGGCAATGGGCGGAAAAGCTCGGCATACCGGAAGGGCCGTTGTGGAGCAAACTGCAGAAAGGCGAAAACGCCGAGGCGAACGGAAAAACTTTCAGGCCCGAAGACGTGATGGACTATTCGAAGGGAAGGAAGGGAAGGAAAATCTCCGTCATCATGGACACTTTGCCGGACGAAAAATATTTCCAGGCGATAATGGATTCCGACCTTTTGATTCACGAGTCAAGCTTTTTGCAGAAGCATGCGGAAAGGGCGAAGGAAACGAAGCACTCCACTGCAAAGCAGGCCGCGGAAGTCGCAAAAAAAACCAATGCGAAAAAACTCCTGCTTTTGCACATCAGCCCGCGCTACCGCGGCGAAAAGGAAATGGAAGAGGAAGCGGAAAAGGTTTTCCCGCACGCGATTGTGGCGAGGGACCTCATGCAAATCGAAATCTGAACAAAAAAAGTTTCACTTCAAGCGGAAGGCAATTGCTATTTCAAATTGAAGGTTTGCCCCGGCGCGAGAATGACCGGCTTTGTTTTCAGGATGCTTTTCTCTATTTTCTGCCTGAACTCCTGCGGGTCCTGCTTTATGGTCTCGAAAGTGTTGTAGTGCATCGGAATCACATAATCCGGCTTCATTGTCTTGGTCGCGCGCACAGCATCGACGCAGTCCATTGTCTCGTTGCCGCCGATGGGCAGCAATGCGACGTTCGCCTTTATCTGCGAGAAGGTGTCCAAAAGCTGGGTGTCGCCGGCATGGTAAACCGTTGTTGTGTCGTCCGAAATCAGGAAACCCATCGGATAGAATGACTGGGGGTGATGCGCGTGCACGGCTTCGATGTGAAGGCCCCTGCAATTGATTTTTTTCGCAGTGTCAATCGAGTGCATCATCGGCTTCTGGAGCGAAAGCTGGTTCAGGATGGAATCGTGCGCCACAACGCACGCGTTCGTCGACCTTGAGAGCCTTTCCACCATCTTCGGCTCGAAATGGTCGAAATGCTCGTGCGTTATGAGTATGACATCGGCCTTTTTCACGTCTTTTTCGGCGACCGGGCACTTTACGATGCGCTTGAACTCGCTGTTATGCGCGCAGACAAAAAAAGGGTCCACAAGGACGGTCTTGCCGGAAAAGTTGAGTTTGAAAAAAGCGTGGCCCAAAAACTGTACTTTCAGCGCCAAACAAACCACACCATTAATCATATTGAACCGAGAGGAATATTAATACCTACTTTTCCTGCAGGCAAAAAAAAGCAGATGGTTACTGGGCGAATGCGACGCACCGGAACCCCAAGATTCTGGACACGTCCAAAGCAGATGGGTATTGCATCAGCAATGCCCCAGAATCCTAAGATTCTGGGCACGTCGCAAAATCCAAGATTTTGCGAAGTACCCGTCGTCGCTCCACGCAGCCGAAACTGCGTCCGGACGGAATCACCGGCTTGGAAAACTATTTATACAATAAATGCAGTTGAATTATCTGGGTGGATTGCAGTGGAATGTGCTGTTTTGAGCCGGCGGAAACTCTGCCTTGCAGTATTGTTGCTTGCCGTCTTTTTCTCCGGGCTTGCGTTTGCCCAGTCCTATGAAATCCAAAAGCACGAAATAGAGATTACGCTCGGCGAAAACGGCGAAACCTCTGTTGCCGAAAGGTATTACCTGGACTTTCCGAACAGCCTCCAGCTCGAGCGGTTCAAGCAGAAAAGCGAGGAACTCGGCGTCGACCTCCAGAAATGGAGGGAATTCGACCCGAACATCAGGGTTTTCATCGGCGGCGAGGAGGATGTGAGAAGCGGGGTGCTCAGCTTTGACGGCGCGAAAAAGTTTTTGCAGCTGAGCTACGGCCTTGAAACCCCGGTCGTTTCAAAGACAAGCGAAACCGGCAGGATAACGACGTTCGAACTCAAAAAAAGCGCGCTCAAGGACTTCCGGACAGGGGACACGACTGTCATTCCGGCAGGAACAAGCATAAAAATCAATTTCCCGAAGAATTCGGAAATAATCCAGCCGGTCCAGCCTGCCGCAAAAACAAGCGGCGATTCAATCCAATGGACTGGCTATACGCGCTCGAACGCAGTCACGTTGTCATACAGGGTTTTCAAGGAGATTGCGCCGCAGTTCGAGCTGTCCGGCCTGCTCAAAGGCGCATTCGCAAGCAACGTCTTTCCGCTTGTAGTGCTTTTTGTCATCATCGTGAGCGCGATCGCTTATTCAAGGCGCAGGGCAATCGCGGACCGGATCGAGGAATACGTTGTAGAGCACTCCGACTTGGAAGAGGAAACCTTCGAACAGGAAGAGGAAAACCAGTAGGCCCTGCCTTCAAGACCGCTGCTGAAGTTCAGCTTCCGATTTGTTCCAGTGAAAACGACGCGAAAAGCACGTTCGCCAGTATCCAGAAAAAAGCGACCGCGATTCCAAAACCGGTGAAGGCGGAGCTTTTCATGAAGCCGTGGCCTGCCCAGCCGAAAAGCACGGCGATTGCGTAAAGCAGCATGAGGAAAAAAAGCGACTGCACTGCGTTGCGTAGAAAGTTCATCGGGCCGCCTCAGAAGTTTATCCAGATGTTGTAAACGATTATGAGGAAAATCGCGGAGAATGCCACGACAAGGGGAAGGTAGGGCCTCAGCACGTCCACGTTTTCCGTGAAAATCGCGGTCGACATCCTTGTCAGGTACATCAGCGACAGGAAGGCGGCGGTGAAATAGACAAAGCCCGTGAAAGTGATGAAGTCGAAGAAGACTATGAAAAGGAAGCCGTAGAGGATTGCGCCCATTGCGAAGTTTTTGCCGCTGAAAAGATAGTATGAGCCGGCGAGAAAGCCAAAAACCCAAATAATGTTGTTGGCGAAGAACAGGAAGATGTAGCCCAGGTCGAAAGCGAGAAGGTGCATCACCAAATCGAGGAAAACGAACGCCATGGTCACACCTTTATCAGCAGGCTCTCCACAAGCACCAGGAAGAAAACCACGATCAGTCCGGGCAGAGAGAAAAGCGCGTCCGCCACTATCCTGAAGAACAGCGCGTTGATCGCCGCCGCGGCCGCAAAAATCATTATTGTCCAGATGAGGATGTTGGCGAGGTTCATATCCTGATCCACCCCAGGAGCAAGGCGACGTTGAAGAGGATGAAGAAGCCGAAAGCGAAAACCTCGTTCCAGAGCACAAGGCTGCCGGACATTTCGGCATTGCTTTCAACGAAGTTGAGGAATGAAATCTTGGCCATGTAGTTGAGGAGCAGGAATCCTCCGACAAGGAAAACCCAGCCTGAAAGGAAGGCGAAGGAATCCACAAGCGCGATTGAAAGGAAAATCAGCAGGCCTGCATACACGAAATTTTTTCCTCCGGCAACAAAAAAGGCGAGCGCAAGGAACGCGAAAACCCAGAGAAGGTTGTTCATCATGAAGACGAATAGCCAGCCGAGGTCGAAGGAAAGCAGGTGCCAAAGGATTTCCAGAAACACGACAACCGTAAAAAAATAGCCCAAAACCACCTTAAATAGTTAACTAATTAATCAAATATAGTTATTGGCTGACCTGGCCGATTGCCAGAAACCAGCCAAAAACAAAGGCTTAAATTTAGTTATATTGATATAATTATTTGGTTTTTTATGGCTGAAATCACGGCACAGGTAAAGGAATGGGGGAAGTCTCTCGGCATAATCATACCGAAAAAGTCCGCGGACAGGGAAAAAATAAGGGCCGGCGACAAGGTAAGGGTATTGCTGCTCAGGCAGGCCAATCCGTTGCAGGAAACTTTCGGCATCGCCAAATTTTCGAAAAGCACGAAGGAAATACTTGACGAAGTCGATAAAGAGGCCTGGGATGCCTGAAAACCTTTTCTTTTTCGACACCTACGCGTTCTTTGAAATTCTCGCGGGCAATCCGGCTTACAAAAGGTTTGAGTCGGCCGACGCCATAACCACTATTTTCAACCTCGCCGAACTGAACTTTGCCCTGAAAAGGGAGGGCAAGGGCTTTGCAGACAAGATAACCAAAAAATACGAAGTCCTGCTTGTGGACGTCACAGCCGAAGACGTCTGCGAAGCAATGGACTTGCGCATGAAAAACAGAAAACTGTCCATTCCCGACGCAATCGGCTACACCGTGGCAAAACGGCATGGCGCAAAATTCCTGACCGGGGACATGCAGTTTGAAAAAATGCCCGACACGGAATTCGTGAAATGACTCAGGCTTGGGCGCGCTTTTTGCCGAAAACCCGGAGCTTTTTGATTTTGCCCTGGAAGGCAGGTTCAAACGGCAGTTTGAGCAGTTTCAAAAAGTTCTGCACCAGAAAGTCGTCCGTGACGACAGAAAAAGAAGCGCCTTCCGCCTTCAAATCCATGGCCAGCGCGACAACGCAAAGGTCTGCTTTGCTGAGCTTGAAATAGTTTTTTTCCTTTGCAATCGCAGCCGCCTTCAGCAGGCTTTCTTTTGAAGGGTCGCGCACAAAAAGGCTGCCCTGCCTCATGCCAGTTTCAGCAACGCTTTTGGCGCGGAAATCCTTAAGTTCGTCAAGGCACACGTTCGCCATCACGTACTTTTCATTTTCGCGCAACTCGAAGTTCAAATCATTGATTATGGCGGAAGAATCGAGAAGGTAAAGCATCAAAGAAAGCTTATTAAAAAAAGGCTTTATATTATAGTGTTTTAACCCGGTGAAAAAATGGAAAGCATCGAAGGCACTGCAAGGGCTTTGAGCGAAATCGAAAGGAAGGCGCTCAAACAGCTTGCCGGCGGAAAGGAAAAAACCGAGGAAACCGTTTGCTCGGAAGGCGGCATCAACATCGACTCAGTGCGGAGGGCGTTTGCCTGGCTGCAGCAGAAAGGCCTGATTGGGGTCAGGGAAGAAAAGGCACGCTCGGCCGAACTCACTCCCGCGGGAAAGGACTGCCTTGAAAAAGGCCTGCCCGAAAAAAGGCTTTTGAACTCGGTCCGGAAAAGCGGCGGAAAGCTTGCAATGAAGGACGCGCTTGCAAAAAGCGGCCTTGGAAAAGCCGAATTCGGATTCGCGCTCGGATGGAACAAGGCGAAAGCGTTCATCATGGTCTTGCCCTCGGAGCAGGGCCCGGTGCTCGAACTCACGGAAGTCGCAAAAGAATTCGCGCAAAAAAAATCCGCTGAAGAGCAGGCGCTTGAAGCAATTGAAACAGGCAGTATGCCGGAACAGGAAATTCTCGCAGAATTGGTGAAAAGGGGCATCTGCCAGGAGAAGGAAACTACGACGCGCACCGCCAAAATCAGCGATGCCGGCAGAAAGGCGCTTGAAATAATCGAAGGCAAAAGCGCCGCGGAAAGAACTTACAACATTTTCGACCCTGTGCCGAGAATGCTTGCCGGCAAAAGGCAGCCTTACATCCAGTTCCTTTCGCAGATCCGCAGGAAACTCGTCGAACTCGGCTTCCGGGAAATGCCCACCCGCTTAGTCGAACTGGAATTCTACAATTTCGACGTTTTGTTCCAGCCGCAGAACCATCCCGCGCGCACCTGGACCGACACTTACCAGCTCAAGCGGCCGGTGCAGGGAAAACTGCCGGACAAGAAACTGGTTGCATTGGTGAAACAGGCGCACGAAAGCGGCGGAAAAACGAAAAGTGCCGGGTGGAAATACGGCTGGAGCGAACAAATCGCGCAAAGGCTCATGCCATGCGCGCACGGCACTGCCGCATCTGCAAGGCAGGTTGCAGGCGGAGTGGAAGTGCCGGGAAAATACTTTGCATTGGCGCGCTGTTACAGGCCCGATGTTGTCGATGCGACGCATTTGAACGAGTTCAACCAGATGGAAGGCTTCATTGTCGACGAGAGCTTCAATTTCAGGCACCTGCTTGGAATGCTGAAACAGTTTGCAACCGAAATCGCGGGCGCGGAAGAAGTCAAATTTTATCCCGATTACTATCCTTTCACCGAACCATCGGTTCAGCTTTCCGCAAAGCACCCTACGCTTGGCTGGATTGAATTCGGCGGAGCCGGCATTTTCAGGCCGGAATTCACCGAACAGTTGGGAGTGAAAGGAAAATGCCTTGCATGGGGCCTCGGCATCGACAGGCTGGCAATGTTCAAGCTCGGAATCAAGGACATTCGCCAATTGTTTTCAACGGATTTGGAATGGCTGCGGAACGAAAAGATGGTGAGAGTTTGACGAAGGAACCTGGCAGGCGAGTCAAACACCTTCCGTCAACGCAACTCAATGCAGAACTTGGCAGGACAGCGCAAACATTGCGAGAATTGAGCGAAGACCCGTTCCAGGGAAACGGGACAATTGTTGCAGAAAACCTGAGAGCGTTGGCCGAACTGTGGGCGGAGTATAATGCAAGGAACCATGTTGTCAGGATAAGAAACCCGGAACTTGAAGCAATGGTTATCAACACGGTCGGCGAAGTTCTGGGAACATATCGCAACACCCGTCAACTGATAGCTTTAGAGAACACTTGGGGAATAAGGTTCGGGACGCATTCCGACATGGCGAGGGCCACAGAGCAGGCGCAAAACCACGGAGCCGCGCCGCGAAAGTCTTGGAGAGAAAGGCTAAAGCGGGTTGCCGGAAAAATTCTGCCGCACAGGAACCTGGGGAAGTGAAAAAAATGCCCACACTTGAAATCTCAAAATCCGATTTGGAAAGCCTTTGCGGAAAAAAGTTTTCGCCTGCCGAGCTGGAAGAGGCATTGCTTTGCGTGAAAGGCGAACTGGAATTAGTTGAGGGTGACAGGCTGCGCGTTGACGTCAAGGAAACCAACCGCCCGGACTTCTGGAGCACGGAGGGAATTGCGAGGCAGGTAAAAGGTTTTTTGGGAAAGGAAAAGGGCCTGCCAAAATTTTCCGTCAAAAAGGGAAGGGTTGAAATCTTTGTTGACAAAAGCGTTGAAAAAATCCGCCCGAAAATCGCGGGCGCGGTCGTCTGGGACGTGAAGGTAACGCCGAAACTGCTTGAGCAGATGATCCAATTGCAGGAAAAGGTCACGCTCACTTTCGGCAGGCGCAGGAAAGAGGCTGCGATCGGATTGTACGATTTTGACAGGATGAAGCCGCCAATACATTACAAGGCATTCCATCCGAGAAAGCTGAAATTCACTCCGCTTGACTTCAAAAACGAATTGGACTTGGACGAGATTCTGGAATTGCACCCCAAAGGCAGGGAATACGCGCACCTTCTCAAGGACTTTCCTGCTTATCCGATTGTCATCGATTCCGCGAAAAATGTTGCAAGCATGCCGCCGGTAATCAACTCCGATTTCACGGGCAAGGTCACTGAAAATACAAGAAACCTGTTTGTCGAAGTTACAGGTTCCGACCAGAACGCGGTGAACGTCGCGTTATGCGTGATGGTTTCCGCCTTGGCGGACAGGAAAGGCATTGTTGAAAGCGTTTCCGTGAAATACGGGAACAAAAAAATCGTTACACCTGACTTTTCCCCGAAAAAAATTCTGATAGGGCTGGATTACATCAACGATATTTCCGGCCTCGAACTTTCGCAGAAGCAGGCAATCGAACTGCTCAAAAAAAGCCGCGTGGACGCGAAACCGAAAGGCAAAAGCATCGAAGTTTCGTATCCTTCTTTCAGGCAGGACATACTGCATCCGGTCGATGTGGCAGAGGACATAATTGTTGCGTTCGGATACAACAAAATAAATCCGCTGCCGGTGAATGTTCCGACGATTGGCGCGGAAATGCAGGAAGCGAAACTGCATGAAATTGCCAGGGAAATTTGCGTCGGATTGTGCCTGCAGGAAGTCCTCACGTTTACCTTGACGTCAAGGGAAAAGCAGGAGAAACTGATGGGGCTCAAGGGCGAAAGCTTTTCGGAAAAGCTTGCAAAAGAGGCCATGGGCGAAAGCTTTGTCGAAATCCTCAACCCGGTTTCCGAAAACTGGGCCGTTTACAGGAAAATGCTTGTGCCGGAACTGCTCGACTTCCTGGCAAAAAACAAGAACGTCGAATACCCGCAGAGGATATTTGAAATCGGAAAGGTTGTCAGCGAAAACCCGGAGAACGACAACGGAGTCGAGGAAAGAAATGTTCTGGCGGTTGCGATTGCAGGCCGCAAAACCAATTTCACTGAAATAAAGTCACTGCTCGAGGCAGTATGCTCAAACCTGGGCGTGAAGTGCCGGCTCGCGGAATCAAAAAGGGGGTTCCTCAGGAAGGGCATGTCCGCGGAAATAACGGTTGAAGGAAAAAAAGGGTTTTTAGGCGAAGTCTCGGAGGAAACCCTGAAAGCCTTCGGGTTGGAGATGCCGGCAACGGTACTGGAAATGGAAATCTAAAAGAGCTTTGTCTGCTTTCCGGTTTCTTCTTCCGGCGCAGCCTGTTTTTCTTCCGCTTTTTCTGCCGGCTCGGGCACTTGCGTTTTTTGCAGGAATTTTCCGTCTACTCCCGCAAGGGCAGTCCTTTTTTCCAATAAGGATTTTGCCCTGATTTCCTGCGCCTGCTCCAGAATTGTTTTCACTTTTTTTGTTTCCGGTTTCGTTTCAAGCATGAAAGCGATTTCGTTTTCGTCCAGGTCGAAAGCCGCGGCGAGCCTTGGCGCAAACTCCTTGTTTTCGAACAGCATTTTGATGAAGGCGAGGTCGTGCACCATCACTTCTTTCGACGACGAATGCATTTTGCCGCCGATTTTTTTGCACATTCCCGCCTTGAGGGCCTTTTCAGCGCGGCCCGAGGAAAGCGTTCTCAGCAGCCTTGGGAACTGGTATTTTGCCCAGCCATGGTAGTCGTTGCTCCGCGAAAGCGCAACCCCCGCAGTGGAAAGGTCGGCGGCGTATTTCATCAGCACGTAATTCTGGCGCCGGAAAATCCTGCCGTTGAAAATGCTTGCCTTCGACAGGCAGTCGAAGCCCGCGGCCAGGTCTTCCTGCTTGGTGAACTCAACGGGAATGTTTTCCTCGACCCATCTTTCAAGCAGGTCCTGCGGAACCTCGCTTTCAAAGCGCGCACTCTGGCACTCGGCAAAGGTTTTCGCGCGGAAAATGCGCTGGAGAACGCTGAAAATGTTGTCCTGCCTGTTCCTTGAACCGAGGCCTTTCACGCTTTCCATTGAAACCCCGTCTGCGAGTGCCTGCAAATCAAGCAGTGCCGAGCGCAAATCACCGGCAGAGTTCTTTGCAAGCTCTTTCAGGGCTTCGTGGTCGAATGGAATGCTTTCCTTTTCGCAGATCTCGCCAAGGCGCTTTGCAATTGAAAGGTAATTTATTTTCTTGAACTGCACCAACTCCGCGGCCTGGCGCACAGGCCCGAGCTTCTGGTTCTCGTAAATGTCGTTTGCCGTGAGAATGACCGGGTTCTGCGATTCGCGGATGATTGAAAGGATCGCCCCAGCGCCGCCCCTGTCAACTGATTGCAGGCCGTCGATTTCATCCAGCAGCACAAGCCGTTTCTGCCCTGAAAGGCTTGAGCCCTGCGAAGCCGCGCCTGCAAGCTTTTCGATTACGTCCTTCGAGCGCAGGTCGCTTGCATTCATTTCAAAGACCGACCAGCCGGAAAGTTTCGCGGTCAGCAGTGCAAGGCACGTTTTTCCCGTTCCGGTTGAGCCATACAAAAGCAGTGCCTTGCCTTTTTTGCCCGCATTCCAGTCGTCAGCCCATCTTCGCACGAATGAAACGGCTTCGGTGTTGCCCACGAATTCCGGAAAGGTTTGCGGTAAAAATTTGTCTGTGAAAAGCTCAGACATGAAACAATCTTGCCGGCAAAAGGGTATTATTTGTTTTGCAGGCAAAAATTGTGCGATTTGCATGCTGTCAGGCATTGTCGGAAAACCGAATTCGGGCAAGAGCACTTTTTTCTGCGCTGCAACAATGGTTGACGCGGAAATCGGCAACAGGCCGTTCGTAACGATAAAGCCGAACCACGGCGTCGGCTACGTCGTTTCGGAAAATCCCGGAGTCGAAAGCCACAAGGTTCCGCAGCCCGTGAATTACAAATTCGAAAACGGCAAAAGTTATATTCCCGTGAAACTGCTTGACGTTGCCGGCCTTGTCGAAGGCGCCTGGCAGGGAAAAGGATTGGGCAACCAGTTCCTCAACGACCTGATACAGGCGGATGCCCTCATCCACGTCCTTGACGCCTCCGGCTCCACCGACGCGGAAGGCAATGCAGTCGGCGCGGGAAACCACGATCCCGCGAAAGACGTGCTGTTCCTTGAGCGCGAAATGGATTACTGGATCAAAAGCATCCTGACGAAAAACTGGCAGAAGATTTCCAAGCAGGCGACCGTCACGAAAAAGGCCGCGGAAATCCTCGCATTGCAGCTCACGGGTTTGGGCATAACCGAGGATGACATAAAAGAGGTGCTGAAAAAGGAAAATTTTTCCGCAGTGCCGGATGAATGGAACGAGGATGAAATTCTTCGGTTCAGTTCGAAGATTCGCGAAAAAAGCAAGCCCATGCTTATAGCCGCGAACAAGATGGATTTGCCGGCCGCGCGCGAAAACCTTGACAGGCTCAGGCACGATTTTCCCGGCAAAATTTTCGTGGAATGCTGTGCCGAAGCCGAGCTTGCACTGCGGAAGGCGGACAGGGCCGGCGTGATAAAATATCTGCCGGGCGCAAAAGGCTTTGAAGTGCTCAAGGACCTGCCCGAAAAGCAGGTGAAGGCGCTTGACTTCATCAAGGCGGCTGTTCTCGAAAAGTTCGGTTCGACCGGCGTGCAGGACTGCCTGAACAAAGCGGTTTTCGAACTGCTGGACCTGATAGCAGTATATCCCGTGCAGGACCAGAACAAATGGGTTTCAGGCAAGGGAAATTGCCTGCCGGACGCGTACCTTCTGAAGCGCGGCTCGAAGCCGAAAGACCTTGCGATAAAGATTCACACCGATTTCGGGCCGAAGTACATCGGCGCAATCGACTGCAAAACGGGATTGAAGCTGGGAGAGGACGCGGAACTGAAGCACAACGACGTCGTCAAGATACTGCTCAAGAACTAAACAGGAAAAAAAAGAACTAAAAAAAAGCAAAAAAAAACAGGAAAAGAAAAAAAAAGAAAATAAGAAAGAAACCGGGAAAGAAAAAACCCGGCAAATGAAAATCTATTCACTGGTTTTCTTTCTTGAACTTCTGCGCCTTTATTTCAGATTCGATCATTTCCGGCGTCACTGTCTGGTGGGCCAGAAGCTTGTTGCGCACGAACTCGTATGCCTTTACCGTGTCTTCCAGGTCAAGCTTGCGCTTGAAGCCGAGGCGCGCGATTTCCCTGAAGTACAGGTCGACAATGTCGTGCGCCACTTCGTCAACGCTTTTCTTTGCGATTGTCACTGTTTCCGGCTGCACTACAACCTTGGAGTCAATGACTTCCTTCAATTGCTGCTTGACTATGTCGAGCTCGTCGAAAATCCTTTTTTCGGTGAGCTTTGCCCTGTCATCATCCGATTGTGACAGGAACCTGTCCTCGAACTCGAGCATTTTGCGCCTGAGGTCGTCAACCTGCCTTGGCGAAGAATAGTCAGCCGGCAGAGCCGAAACCTTTTCTTCAAGGTCCGAGACTTTCAGCCTGATTTCCTTGACGCTTTCCGCTGAACCTGCTGTTGCAGAGGCTTCGCCGAGCTCGCTTTTCAGCCGGTCAAGCTTTTCGAAAATCCTCGCTTCGATGCCGTCGACCCTCTCATTGCTTGGCAGGCCAGCAACCTTTTCTTCAAGGCCGGAAACCCTTGCCTTCAGGTCGTTGACAGTGTCGTGCAAAGCTATTTCCTTGCTTGTCGGCGGAGCCGGCAATGGAATCGCTTCCGCAACTGCTTCCGGCTTTTTAGGCTCGGTTATTTCGGTTTCGTTAACGGATGGCTTCGCTTCAGCCAGCACGGCAGGCCTTGCTTCGGCAACAACCGCAGGGGTTGGCCTGGCTTTTTCTTCAACCGGCGCTTCAAGCCTGTCGAGCCTGCTTTCGATTTTGCCGATCCTTATGCCGTGCACTTCCAGAGCAGAGGAAAAGTCGACAAACTTGCCCCGGATCAAAGTCTTTATTTCCTCGACCGTGCCCTTCGTTTCCTCAGGCGGCCTTGAAACAAGCGCCTTGATTTCTGTCAGGCTCCTGGTGTTGGCTTCGACTACTCTTTCAACCTCGCCGAACTTGTCGGAGAAGCCTTTCAAATTATTTTTTGTCTGTGTTTCAAGCTTGTTGAGCGTGGTGGAAACCTTTGAAACCTTCAAAATTTCCTTTTTCAGCTTTTTCAGGGAACCGGCCTGCCTTTTTTCGCGCTTCAATGCAGCCTTCTTGTTGGCGTCAATCGTTTTTTTGACTGAGCCGACCCTTACAGCGAAAATCTTCGAGCTGACCGGAAGCGGCTTCCTTCTCTTCACCGGCTTTTTCTGCGCGGGCCTTTTTGCAACCGCCGGCTTTACGACAGCAGGCTTTATTGCCCTTGCTTTCGCCGGCCTTGCAATCTTTCCTGCAGCCCTGGCGGGCCTTGGTTTTGCAGCAGCCCTTTTAACAGCCCTTTTAACAGAAGCTTTCACGGGCCTTGCAGTTCTTATGGCGGGTTTTTTCGCGGCCTTTCGCCTTGAAGCTCTTTTCGGCACGGCCTTTGCGACAGGCTGCCTTGCAACACCCTTTGTCTGCTCAAGCTGTTTCAGCGCCTTTTCCGCCGCCTTCCCGGCTTCAACGGCTTCCTTCACAACCGGCTTGATGTTTTCAATAGCTACCTTTTTTCGGATAAGAGCTCTCTTCGCCAAAACACCACCCCAACAAAAATTATAACATGAAGTATAGCGCATGTTTATGTTTAAAAACATTTCACCGCGCAGAGTTAATCTGGGGGAGGCGTTTTTATGGTTTTGGACAAGCAGGAACTCGCTTTGGAGATAACAAAAATCTACTATTACAATCTCGCATCAAAGGGCGCCAAGGAAAGCATCAACGCCGAAAACATCCTTGACACTTACAATTACGCATTGCTTTTGCTCAACGAAAAGTTGCAGGAAAGAAAGGAAACTGCAAAAGCCGCAACGGAATTGAAACTGCCGGCGGCGCCGCAGGTTTCCGAAAGCGGTTTTTCGTACACAAACCAGAAGGGCATAACATATTATCTGCACCAGAAGGGCAGGCTGTTTTACTTCTCAAAGGACAGCAGAAGCTCAATCGTTGTCCCGCAGGGCTACCGCATAAAGGAAAACCCGCGCACCGGCCTGCCGTTCATAACGAAAAAGTGAGGGCTATTCGCCAATTGACTTTGTCAGGTCGGGCCTCACAAGCCTTCCGAGCACGTTCAGGCGCCTGAGGCTTTCAAGCAGCTGTTCCCGTGAAATGCCCAGGCGCATGACATGCGGCTCGGAAAACAGGCCGTCAAGTGTTTCAATGCCTTCCGTGCGGCACGCGCGCAAAACTTTCAAATCCTGCATTGCCTTATGCCGCGCCGGGTCGTTTGTTTCAAGCGAAAACACTGCATGGCTTTTCGGCTCCGGCCGACCGGAAGCAAACGGGCCTTCCCTGACAAGCAAATCGAATTCCCTTTTGTTCCAGGACGCGCCATAAGCGCGCGCAATCACAGCCAGTACATTCCGTTCAAATCCAACATTATCCGGATTGGAAATAACTATTTTTGCCCCTTTGCGGTTCAGAAGGCTGCGCAACAACGACAATGGCAGGCCACCGCCCCAATACAGCGGAAAAGGCTCGAATGAAACGCTCCAGTCAAACCTGTTTTTGGAAAGTGGAATCCTTGACGCTTCACGCGTCCTGAACGAACGGATGCGCGTGCCCTCAGGATTCTGCTCCTGCAAAAGCCTTGCACGCCGCACCATGCCGGCGGAAGCGTCCGTGAAATGGACTTCCGCCTGTTCCGCCAAAGCCTTTGCCCAATTGCCGGTGTAGCCGGCGAAAAAAAGAATTTTGCTGCCAGGCTCAATGCCGAGATGATGTAAAAGGCGCGGATCCGCAGGCACTGTTGCCTGGGCCGCTCTCACGCTCGGCACAGACCAAGGATCCGCATCAGCAAAGATTTTCACCTCGTGCGGAACAAGAAAACGCCGTCGCCTTGCACGCGGTGGTTCCGAAGCCAAACCAATCACGCCTTTTTCTGCGCGCCGGCAACATTCGGGGAATTTCCTGCCGCGTGCAGCTTTTTCATTTCCTCTGAAAGCAATGCTGAAGAAACCGCGAGTGAAATCTTGCGGGACTTGCCATGCATTCCGCTTTCAACGAGCGGCGCGCTGACAAGGTTCAAATGCTCAAGCTTTGAAACAATGTCGCGAAATCTCCTCAATGAAAGCTTTTGCCCGGACTTCTCCGAAAACGCCTTGAAAAGCTCGCCTGACAGCGCATCGTCATGCGAACAAAGCAATTGCAAAACCAGGAGTTCGGAATCATTCAGCGAGGGAAGGACTTTTTTGAACGGGTGCTCGTCGACAAGCGCGAACGCCTTTTTCAGGTGCAGAATGGAAACCTTCTGCGAATTCTCCTTTTCAGCTTCCTTGCCCGCGCGCCACAAACATTCAATCGCAATCCTCGCGTCCCCGCCAAGGCGCGAGGCATGGCCGGCCGCGACGTTTATGACTTCATCGTCAAGGCTTCCCGGCAGGAACGCATACTTGCACCTTTCCGCAAGTATGTCCTTCAGCTGCTTCGGTGAATAGGGGTTGAAGGCAATGTCCTGCACGTGCAATGAACTTCTCACGCGCTCGTCAAGCCTTGAAACCAGTGCGGGGTCGTTTGAAATCAGTATGAGGCCGAAGCGCTTGTCGCAAAACTCTATGACGCGCAGGAGGTCATAGAAAACCTTGGCCTCTTCCGGCTCGGCAAGCAGCTGTTCCGCCTCATCCAGCACAACTATCGGAGCAAAATCCGCTTTTTTGAGCATTTCAAGGATTTTCGAATACACCTCGTCGGTTGCGATCCCGCGCCTCGGCACAGCCGCCTTCAAAAAGTTTGCGATTGCCGACAGGATCGAGTGGCGGGAATTGTACTCAAAGCAGTTCAGGTAAAGGCCTTTCGCCCTGTCCGAAAATTCCTCAAGCTCGTTCAAAACGAATTTGACGCTCGCGGTCTTTCCCGTTCCGGTTTTCCCGAAAACAAAAACGTGCTGCGGCTTCTTGCCCTCTGAAACCGGTTTCAATGCAAAGACAAGCGCGTCGATTTCCGCATCCCTGTGCGGCAGGACAGCCGGCACATGCTCAGGGTACAGCACTGCCTCGCTGCGGAAAACCTGAGCTTCCCTGCCCTTTCTCTCGAAAACATTCGGCATGCAGAAAAGATATTGCTTAAAACGGATAAAAATGCATCGGGCGGCGGTTTCGTCCGCAGCCGGTTCCGTCCGGCTGGTTCGGAACCAAGGCGTATCACTGTTGTGATACGCCGAGTAAGTAACATTAAAGTTTTCGGGGGCGTGCGAGACGCGGAGCTCCCTGGTCGGGATTAAGGCTTATTGCTGCTACAATAAGCCGGGTAAGCGACAGTAAAAAAAATTTGGAGCTGCAGTAAAAGTACCCGCTGCGCGAGAGCCCGTCTGCCCGCAAAAAAAAAACAAGCTTTTAATACAACCTGAAACAAGATTATTGGCATGAGGTTCGGCGAAGGCATTTTTGACAGGGTTTCGGCTGAAAAAATCATGCTCGGCATCGTTCTGCTTATTGCAATAATCGCCTTGCTCGCAATAATCGCGAATTCCGCGAACACCACGGTTTCAAGCGCCTCGCATTCGGTTTCCGCGATTTCCGGCGGCCTCAACAAGCTTGCGTGATTGCATGGCAAAACAGGGACTTTTGTTTGGCACGGCGGGAATGCCCCTCTCCTACAAAGGCAGGAGCGAGGGCGCAATGCCTTTCATCAAAAGCCTCGGCCTGGATGCAATGGAAATAGAGTTCGTGCGCGGCGTTTACATGAAAGAGGCGCAGGCGGAGGCATTGGGAAAGGCGGCGGAGGAAAACGGCATCACTTTGACGGTGCACGCGCCATATTACATCAACCTGAATTCGGAAAAAAAGCAGACTGTCGGCATGAGCAAAAGCTTCGTCTTTGAAAGCGCGCGCATCGGCGCGATAGCCGGCGCAAAATCCATCTGCTTCCACGCAGGCTATTACGTCAAGGCGACGCCGGAGGAAACGTACGCGAACATAAAAAAGGCGGTCTCGGAAATACTTGACAAAATGAAATCGGAGGGCGTGAAAACCGTTCTCGCGCCGGAAGTCAGCGGAAAGAAAAGCCAGTTCGGGTCGCTCGAAGAAGTCATTGCTTTGGGAAAGGAACTGGATGGCGTGCAGCCTTGCATCGATTTCGCGCACCTGCACGCGCGGACCGGCGGCAAAATGACTTCGCTGCAGGAATTCGAAGCAGTGCTCAGGCAGTTGCCCAAAAAATGGCTCGATTTCCTGCACGTCCACATGTCAGGCATGAATTTCGGCGAAAAAGGCGAAAAAAACCACCTCGTTTTCGGCGACCCCGGCAACAGGTTCCACTTCGAGCCGGCAATCCAGGCATTCAAAAAGCTCGGAGTGAAAGGCGTTGTGGTCTGCGAATCGCCGAACGTCGAGGAAGACGCATTGAAAATGAAAAACTGTTATTTACAGAAATAATCCAGCCAAGCCGGATTTCGCCACCAGTCCGGCCTATGCGAGCAGGGCAGTGCCTTGCAAACCCCTTGCGTGGTATTGCTTGCGCAATACCACTTATGCACAAACAGCATACTCGGCGTATTGCAACAGCAATACGCCTTAGTTCGTACCAGCCGGACGAGACGGCTGCGGGCGAAACCGCCGGGAAATATATATAAACATGGCCGCGAAATAATTATTCTATGCACTATTCGCCAGGCAGCCCGGCTGACCGGTGGTATAACCGGCTTGGGGCATGGATAACGAGGAGCATCCAGCGCTTTGTCGGGTTCCTGTTCCTGCTGCTTGCAGCCGGCATAATCATCGGCGTCTTTGTCGCGACAAACAGGCCCCAGTACATAATCCCTGTTGTTCTCGCGCCAATCCTTATCGCATTGCTGTCCTATTATAGCAGGGGCATCGCAATCCTGATTTTTATACTGTTCATTCTGGGCTTTTTCGGTTTCTTTGCAGTACTGTGAGCGGAGCAAAATGGACGTAACATTGTCGCACAGCGATTTCAAGGCGTTGTCCTCGGGCACGCGCGCGAAAATCCTGAAGCTGCTCGCGGAACGCAATCACACTATGTCCGAGATTTCAAAAAAGCTCGGCCTTGCAGCGCCCACAGTGAAACAGCACCTTGACATGCTGTCCGGAGCCGGGCTCATAGAACCGGTCGGGGAAAACAGGAAATGGAAGTATTATGCTCTGTCAAGGAAAGGCAGGGGCATAATCCAGAAAAACGACTCTACAAACATCCTCATTGTAATGGCGGCAACGTTCGTTGCATTGGTTGTCATGCTTTTCAATCTTGTCGGCCAGTTCGGCAGAACTGCCGTGCCATTGCAGGCAATGCAGAAGACCGCCTCCGAAAGCGGCATTGCCGGAAGCGCCGCCGATGCCCTTCGGACGGAAACTGCCACAGTGCCGCAGACGATTCCTGCACCGGCGGGCTTCGACCCAATTGTCCTGAACGCCATAATAGTCATTGCCCTTGTGATTGCCCTGGCATATCTTCTTTCGCGATTGTCGAAAAAAGGCGAAGGAATTTAAGGTTGGCCTTCCGGCAATCCTTTGATGCGCGGAAAAGGCTTTTTCGCTTTTGTTCTGGTAATTTTCTTCCTGCTCGCCGCAACGGAGTCGGCGGGCAGGCAATCCTCCTCGTTCCGCTCGTTCTCCGAAGCGCATCGCATTGCAATGGAGCTTGAAAGCCAGAACATGCTCCGGTCGAACGTTGAAAACAACCTCGATTTTGTCGTGGAAAAAACAATGCGCAGGCAGATTCTCCTCGGAAGCACGGATCCGGCGCAATTGAAGCTTGCGCTGGACGAAAAGGTTTTTTCCTTTTTCCTGGAAACGCAAAAAAATGCACGGCCGCGAAACCTCGAATTCTCCGGAGCAACGGTTTACGGAAACCGGTATTCTGAAAACGCCGGCGCGGCGGCGCAGGAAAAACTTTCAATGGAATTCATTGGCCGGAATTCGGTTGCGTTCGTGGAACTGGCCGGCGGGGCATGGATTGCGGAATACCATTTTTCCGGCGGGCTTTACAGGAACAGCGCAGTGATTGGCCGGATTGTCTCCGAAGACAATGAAACCATGACGGTTTTTTTCCTGCCTGCAGGGTACTCTAAAACAGTTGTGGTGGTCGGTTGAGCAATGGCCAGGCAAGCGTGGAAGCGATGGCCGCGATTGCGCTGATTCTTTCCGCTGCGGCGTTTTTCCTGTCCGGGCAGGCGCTTTTGGAGAACGCGGTTTCCGAAGCCGAAAAAAAGCTTGTCGCGAAAGCCGAAGCGCAGTCATGCGCGATTGTGGCGGACGCGGTTTTCAGCAATTCCCTCGGCTTTTCCGGAAAATACGGATGCGCTCCAACCGCCGGGGGAGTTGAAGGAATGGCTTTCGGAAAAACCGCTTCGGAAAAAACCCTGTCGGAAAAGTCCGCGGCATCAGGAGATGGGGGCCTTGAAACAATGGCACCGGAACATTATGCCTGAACAAAACCAGGGCGGGGCATTCTTTTCCGCCGACCTGGCGATAGCGTTCGTGAGCCTTGCGTTCCTGTTTTTCCTGGTTTCCGAAACGCGCATTTCAGGCCTCAACGAAAAAACCGCGGAAAGCGAAAGCGTTTCCATGCAGAAAACCGCGTTTTTCCTCGCCGACTCCATGGTGAAAAACCGCGATGAAAACAACGCATTGCTTGGAATGGCTGCATTCAATGCCGGGGCGGGGCGCGTTGAAAGCAATGCCCTGCCTGAAAGCCTTGAAGGCATGCGGTTTGCGCAGTTGCGCGGAAGCATTTTTGTCGAAAGCGTTTCAATCGCGTATTTTGACGGGAACTCCGTGGAAATATTCCGTGATGCGCGTGCCGGCGCGAAAAACTGCATTGCGACCGAAAGGCTTGTTCTCAGAGGCATGAAAAAGGCGCTTCTCAGGGCAAGGGTTTGCGGTGAATGAATTGGGGAAAGGATTTTACCTGTCAATGGAGGCCGCAGTGAGCCTCCTGCTGTTTTCGGCTGCGGTCCTGGCACTCCAGCCGCCGCCCGCCAAAAGCCTCTCTGATTTATACGTGCTGCAGAAGGAAAACGACTTGCTGAAAATCTGGGTTAAAGAGGCAAAATTTGAAATTCAGGAAATGGAAAAAGATTTCCTGTTTTCCTTTCCCGGCCGCCATGGTTTTGTCTCAATCAACGGGAAAACATTTGAAGCAGGCACGCCTGAGAATGCCCGGGAATGCGGGGATTTTGCCGTGTCTCAAGCGTTTTTCCTCGACGAAAATCTCAAAAAAACCGTGTTAAGGGTCGGCGTTTGCGCGGACAACGCCGCCTGACTTTTCAAGCGCCACAACGGATTTTGGCGGAAGAAAAAAATCAAAGTCTTCCATCCGGCCCGAAAGTTCAGTTGAAAGTGTTTTGGAGAATTCTTCCCCGCTGCCGGACGCCGCGTTCAGGGAAATTTCGAGCATTCCTGCATTTGAGGATGCGCGCCATTCAGCCGAGTTTTGCGCGGCAATCGTTTTCCTTGACCCGTCCGCCAGGACAGCGAGTTCCATTGAAGCTGCCGAAAGCCTGTCCGCGAACGACCTTGCCTTGGCGGTTTCAGAAGAAGCCTGGGCAAGCCAGAGCGTTTTGTCCCACGCAAAGGCAAAAACAGCGAGAAGTGCAAGGCCTGCCGCAAGCAGGAGCAGGAATTCCATGCTCGCCTGCCCCTGCATGCCCTGCCCGCGTTTTGCGGGGAGAATGGCCGTTGTCTCACACGCAGCCACGCCAAGCACCACTTCAGATTTCGTCTATTTTCTTGAAAATTTCGCCGGTCTTCTTGTTTATGACCTTTGCGCCCTCGCTGCCAGTTTCCTGCAATTGCGAGACGAGCAGCAAAACCATTGCGACCACCGCGGCCAAAACTATTATGAGTTCGACGGAAATCTGGCCGTGCTCTTCGGAAAAAATTTGCGAAAGTGCCCGAAACATGACGGAACCGTTTGCGGAAAAGTTTTAAAGGCAACGCAGGAATTCGACGATTGCCATACCGCGCCGGCGGTATTGGAAAAAAAACGGGAAAAAAGTTATTAATGGTTCGATGCAATATCCTTGCCTATGGAAGCCAAATTAAGCGTATTCGACTGGCCGTCGCTGATTGATGACAGGGAAAAACGGGATTTGCTTATTGCGTGGGTTGCCTTGTCAATCGCGTTCGGATTGAGCTTTGCCCGTAACGGCGGCCTGCTGTTTTCCTTTGCGACAAGCTTTCTCGCGGTCGGCACCGGCTTCATTTTCCATGAGCTCGGCCACAAGTTTGCCGGCATACATTACGGCGCAAGCGCGGGCTTCAGGAAATGGGATTTCGGCCTGGGCCTGGCCTTGCTGCTCGGCGCGATGTCTTTCTTCACGGGCTTCGGATTCATTTTCGCGGCTCCCGGCGCGACGTACATCTATTCCGAAAGCATTTCAAGGAAGCAGAACGGCTTAATCTCGCTTGTCGGCCCGGCAATCAACATTGCCCTGGCGCTAGCGCTTTTCCTGTTGAGCATTTTTTCCGCGATGTTTTTCCCTTCCGGGCTCATTGCCGGCGTCCTGCTGTTTGCCGCGATAATCAACCTCTACCTTGCGTTTTTCAACATGCTGCCGATTCCGCCGCTTGACGGCAGCAAGGTCATAGTCTGGAACCCGGTAATCTGGGGCGTTGTTTTCGTGCCGCTGCTTTTCCTGTTCTATTTTTCGGGCATACTTTGAAATCAGAATTAGAAATTAATCGTGCAGAATTTATCTGACGTAAAAACTATCTGACATAGCTCGGCCTGAAATCAAAACTATGGCAGGGGGCTCCGCCCCCTCGCACGCCCCTGGAAAAAAAACTATCTCACGTAGCTTGGCCTGAAATCCGAATAGTGGTCTTCGAAGCTTTCGTAGGCTTCCTCGGTTTCTTCGTTGACGGATGGCCTGACTTTTTTGAGCGCATCCGCAAAGTCTTCCGGAAGAACCTGCTTTGCCTTCATCTTGTTCTTGTCCAGGGAAATCAGCGCGGCTTCCCTCACCAACCCTTCCAGGTCGGCGCCGGAAAACCCTCTTGTCTGGCCGGCAATGGCCTCAAGGGAAACTTCCTTTGACAGTGGAACGTTTCTTGTGTGGATTTTCAGGATTGCAAGCCTGCCTTTCTCGTCCGGAGCATTCACCTTTATGAGCTTGTCAATCCTGCCCGGCCTGAGCAAGCCCTGGTCGATTAAATCCGGCCGGTTCGTCGCGGCGATGAAGACGACGTTTTTCAGCGCCTCCACTCCGTCAAGCTCGGTCAAAAGCTGGTTCACCACTCTTTCGGTCACTCCGGAATCCGTTACCGAGCCGCGCCTTGATGCAATCGAATCGATTTCGTCGAAGAAAACTATGACGGGCGCGGTCTGCCTCGCCTTCCTGAAAATCTGCCTTATGCCCTTCTCGCTTTCCCCCACCCATTTGCTTATAAGTTCGGGGCCTTTCACTGAAATGAAGTTGGCCTCGCTTTCCGTTGCGACCGCCTTCGCCAGAAGCGTCTTTCCCGTTCCGGGCGGGCCGAACAACAATACTCCGGTCGGAGGCCTTATCCCCATTTTCTTGAAAACATCAGGGTATTTGAGCGGCCATTCGATTGCCTGCATCAGTTCTGCTTTGACTGCGTCAAGCGCCCCGACCTGCGACCATTTCACGTTCGGAATCTCGATTGTTATCTCGCGCAAGGCGGATGGCTGCACGTCCTTCAGTGCGTCCTGGAAATCGCGTTTCATTACTTCCATGCTTTCAAGCAATTCAGCGGGAATCGTGTCCTCGTTGAGGTTGATTTTCGGAAGGTAGCGGCGCAATGCCTTCATTGCCGCTTCCTTTGTCAGGCTTTCAAGGTCAGCGCCGACAAAGCCGTGCGTTATCCCCGCATAATAGTCGAGGTCGAAATCGTTTTCCTTGACAAGCTTTTCCTCGACAAGCGTTTTCAGGCACGGAAAATACGTTTCATCGAACGCCTTGTCCCGTTCCCTTGCATTCAGCTCTTTTTCGCGCAATGCCCTCTTCAACTCGTCCTTTTCAAATTTGGAGTTGGAATTGAAGGCGTCAAGGATTTTTTCCTCGGTTGCGGAAAGCCTGCGCTTGGACTCGTTGCCGTGCGAAAAGAATTTCGCCAGGGGCATGCCGCGCGTGTGGATCTGCAGAATGTTCTTGCGCGAGTTCCTGTCAGGGACCCCGAACTCTATTTCGCGGTCAAACCGCCCCGGCCTGCGCAGTGCCTCGTCAATCGAGTTGACCCGGTTTGTGGCGGCAATCACGACAACGTTCCCCCGCGCCTCGAGGCCGTCCATGAGTGAAAGGATTTGCGCCACAACCCTGCGCTCCACCTCTCCAATGACCTCGTCGCGCTTGGGCGCAATCGCGTCGATTTCGTCGAAAAATATTATCGAAGGCGCGTTTTCCTCGGCTTCCTTGAAAATGTCCCTGATCCTTTCCTCGGCCTCGCCGACAAACTTGCTCATTATGCTCGGAGAGCTCACTGAAATGAAATGCGCGTTGGTTTCATTTGCCACGGCTTTTGCGAGCAGTGTCTTTCCGGTTCCGGGCGGGCCGAACAACAGCACTCCTTTTGGCGGAATGATGCCGAGCTTGCGGAAAATCTCAGGATGCTTCATCGGCAGTTCTATGAGCTCGCGCACCTTGGTTATCTGCTCGTCCAATCCTCCGATGTCCTCGTATGCGACCTGCGGAATCCCCTCCAGCTCGCCTTTCACCGGCTTGTCTTTCAGCACAAGCTGCGTAAAATCAGTTATTTTGACAATGCCTTTCGGCGCGGTTTCAATGACCTTGTAGACAAAGCCGGAGCCGAAAGCCGAAACCCAGACGCTGTCGCCCCTTACAACCGGCCTGCCGAGAAAGCTTTTTTTGAGTATGCGGTCGTAGCCTGACGCGATTATGCGGACTTCCTGAGTCGGGGCAAGGGTTATTTTCTGCGCCTCCCTTACCTCAGCCTTGCGCACTGAAACCTTTTCGCCCAGGCCTACCCCCGCATTGCGCCTGATGTAGGAGTCCATGCGGATAACGCCCTTGCCTTCATCCTCGGCGCGCGCCGGCCAGATGACTGCGGCGGTGCGCTTTGAGCCCTCGATTTCAACGATGTCGCCGGAAGTGACGTCAAGAGACTGCTTTGTCACCCTGTCAAGCATGACAATGTTGCGGCCGACGTGAGTGGGGTCGGCTTCCTCGACTTTCAGGACAATTTCCCTGCTTTCAGGCATAAAAGCTCCCGAAAAAGATAGAACATGAAAAGGATTAAAAAACGGAGCCGGTCAGTTCACTGTTTTCACTTCGATGCCGCCGTTCGGAAGCATTGACATTATCTCGTCAAGGGCAACGCATTTCCTGCCGAACTTTTTTTCGAATTCGGACAGGATTTTTTTAGCGCAGTCGCTTTTCTGCATTGCGCCCTGCCTGAGCAGTACGGAAAAAGCCGCGTGTTTTTTCACCGCCGCACCAGGCCCGGAAACAACGCGCAGCCCTCCATCGGTCTTTTCCACGCCGATTGAAAGGCCGATGGGCGTTTTCCTGAACCACTGCCTGTCGCCGTAAACCATGAACGCGCCTTTTCCGATGCTTTCCCCTGATTTCGCGGACTTTGAAACCTGTTCCGGGGAAGCCGAATAGACGTCGACGCTGGAAAGCTTCTGCTCCCATGCCTTTGAAAAGGATGCCGCGAAAATTGCCGCTTCCTCAAGCGTCTGCCGGGGCGCATTGCCGCTTTCGCATTTCACTATGCAGTGCGGGGCGCCGAAAACCTCGGCGTGGAAAAAAACGTCGGCCGGAAGCATGTGCTTTTTGATTGCTGTTTCATTGCTTTTCGCGTCCCTTCCGCCGATGACAAGAAAGTTGTCGCTTGAAAAAAACCAGTGGAAGGCCTCGAACCATTCCTTTTTGCGTTTCCTTGAAGGCACCAGCCTGCCTGACTCGGCTGAGAGGCCCAGCGTTTTTTTCTCGAGGGCTGCAATCCTGTCCCTTATCGCGCTTTCGGCTTCCGCCAGCCCTTCAAGCTTTTTTTTGGCGGCCTTGCCCCTGCCGAAATAATCGGATGCGTTCTGCTGCAAAGACTTTGAAAGGCTTAGTTTCAGGCGCATGTTCTCACTCAAGGCCGCGCTTCAGTTTGACAAGCTGCACTATCGACTTGGTGCGTGAAACGTTTTTATAATGCGGTTCCGTCGCGTAAATAATCTGCTTGTCCTTTATCAGGTCGTACATTCCGGGGATCTGCTCGTAATAGCGCTGCATGTTGTGGTGATAGCTTTCAACGTCCTTGTAGATGTGCCTCAGCATCAGGTTCCACGTGCCGGAACCGATTATCGGGGAGACGCGATAAATGTGCGGGTCCTTCTGCGCCATTGCCTGCAATTTCGCAAAAACGTCCTTCTTGGACAAGTCAGCCTGCACTATTTCCATTGTCTCGAGATTGTAGCCCATTTTCCTGAAATTGAATTTCGGGCCGAAGCCTTCAAGCATGCCCTGCGCTTTCAAAAAGTCAATCGAAGACACAATCGTTGCCTTGTGGAAGCCCGTGAGCCGCTTTATTTCACTCAGATTGGGCGCAACTGCATTCTTCGAAAGCAGAGCCTCAAGAATCTTTATCCTGACGTCGTCGTCAAACCGCATCCCGGTAGGCAAAAAAACACCTCTTTTATATCCAATAAGCATAGTAGAACTTATTATTAATGTAATTTTATTGCATGCAAAAACGGACAATACTTATTAATGCAGACACCGAGTATTTTATTGTGAATTACTAAGGGGGGATCAAATCCTAAATCAACAGAATTCACAACTGAAACAAAAAAGGGACAGGTAGGGAACGCTCACCAGGCGGTTTGGAACAAGTGTCCATTTGAAGGCTCCCTACCTCTGTCTCTTAAAATCTTTTAAAAAAAACAGCCCATTTTTAGCTTTTGTCCGCCGCATTTCCGGGTGCAGCTTTGCTTTTATCTGAATTGTCGTCCTTCTTTTTCCAGTCCTTTTTCGAGACGCACCCCATGTTCAGGCACATCGTGTAGGAAAAGCGCTGCGACAAAACCTTCACCATGGGCGCATTGCATTCCTTGCAGAACTCGTTCAACGGGGTTATGCTGCCCTTCTGCGGTAAAGGATACGAATTCGTGCACTTCGGGTAATTGGAGCAGCCCACGAACCTTTTCCCGGTTTTGCCGTGCCTCAAAATGAGGTTGCCGCCGCAACCATCCTTGTTGCAGGCGCTGACAATCGAGTCGTCGCGCAAGGCGCTTCTTAAGCCGGCCGCGATGCTGTCGCGGTGCTGGAGCAGTATTCCGAGGTTGGCGAGCAGTGAATCAGTGCTTTGGTCCACGACCTCCGCTTTCGTCTTCTTTCCCGCCGCAATGAAATCCATTTCGGTTTCAAGGTCGGCAGTGAATTTCGGCCTCACTATTTCCTTGTCGTATTTTTCAATCGAGTCGATGACCGCAAATGCTATCTTGTTTGGAACAATCGATGACTTGCCGGAAACGTACTTTCTCTGGAACAGCTTCTGGATTATCGCGGGCCTTGTCGATTTCGTGCCGAGGTTGTGGCTTTCCATCAGCGAAATGAGCGAGCCCTCCGAATACCGGCCGGGCGGCTCGGTCTGCTTTGAAAGCAGGTCGAGCTTTTTCAGCAGCACTTCATCTCCTTCGGCGAGCGGCGGCAGTATAACCTCGCTTGCCTTTGAAT
The DNA here is from genome assembly GCA_016205145.1 of Candidatus Diapherotrites archaeon. Lineage (NCBI taxonomy): Archaea > Nanobdellati > Candidatus Iainarchaeota > Candidatus Iainarchaeia > Candidatus Iainarchaeales > Candidatus Iainarchaeaceae > Candidatus Iainarchaeum > Candidatus Iainarchaeum sp. The sequence goes on from JACQJH010000002.1 coordinate 534,669, forward strand.
AAGGATAGAATTCCTTCCAGCCCTTTTTTATGAAAACCTGGCCCCTTGCGACAAAGGGTTCGTCTTTCATGAGGATTTCCACTGAAAGGTTTTCCGTCTGGGCGTCCTCGGCGAGGGTTGCGAAAAAGTGCCTGCATACAAGCTCGTAAACCTTCCACTCGTCAGCCGAGATTTTTTCGCGCTGGCACGCCGAAACCGGGTGGATTGGCGGGTGGTCGGTTGTTTCCTTCGGCCCGCGCGACGGAACAGGCTCTTTTTTTGCCAGAAGCTGTTCTGCCATTGAATGGAATTCGGAAACCTCGCGCAAGGCCTGCAATATCTGCCTCAGGTCGAGGTTTTTGGGATAGACCGTGTTGTCGGTCCTCGGATACGAAATGAAGCCGTTCGTGTAAAGGCTTTCCGCAAGCGACATTGCCCTGCTTGCGGAAATGCCGATGCCCGTGGCGGCGCGCAAAAAGCCAGTGGTGTTGAATGGAATCGGCCTGCTAAGCGTCTTTTTCGTCTTTGAAACCTTCGAGACAACGCATTTTTCCTGCCTTTTCGCCAGAACCTTTTCGGCTTCCTCCCTTTTCAGGAACCTGCCCTTCTTGTGCGAGGCCTCGAACCCCTTTTTGTCCTTTTCAAACAATGCCAAGAGCTCCCAGTAAGGGGTTGACTCGAATTTCATTCTCGCCTTTTCCCTTTCGACTATTAGCCAGAGGGTGGGGCCCTGCACTCTCCCCATTGACAGGAATTCCTTGCCCATCCTGCCCGCCATCAGCGAAAGAAATCTTGTGAGAACGGCGCCGAATACAAGGTCTATTTCCCTGCGCGCATCCGCGGAATCCGCAAAATTGTAGTCTACGTTGCCGAGCCTGGAAAAAGCCTCCTTTATGTCCTTGTCGATTATCGCGGAAAAATTGGCGCGCTTTATTTCGGCCTTGCCGTTTTTTTCCTTCACAAAGCGCAACGCCTCCACTCCGATGCTTTCGCCTTCCCTGTCGGAATCGGTTGCGACAATCACCGTGTCAACCTGCTGGCCGGCCCTGCGCAGCAAATCGCAGATGCGCTTTTCCGTTTCAACGTAATCAATCGGCGCCTTCGCCAGCTGCTTCAGGTCGGTGCCAAGCCAGCTTGAAAATTTTTTCGGGAAGTCCACGTCGACAATGTGGCCGCGCAATGGAACGACCACTGCCTTCCTGCCGGAATAATCGAATTCAAAAAGCTGGGCCATTCCTTCAATCTTCGTGGCAACCCTGCCGCCGGCAAGGATTTCCGCAATCCTCTTGCCGGCAATGGCCTTTTCGGAAATAATCAGTATCATCGGAAACAAAGCAAATTCAAGAGCAAAAGGAATAAAAACCGGAAAGAAAAAACGGCGAACCGCGAAGCCAAAAGTCAAAGCCGGGCATTTCCGGAATTAAATTCTATGACCTTATTCCACAGTATAGCACCATTTTTGTTACAAAAATCGTTAATGAACTCTCCGGTAAACTTGTTTATAACTTCGCTCTTGCGTTGTCTGAAAGAATCATTGAGTTTTTTAGATCGATATCCTATCGGGTCAACTATCAGAATATAGAAATCCTTGGTTCCGCTTATCCTATTCCAGAAATTCTGACCGCACATTTGGGTTATGAAACCTTTCTTCACCAATGTTTTCTGATTTCCATACGATATGCCCAAAATGCACTGAACATCAGATATATTCCTGTTCTGCTTCACTATACGCATTGCGGTTTTGAAATCATTTTCCAATGCTTTCCATTGGCTGCTATTGCCCCAATTCAATCCAGACTTTACAGATACCAGATGTCTCGTTTTCTTTGTTTGAAATTCAAAATCAATCCCTGATGCAGAAGATTTCGTTGCGTTAAGGGTTTTTTCCGCGACAAAAATTGCCAAGTGCTCCAAAAATTCTCCAAAAATCTCTTCCTCTGATGAAGATAACTTGGCGTCCAGTATAGATGTAACTAGCTCGCTTGCGGTTACAAGATTTTTCGCCCTATATAAGTAAGGATTCTTCCGCTTCAAGAGTTCTTTGAGGCTTGTTTTTTCCAAACTCTGTAGGCGTGCGGTGTGAAATTCTGCTATGTGTTCTTTCACAAAATCTTCCACTTCGTCCAATTGGATTTTTTTCATCAAATAACCTCTTTTCTGCTACCTTTTTATATTCTGACAATATGTCAATCATAAGGTAATTTCTGTTGAGCCTAAGGCATGCTACTCCCGTAGTCCCAGAACCTGCAAAAGGGTCCAAAACCAAATCATTTTCTTTTGTAAATAGGCGGATAAACCACGTCGGGAGGTCAACCGGAAACACAGCACTATGGTTCTTGTTGCCGCATTCCGTCGGCATGTGCAGAACATTTGAAGGATAAACTTTGGATTTACCGACCCAGTTTGCTATCTTCTTGCCAAATCCGCTGCCAACCTTTGAGGTGGCGCGTCTCAAATCACTGGCGCTTAAATTCGCGAGACGCGTTTTGGACCATTCCCCAACAGGCACCATGACCTCTTCCTGATACATTCTGAACTTTTTTGATTTGTTGAACTGCAGGCACCGTTCCCAAGCATCCCTAAACCTGTTCGGCCACTTGCCAGGGTGGGTATTCTTCTTGTGCCAAATGAACTCTTCAGTCCATAGCCAACCCTGAGTCTTTAACTCTTTTATCAAATCCAAGACGTAAGTATGGCGTTCCCCGTTTTCAACCCTTTCTTTGATATTAAGAATAAATGTGCCTGTGGGCTTCAAAACCCGCAAAAATTCTTTTGATTTAGGCAAAAACCATTCCACATATTCATCCGGTGCGATGCCCCCATACGTGTTTTTCCTGCTGTCGGCATATGGGGGGGAGGTCACAATGAGATTCACTGAGTTATCGGGAACTTCTTTTAGCATTTGCCCACAGTCGCCAGTGAGATACTGGTTTACGAATGCATTGGGCGCGTTTTTACCCATATTTTCTATTATGCCGGATTGTCCTATTAAAGCATAGTTATCAGGATAAACCGTTTTTGTTTCAGAACTACCCAACATTATCCACCCATAAAAAATTGCAAAAGTGATTTTTAAATGCTTGCATGGCGGATTTCCGCTCAGATTAAATAAACCGATTGGCGCGGCTACCGCGGACTACAATTTTTTCTGCAGGCTCTGGCTCGGCAGGATTGCGGTCTTGGAAATTTCCGACATTACGACAAGGGTTTTCACGTCGATTATGCCGTCGACCAGGCCGACCTTGTTTATGAGCGATTCCGCGCTTTCAAGGTCGGAAACGACTATTTTTGCGAGAAGGTTGTATTCGCCCAGGACCTGGTAAAGCTCGACAATGGAATCCATTGCCAGCAGTTTTTTTATCACGTCGCGGTTCTTGGAGATTTCGGAGCGCATCTGCACGTAAATCGGGTTTTCGAAGCCCAGCGCCTTGAAGTTGAGGTTGGCCGTTATCGATGAGACGATTCCGCGCTTTTTGAGCATTTCAACGCGCTTCTTGATCGCGACGTCCGTCAGCTTCGCCTGGCGGGCAATCGCGGAAAACGACGCCCTGCCATCCGAAAGCAGCGCTTCCAAAATGATGCGGTCTATCCTGTCAAGCTCGACGCGCCTCAAAACCAACCCCGTTAACTATTCTAACTACAAGTGCTTAAAAATTTAGCTTTTCTAAATGCGCCAGCCGGCTTCGGGGGATAGCAAACCAAAAAGCCCGCTGGTGTTTAATCTGTTTGCTGGCAGGATTTATTGTATGCCGGGCGAAAACGTCGTCATCGACGAAATAATCGAGAAAATCGCAAAGGAATGCGAGGAAGCCAAGGCGACAAAATGGGACATAATCAGGATTGTGAAGGAACTCGAAAGCGAGAAAGGCGCGGACATGGAAAGCATGCGCCAGAAGGCGCTTGAAATCCTTGAAAGGCTCAATCCGGAAGCGGCGAGGATTTACGCCTCATTCTACAGGATGTCCGTGCACAACTCCCAGCAGGAAATAAGGCCTTTTGACCGCGGCAACATCGTGAAGTCATTGCTGCGCGAAACAAAGATTTCGAGGAGCGCGGCCGAAAAAATCGGAAGCGAAGTCGAGGACAGGCTCAAGGACCACAAAATAGCCTATCTTACAACCTCGCTCATCAGGGAAATGGCGAACGCAAAGCTCCTCGAATACGGCCTTGAAGACGTGCGCAACGAGTACGCGAGGGTCGGGCTGCCGGTGTTCGACTTGGAAAAAAAAATACTCAAAAACGAGACAGGCCTGGAGGAAGCGTTCGAGGAATTCAGCCTTGTCAGGGCAATCCCAAAAGAGCTCAGCGAACTCCATTTCAATTCCGAAATTTTCATAGACGACCTTGCGGGCTTCGCGAGCAGGGCGCTCGCATGCTCCGTTTCAGTCGGCAGGCAGAAAACCGCCTTGCACGCGCTCAGGGAATTTTCGATGAAAAGCAGGCAGCTTGACGGCCTTTTCCTGCACAACGCGTGCTTCGATTCGTTCAACCATTCGTTTTCCGGAAGCCCTGACTGCCAGCAGGCATTCGTTGCGGCTGAAACCTGCCAGTCGCTGCTGCAGAGAAACGGTTCCAGGGGCTGCATCGGCCTGTCCCTGTTCGCGCCCCCGGAATTGAAGCTCAAGGACGCGGAAAAAAAGGCCGCGGCAGATTTTGCCGAGGCCTTCGCATCCGAATCCGCGAAAAATCCGCAGGACTGCTTTTCATTGAAGGCATCTGTTGACGACCAGTTCAAGCACAAGCTGTTGAGCGATGGCGCGAAAAGGAAAATCACGTTCATCAACTGCACCGAACGCAACAACCTTGCGTTCTGCAACGACCTCTGCTCGGAAAAAAACGCAATTCTCTGCTCGGTTTCAATCAACCTGCACAGGATTTGCCTCGAAAGCCCGCGCAACGAAACAGTGTTTTTTGAGGGCCTGACGGAAAGCATGGCGGCCGCAAAACAATTATGCGAACTCAAGGCGGGGCTGCTCGCAAAAAAGCCGGATTTTGAGAAATTCTCGTTCCAGCCCGACGGAATGGAAAAAATAGTTGCCTTGTCGCCGCCAACCGAGGCGGCCGGCATTCTTGCAGAAAATGCGGATGCCCATGAGCGGGTGGCGTTGGCGGAAAAAATCGTGAAACATGCGATGGCGGAGTTCCCGGAAGCGCAAATAAGGCCCCTGCATTCCCAGGAAGCCAGGAAGAGATTCCAGAAGGCCTGCAGGGAAAAATTCGGGTTCGAGGCGGAAATGGATGACCGGCCACAGCTTTGCCAGAAAAGCGGGTTCCTGGCGAAAAACTTTGTTGCCGTTGCACAGGCGAGGAGCGTCAATGAATTCGAAGAACTGCTGAAAAAAGGCGTGCCGCTTATAAGGCTCGTTTAAGCGAAAACTAATGCCTGACGTTGCGCGGCCTCAGCTTCTCGTGGTGCTTTATTATCTCAAACTTCATCATGTAAACGTAGGTTTTCAGCATTTCCGTGAACGGAACAATGAAAACCAGCACCAAAAACAGCGAAACGAATTTTCCCAACAGCAAAAAGGAGTCGAAGGCGAATTCCAAAACCAATGCGGCGGCCATCAGCGCGGTCGGCACAACCAGGGAAACAAGGAACAGCCTCGGGTTCCTGAGCGCGAACTCCGCGCTGCTGTAAACCGAGTTCTCGACTGATTCCTCGTCCACGACAATCGCCTGCGGCACGAAAAAAACCGCGGATGAAACCAGGAAAACGATTATTGCCGCAACCCAGACCGGAAGGCCCGCGAAAACAATCCCGAAGGAGACAAGAGAAAGGAAAACCGTGTAGAGAAGGAAAAACGCGAAAAGCTTTGACGAGAACTTCTGCACCATTTCGGACAGGTAGTATTCGACGCGCATGGAACTCAATTCCTTGCGCACCGAGAAAACCGTCAGGGAAACGAAAAAGGCGAAGACCGCGGTGAAGATTGCGAGAGCCGCGAACTCAAGTATGAGGATTTCAGGCGAATATGCGTTGAAATTGTAGTCGAAAAGCAGGCTTCCGGATGAAATGAAAACATTGGGAAACAGGGAGAAAACGAATGCGAAAACGAGGAGGATGGCAAATGCCAGTGCAACCTTGAAGTTCTTTTTGTAAAGCTCGAAAACGTCCGACAAAACCATGCGAAAACCGGAACAATAATAGCATCAAAAGGGAATAAAAAACGTGTTGGATGGCTTTCATGGCATTCCAGCCGGATTAACGCGAAGGCCAGAACGCAGCATGCCTTCAACGAAGGCCTTCTGGCAGGGAACAAAAAAAAGCCGGATTCCCGCGAGGGCTAGAAGAAGCCTTTTTCTTCAAGTTTCGCGATTATTGCAGCCGAAGCCCATGCAAGGATGCCGGACCACATGAACAGCGCGAACGGGCTTGACTGGAAGCGTTCGGAAAAGTTTTCAACCATGAACTGCTTGCCCTGGCTTGCAAGCGATTCGCGCAATGCGTTGCAGTGGTCGTTTGAAAAGCAGAATGCCTGGCCCTGCGCGCCGGAAAGCTCGACAATGTTCTGCACGTACCAGAAAAACGCGATGTAAAATGCAAGAAAGCAAAGTATGACAAGGGCGATTGGAAAAACGGGGGAGAGGCCCTGCTTTGTCTCGAAGTAATCGTCGTACCAGCCTATGAAATAATATGCGAGGAAAAATCCTGCCAGCGGAACGAGCCAGAACATGAGGCTCTGGAATTCCATGAGCGGCAGAAGGAAGTTGAGCGGCGGAATGTTCTGCACAACCGCGCGGAGGGAATCGCGCGCCATGGAAAAGCCCACGAGTATGCCGTAAGAGAAAAGGAAAAGGCAGGCAAAGACTATTTTCCTGCTGGCGGAGCCGCCGCCCTTCTTTTCATTTGATTCGCCTTTTGACATGCCATCACAAAAAAAAGTCATTTAGCCTTTTCAAGCTTTACAGCCGTGCCGTAAACAAGGAATTCCACGCCGCCTGGAACAACTACTGAGGAGACAAAGCGCACGTCAATGATTGCGTCAGCGCCGACAAGCTCAGCGTTCCTCCGCAGCTTTTCAATGGCGTTGTGCCTGACCTCGTCGAAAAGCGAGGCATATTCCTTTATTTCGCCGCCCCCAAGAAAGCGGAACATCGCCACTATGTCCTTGAAAATTGACCTTGCGCGGATGTCCGAACCCCACACCAATCCGAGCACTTCGGAAACCCTTTGGCCAGGCAAAGCGCTTGCCGTTATTATCGGCAGGAAATCCTTTTCGTTTTCCATTGCACCACCAAGATATTGGTCAGGTGGAGTTTTTAATTGTTATCCAGAAGAGTTTTAGATTAGCCCTTGGTGCGGCAAAAAGGTTTTTGGCATGACGATTGAACTGCCCTGGATTGAAAAATACAGGCCGACCACGCTGTCCGAAGTAGTGGGCCACGAGGAAATAACCCGGCGCCTGAAAAGCTACGTTGACAGGAAAAACGTGCCCAACCTCATGTTTTCCGGTCCGGCGGGGGTGGGAAAAACCTCCGCAGCAGTCTCCCTTGCAAAAGAGCTTTACGGAAAAGAATTCGAGCGCAACTTCCTTGAGTTAAACGCGAGTGATGAAAGGGGCATTGATGTCGTAAGGAACACAATCAAGGACTTTGCGCGGACGCTTGCGTTTGACGCGAACTTCAAAATCATTTTTCTCGACGAAAGCGACGCCCTGACAACCGATGCGCAGCAGGCCCTTCGCAGGACAATGGAACGGTATACGAGAACGTGCCGCTTCATCCTGTCATGCAACTATTCAAGCAGGCTGATAGAGCCGATACAGAGCAGGTGCGTTGTTTTCAGGTTCACGCCTTTGCCTGCAACGCAGGTAGCGAACAAGCTTAAGGAAATAGCGGAAAAGGAAAAAGTTGAAATCGAGGAAGACGCTGTCAAGGCCATGATTTACGTCAGCGAAGGCGACCTGCGAAAGGCGATAAACATTCTGCAGGCGTCGGCAAGCCTTGAGGGAAAAGTGAAAGAGGAAACAGTTTACAGCGTTTCAAGCCGCGCCAAACCAAAAGAAGTGAGGGAAATGATTGCATTCGGCCTGGAAGGAAAATTCAAGGAAGCGCGGGAAAAGCTCGACACGCTCATGTTCCAGCACGGAATGTCGGGCGAGGATGTCATAGGCCAGCTTTACAAGGAAACAATGGCTTTGCCGGAAGAGGAACTGCCAAGCAAAACAAAAATCGAGCTTGCAAACATCATAGGCGAATACAATTTCAGGCTGGTTGAAGGCGGGAACGAGCGCATACAGCTTGAAGCGCTCCTGGCGCAGTTCGGAAAATTCGCGAAAAAATAGCTGTTTTTAAATATGCGTTGTAATACAATGTATTACATGGAAACCGTTTCTTTGAGGCTTGACCCGGCTCTGGCGAGGCGCATCGAAAAGGAGATGGCCTCCGCAGGATATTCCACTAAAACCGAATTCATCCGTGAGGCAATACGGAACCGGCTCTCGGAAATCGAAGAGCGCAGGAAAGCCGAATGGGAACGGCTGGCGGCAATGCGCGGCATCCTGAAAGGCAAGGGAAAAGCCAAAACGGATGAGGAATTCAGGAAAATAAGAATCGAGGCAGCCGAGAAATACATTAATGAATTGGAAAAAAAGTTTGAACTCAATCAAAAATGACTTCTTCCGGCAAAAGCACTTCAACAATTCCCGTCAGGCTTTGAAAATGCCCGTCCCTTGAAACCATGACCGCCCTGTTATCCCTCGCGACAAGTGCGTGAAGGATATCGGCATAATGCGCCCCTTTTATCTCCAGGGAAAGCCTTTTTGCTTCGGAAATCTGCCCCGCGGAAATTTCAAGCCGCAGGATATTCTCATTGAAAGGGGCAAACATTTGCCCAATCCGCTCGCTTGAATAATCGTGCCCAAGCTCCATGACAACCAAATCAGAATACAAAATAAGCGAATCGTTTTCAACGCACTGTTTCAAAAAATCAAAAGCGAACATTCCAAGCGGCCTCAACCCGTCACTTCTGTCCTCAAAGTAGTCGCGCCAGACGGAAGTGTCAACGTAAAAGCGCTTTTCCATGACCGCTTTGGCAGGCAACACGCATTAAAAGGCTTGGTGAATTTCGGCGATTGCAGAAGCGCATTGCCGCAAAAAGTCAAACCCATTGAAGGATTTTCTTCTGGTGTTTCAGGGCGTCGTACAAAACGCTTTTTTTCCTGTAAGTTTCAATGGGCACGACAAGCTTTGACTTCAGGAAAGCGAATGCCAGGTCAATGCCGGAAAATGCAAGCGGTTTTTTCTGCAGGGCGTGGCGCACGTTCTCGCGGATTTGCCAGGTTCCAAGAGGAACGTCGTAGCCCTTGCCTATTTCCCTGAAAACAATCGCCGCGCCCTGCCTTTTCTCCCTGCGCAAATACTCGCAGACAGCAAGCCTCGCCGAATAGTATGCGCCCGTAATGTTGTCGGCATAGTTTTTCCTGCCCGAAAAAAACTCGAAATCGTGCGCGACGTGGAAATCGGTTGCGTTCGGCGTCCACACCCCGCCCGGCATCCATGTTTCCATCATTTCAAACGACCATTCATTCGGCAGAAGCATCACCCAGAAATTGTTGTCAAGGTAATTGGAATTGAACAGCCTGATTTCGGAAAGCTGGGGAAGATATTTGACTTTTTCAAGCAGCTGTTTTGAAACCGTGTCGTCCACTGCAGTGATCGACCACCTGGTCGGGACGAATTTCCTGTTCTTTTTCACGCCCAGGGTGCCGGCGGACAAAAGCTTGTAAAGGAAATGCACCGGCAGGCCGTCAGTATAGAGTTCCTGCATTGCGGTCGTTGATTTTGCATCCGTGTCCGAGACAAGGTAGTCGACTTTTGTCGGAATGCTTGGGTTTGATTCGAACGAAAATTTTTCCATGGCGGCTGAGGGGCCCATCGGCGCGAAAAGGTCGGAAAAGGAAGAGCCGAGTTTCGGCTTGTCCTTGAGTTTGACGTCAAGGTCAACCTGTTTTTCGGACATGGCGATTTCCTGTATGGCGGCAACGTCATATGTCGGGTTTGACGCGGAGTGCACGGAAACTTTTTTGTTGGAGCGGAACAGCTGCTGGCGAAAGCCTAGAATTTCGCTTGACGGAAGCCCATACCATTGTTCGGGATTGTCAAGAAACGCGGCGTCTTCGACGAGTTGCGGCGGAGACAATGGTGCGATGTCAACCTGCGGATAGTTTTTCCACGCAACGAAAATTGACGGAGGGGAGGAGCCGACAAACTCCTTGGCATCGAATAGCCTCTGCGTTGCCCGCTTTTTTTCAAAGCGGTCAAGCAATGGGCAGGACGGAAGATTGCACCACAGCCTGCCCTTGCACGGAACGCAGATGCCCGGCGTTGGCACGAATGAAGGCGAAGCCTGCATGAAATAGTGAAGTTTTGAAGGTTTTTTAAGCCGCTCCAAGCAGGTTTCCCATGAAAGAGGATCTATGGCTGGACACACAACAAATTTAATAATCGAATAACGCATAGAATATTGAATGAGAAAATCTGACGTTTTCGGCTTGTTTTTGATCAGTTTTTTGACGCTTTTTTTTGAACTGGCCATGATCCGGTGGATTCCTGGAACCGTTGCCGCAATCGGATATTTCACCAACCTTATTCTGATTTCAAGTTTTCTTGGAATGGGGCTCGGCTGCCTGCTTGCCGGCAGGAAGGATTTTTCGCGCTTTTTGCCGGCACTTTTTTTCGCAACGGTGATTGTTGCAGTGCTGATAAAAAAAATCGGGGTTGCCCCGAGCCAAAACCTGTCGGATTTCATTTTCGTGGATTTTTCCGGCCAAGCCCTGCCGTTGATTCTTGTCATGCCGCTTGTGTTTTTCGTCAATTTCCTGTTTTTTGTCCCACTGGGACAAATCCTGGGCAGGTTCTTTGAAAAATTCCAGCCACTGAGGGCATATGCCATAAACATTCTGGGCGCAATAGCGGGCATAGTGGTTTTCACTTTGTTGTCGTTCCTGTCAGTTCCGCCGGTCGCATGGTTTTCCGTGGGCGCAGCCTGCACTCTCTGGTTCCTCAGGGGCAAAAAAATCCATTTTGTTTCCGGAATCCTGTTTTTTGCCATAGCGCTGTCGGTAATCGTAATTGTTGCCGAAAATGAGGTCTGGTCGCCTTACCAGAAGCTTGTCGTGACGCCGGAAACCGGAAACAATTATTTTTCTTTGACCGTTAACAACAATTATTACCTGAGCGCAACCAAATTCGACCAGCAGACGATAAAAAAATATGAGATAAACAAGGCATGGGCCGAAATATACAATCTGCCATATGAATTTGCCCAGCCAAAAGATGTCCTAATCCTTGGAAGCGGCGGTGCAAACGACCTGTTTTTTGCGCTGAAAAGCGGGGCCGAACACATTGATGCAGTTGAAATTGACCAAAAAATAGTCGAAATATCATCCCAAAAAAGAAAGGACGGTGCATATGGCGATTCCAGAGTCAGCATAATCGTGGACGATGCCAGGACATACCTTAAAAGCACGGACAAAAAATACGACCTCATAGTCTACGGTTTTCTGGACTCGCACAGGCTGTTTTCCACGATGGCGAACGTCCGGCTTGACAACTTTGTTTATACTCTGGAAGGAATAAACGAGGCCAAAAAGAGGCTTAAGGACGGCGGGGTGATTTCCCTGTCTTTTTTTGCCAACAGGGAATGGGTGGCGCAGAAGCTCTTCGACCTGTTAAGCGAAAATTTCGGGCAGAAACCTCTTGTTTTCGAGTCAGCCGCCATGCCATCGGAAAAGGTAATGCTTGTAACCAACACGTCCGGCGGGCTATTGAAGGAAAACGTCCCGAATTTCAATGAAACTTCAGGGGCATATGCGAAAAACAGCGGAAAATACAAGGTGCCGAGCGACAACTGGCCTTACCTGTACCTTGAAAACAATTTCATTCCGCCGGAATACATAATAATCCTCATCATCATATTTGCTGCAAGTGCGGCGGCTGTTTTCTTTTCAATCAAATCAGGCGCTGATGCAGGCATCCTTGGCAACCTGCAGTTTTTCTTTTTGGGCGCCGCATTCATGCTTTTGGAGACCAAAAGCATCGTGGAATTATCCCTGATTTTCGGAACAAACTGGTTTGTGAACGCCGTGGTCATAACATTCATACTAGTCATGATTTTGGCCGCAAACTTGTTCGTAATAAAATTCAATCCTAAAAAAATCCGTTACTTTTACGCATTGCTGTTTTTGACCCTGATTTTCAATTTCATTTTTCCGCCAAAAAACATTCCGTTTGACAATCCGGTGATAAGGCTTATTGCCCCGGCGTTCATTGCCACGTTGCCCATATTTTTTGCAGGACTGGTTTTTTCCTCGCTTTTCAAAAAAACCAAAAATGCAAGCCTTTCTTTGGGCCTGAATATCCTTGGCGGGGTACTTGGCGGGTTCCTGGAGTACGCCTCGCTCATTTTCGGCATAGGGCACATCATATTATTGGCGGTTATCCTATATGTTCTCTCAATGGCGTTCGCTGGATTGCTGGGTTTCGGAAAAGATTAGATTCAAATGCCAAATCAACATTTTTATGCGTTTCACTGAATAGGTTATACCATGGCCGAAAAGCAGATTGAACTTGAGTTCCCCGACGGCGGCAAAAAGAAATTCGCGAAAGGCATTACCGGCGCGGAAATTGCCAAGGGAATAGGCGAAGGCTTGGCACGCGCGGCGCTTTCCGTGAAAGTTGACAATGAAGTCCTGGATTTGTCAAGGCCGATTGAAAAAAGCGGGAAGTTTGAGGTTCTCACGGAAAAAAGCCCCGACGGCCTGAGGACAATGTGGCATTCCACTTCGCATGTCATGGCCGAGGCAGTGCTGGAACTGTTTCCCGAAGCCAAGCCGACCATCGGCCCTTCGATTGACGAGGGATTCTATTATGATTTTGATGTGAAGCATCCTTTTTCGCCCGAAGACCTGGAAAAAATCGAAGGCAGGATGAAGGAGATTGTGAAAAAAGACGAGCACTTCGAGCGCAGGGAAATCAGCAGGAAGGAAGCCCTTGAAATGTTCAAAAAAAATTCTTACAAGGTTGAATTGATCAAAGAACTGCCGGAAGGCGAAACCATTTCAGTTTACCAGGACGGCAAGTTTACCGACCTCTGTTCCGGGCCGCACATTCCAAACACCGGGCGCATCAAGGCGGTCAAGCTTTTGAAATCGTCCGGCGCGTATTGGCGGGGCAGTGAAAAGAACAGGATGCTGCAGAGGATTTACGGCATCAGTTTCCCCGAAGAGAAAAAGCTGAAAGAGTTTGTGGCGCAAAAGGAAGAGGCCGCGAAAAGAAACCATTTGAAGCTTGGCAGGGAGCTTGACCTTTTTTCGATGCAGGAAGAGGCGCCCGGCTGCGTTTTTTTCCATCCGAACGGAATGGTAATCTGGAACGAGCTCATGAAATTCTGGCGCGAAGAGCATTTCAAAGCGGGATATGACGAAATAAAGACGCCAGAAATAATGAAGCAAAAGCTCTGGGAGAAGTCGGGGCACTGGGACCACTACAAGGACAACATGTATTTCACGAAAATCGACGACGAGGATTTTGCCGTAAAGCCCATGAACTGCCCCGGCGGAATTCTTGTATTCAGGTCGAAAAGGCACAGTTATCGCGATTTGCCTTTGAGGCTTGCCGAAGTGGGAACAGTGCACAGGCACGAAAAGTCGGGCGTTTTGAATGGGCTGTTCCGTGTGAGAAGGTTCACTCAGGATGACGCGCACCTCTACTGCACCGAGGAGCAGATAATGCAGGAAGTCAATGGCATCATCGGCCTCATCGACAAGATGTATTCCGTTTTCGGTTTCTCTTACCGCGTCGAATTGTCGACGAGGCCTGAGAAGGCGATGGGTTCGAAGGAGGCATGGGACCACGCCGAAGGCGAACTCAAAAAGGCGCTGAACGAGGCGGGCGTGGAATTCAAAATCAATGAAGGCGACGGCGCGTTCTACGGCCCGAAAATAGACTTCCACATCCGCGATTCTTTGGGGAGAACATGGCAGTGCGCGACAATCCAGCTCGACTACCAGATGCCCGAAAAGTTCGAACTTTATTATATTGGAAAGGACGACAAGGAGCACAGGCCGATCATGCTGCACAGGGTTATCTTCGGCTCTGTTGAAAGGTTCATCGGCATACTCATAGAGCATTTCGGCGGAAATTTTCCGTTATGGCTTTCCCCGGTGCAGGTCAAAGTGCTTCCTGTGAGCGACAAGTTCAACGATTATGCGAAAAAAGTGCATGGACAATTGAGGCAAAATTTTATCCGCAGCGAACTCGACGACAGGCAGGAAACCGTTTCCTACAAGGTCAGGGACGCGGAACTGAGGAAAATTCCTTTCACGCTCACTGTGGGGCAGAGGGAAGAGGAATCAGAAACTGTTGCCGTAAGGGACAAAAGCGGAAAGGTTTCCGTGCAAAAACTCGATACATTCACTGCCGGGCTTGCGGAAAAAACCGGTAAAAGGGAAAATGCCTGAAAAACACGCGGGCAGTAAATCTTTTTTTTCAGGAAACCACTTGGACTGTCACAGGATCATAACCTGTGGTTGCCTTGACCTTTGCCGCTGTGCCGGAAACAATGTCGGAGCGGATGTCGCTTGGCAGGCCAGCCGGGCTGATGTAGGCTGTTATCGTGATGCGTTTCCCGGAAGCGGGCGGGGCGTTCGCATGTTCTTGGAAGTCAAGCTTTTCAAGCAGGAAAACCGTGTCGGCTTTCTGCAGCCTTGCGAGAATGTCGGTTTTCGCTGTCAGCAAAGCCTTTGTCGAATCGTTGATTGCCAGAAAATAGCTTAAAGCGACAAGCGAGAGGCCGATGACGACAACCGCTATAAGCAATGCCTCAAAGCTAATCTGTCCTTTTTTGTTCAAGAGAGCACCTTCAGATCGGCACGTTAAGCGAAACCCCGCCGGAGTCATTCTGGATTGCTATGCGCAGGCTTGCGGGACCGGTTATGGGTGCGGAAATGTTGCCGCAGGAATTGATATTTTTTATGAACGTTGCCTCGCCCACGCACTTGTTGATGTTGCCCGTGCCGTCATTCTGGCATGCCGGCGGCTCTTTTCCCGGGCCGAGCTTTGCGCTGAGGCTTGCCTTAAACGTGATTTTTGACGGACTGCATTCTATCGTTGCTTCTGCCGGAATGAAGACGTTGATCGTTTCCTTCGCCTCGCCAGAGGAAGTGAGGATGGCATTTGTGGCCGAAGCGATTTTGTCCGCGGCAAGCCTCGCCTGCCCGACCCTTGCAACGTCTTTCGCGGATTCAGCCGCAATAGTGATGTTCGGCTGGACGTAGCCCACGATGTAGACAAGCGAAATGAGCACAATCATTATGAATTCGATTGACGCCTGGCCCTTCCTGTTTTTCAGAAACCCAAAATTTTCCACAGCAAATCACCCGCAATGCCAAGCAAGACGAACGCAATCAGGACCGAGGGCGCAAAGGCCGCGCTCTTCTTGACCAGGATTTTTTCCGGAATGCGTTTTTCCATGCATAATTTTTTCAGCTCCGAAAGCTCTTCTTCAGTCAGGCCGCGCGCCTTGATGCTCGACGCAATCTCCCTTCCCTGGGGCTTTAGCTCGGACAGAAGGGATTCTAATTTATTGGCTTTTAAGTGGTTAATAATTGTTTTTATTGAAAGCGGCTCCTTTTCCGCCACATTGCCGTCGGAAAGCAGGAAAAAGCTTTTCGCGGGAATGTCGCCTTCCGCCAGCTCGCTGACGGGCTTCTCCTCAACCAAAAACCGCTTTGAAACCGCGAAAAGCTTTAAGAAAATGTAAACAAGCGAAATTGCCGCGGTTGAAGCCAGAAAGCCGGAAAGCGCCGGCAAAAGGCTCTGCCACAATGCAAACGCAAACAATCCCGCCGACACTGCCGGTTTTGCCTTGGCCGGCAGGAAAGCCGCAATGAAAAGCAGCGGCAGCACCAGAATCTGCGGCAAACCGAACAAAACCAGGACCGCGTTCAAGCCCAGGGCAAGGGCAATGATTTTTGCAGTCGAAACAACCGTGCCCCTGACGCTTTCAAAGATTTCCCTGCGCGCAACCGCGTCCGATTGCAGGCCGCGCACGGCAATCATCGCGCCGAAAGGCATGACCGAAAAAACCGAGAAAATGAAAAGCGTGAGCGGAAAAATTGGAAGGGGAATCGCCTGCAGCAGCGGAATTCCAAGCAATGCGCCGGCAACCGCGGGATTGAACGGGTTCGCGAAGGCAAGCGCCGTGAACAGTTTCACGTCCCCGCCGGCCCAGACGCCGAGCTTCCACAGAAGCCACGAAACGCAAA
This sequence comes from Candidatus Diapherotrites archaeon, assembly GCA_016205145.1. Lineage (NCBI taxonomy): Archaea > Nanobdellati > Candidatus Iainarchaeota > Candidatus Iainarchaeia > Candidatus Iainarchaeales > Candidatus Iainarchaeaceae > Candidatus Iainarchaeum > Candidatus Iainarchaeum sp. Next base: position 550,916 of record JACQJH010000002.1, read on the forward strand.
AAGTCGCAATTCCCAAAGCAATCGAAAACCCCAGAATTGACCAGTCGGATTTCACAAACGATTCGGTTGTTTTGGATGCCAGCGCAAAAGCAATCAGCGAATACGTCAATTTGTTCGGGATTAGCCTTTCTCTCAAATCAATGATTGACGCAACGGCAAGGACTGCAAGCGAAACAAGGTAGTTTGCCAGAACAAAAAGCATTGCATTCCACACCTGCACAAAAAAAACTTGCCTATTAAAAGAAAGGGCGGCGCAAATAAAAGGCTTATGAAGGCCACGCAATCATTTTGTGAATAGGCAGGCTTACTGCATAAGCGAAGTGATGGTTTCGCTGCGGTAGGTCAGGATGTCAGCCTGCGCCTTGGTTGCAACGGAAACGATTGCATTGATTAGAAGCGCGGCTGCAATCGCAAGGAGGATTCCGAACAATGCCGTCAGAAGGTATTCAAAAGCCGTTTGGCCGCGCTCATCCACTGGCAACACCTTAAACTCCATTGACCGTGTTGAGGAAATTCGTCAGCTGCTGGTTTCCCTGCTGCTTGGTCGGCCCGATGAAGTTCGTGATAACCACGATTACAACCGCGGCAATCAAAACGGCTGCCGCAATCAGCAGAAGGTATTCCAGTGCGCCTTGACCTTTCGAATCCATTGGTTTCACCAAAATCATGCGACGTTCCCCAAATTTGCAAGACTTGAGTTGTACGTGCCCTGGGAATTTTCAATGCTGCCTTTGCCGCTGCTTGCAGAGCTTGTCAGCAGTATTATGACGACTGCCGCAATCAGCACAGCCGCACCAATCAGCAGCAGATACTCCAATGCCCCTTGACCTTTCGAATCCATTTCAACACCACCGGTTTTTTTAAGAATAAAAAAAAGGCCAGCGAGTGGCCTTCTCTGCCAGTTCATGGAGTGAGCTGGTTTTGCAGGTTTGACTGCGCTTCCGTAGCGGTATTAGCCGATGTCTCAGCTGTGGTTTTGCCCGACTGCCCTATGTTCGTCAGCAGCACTATTACGACTGCCGCAATCAGCACAGCCGCACCAATCAGCAGCAGATACTCCAAAGCGCCCTGTCCATTAGAATCCATTTTTTCAACCTCCAATTTAACCGTTTAAAACCTGTTGCTCCCTGTTGGCGAGTTCGTTCTGAACCGCTTTTGGCACAGATTTTAAGTATAAAGCAACGACCAAGGCTACGACAATGGCTGCGGCGATCATAAGCAGCACTTCGATTGAGGCCTGCCCGAGTTCCTCCGAAAAAAGGCTCATATCACGCCACCAAACAGTCCAACCGACAGGATTTTTGCCGCAAAATAACAAACAAACGCAAGTAATAGAAGGATTGGGATGTATATAATACTTTTGCTCATTTTTCCGTCGCGCATAAGCGAAAGCATGAATCCGACGGCAAGAATTTCAACTGCGATATACGCCTGCATGAGCAGCACTATGAGGTCCTTAACTGCGACTGCCTGCGCCCTTGCCGCGAGGCCGATGTCAAGGCCCTGTGAGGCCGAAACCACAAGGAACGAAATGATTGTCGAAACGATGCCGAAAATGAGCGGCGCCACAATCGCGCCGGCGGCAACCATGAACATGACCTGCATCGTGGTTTTCGCCTTGCGCTCCTGCCCTATGCGGTAAATTTCGCGGATGTCGTCGGAAATCTCCTCAAGAACGTCGGCAAGGCCCGCGCCTGCCTTGATCGAATCGATTATGACGATGATTGACCTGCTTACAAGCCTTGAATCGATGTTTTCGGAAAAGCTTTTCAGGGAATTCTCAAGGTTTTCGCCTTCCTCAAGCTTCCTCAAAACATTGTTCATCTCCTTTGCCAAAGGCCCGTATTCGGCGTTCGCAATCTCCCGCAAAGCATATTCGTATGTGCCGCCCGCGTTAAGCGTGTCAGCCATCTGTTTCAGGGCTTCCGGCAGTGCCTTTTCAATGGCGTCAATGCGCTGCATTGCCTTCAGGTAAGGATAACCCAAAAACAGGTCCAATGCGACAATTGGAATGACCGCGACAAAAATCCTGAGCTCGTCGAACAAACCGGCAACGCTGAGGAAAAAGAACGTGAGAACCGCGAAGATGATTGCGAGCGCCACGGCCATGGCGATGAAAACCCCCGCGTCCACTTTCAGGCCGGCCTGCTTCAAATAGCCCTGGTACTTTTCAACTAGTGTCTGCTCCTGTTCCATATTTCAAGACCTCGGCTGGCTGATTGCAATGTACGCTATGAGAGTTGCAAGCACTATCGGCATTATGACAAGATAAATGACCGCGATGTTCTCCGGCGCGAGCGGCAGAACCGAGAAAATGCTGCTGCCGCTGCCGATCTGCAAAGGCGTGTTCCTGACTCCGCCGAGAATTGCGATGAAAACCGGCAGGACAATGGCGATGAAAATGAATATGACCCCGAAAAAGTTGAGCGCTTCCGCAAAGGCCTGGATTCTCGCCCTCAATTCGAACGAAACGTCTTCCGCGATTGTTTCCATGACATCGGAAAGGTTGCCCCCGGTCTTCAGCGCCCTGATTATGTGCAGCAGGGCACTCCTCAACGCAACGGACTGCGTGCGCAAGGCGAGGTTCCGCAACGCATCCTTGGTGTCGGTGCCCTCCTCTATCTGCGTGACAACCCACGAGAATTCCTCGGACAAAGCGCCGTAACCTGCGGTTGCAATCGCCTGGATTGTGCGGTAAAGGCTTATCCCGGCTTTAAGCTCGGTCGCCATGTGCCTCAAAGCGAAAGGCATTTCCCTTGTCACCGCCTCGCCGCGCATCTGCGCAAGCTTTCTCGGCAAAAACAGCATGAAAATTATCGTGATGAGCCAGACAATGAATCCAACCAGTATGCCGACCGGAAGGATCACTAAAATGTTCAGGGTCATCGCCGAAAACAGTACGCTGCCCACAACCCAGCCGATCAAAAACATTATGACGGAAACAACCGCTGTAATGGCAAGGTACTGCTGCGTTGACAGCCTGACATTCGCGGATTCAAGATAAAATGAGAGTTCCTTCGACGCGGGCAACTCCTTTATGACGTTGACTATCGGCCTGAAAAAACCCTGAAAGCGCAGGAAAACCGTTCCAAGCTTCTGGATGAGCGGGTTCTTGAGTTCCTGCAATTCCTCGATGCGCTGCACCTCGATTTTCGCCCCATGGCCTTCCGCAATGATTCCGCGCAGTTCTTCAAGCTCGCCCGAAGCGGCCTCCAAAGGCCTGCCCTCGTCCTTGTACTTGCTCTTCATCTTTTTGACTATCTGCTCTACCTTGTCCATGTCCACTGATTCCTTGGACTGCGAACCAGGGCCGGCAGGCTTTTCCTGCCCGGATTTTTTCCTGTCACCAAAAAGCTTCAAAGCCATAACAACCAACAATCATTTTTTCGCGCGGCCGTCAAGGAACGCCTGGAGCTTTGCCGAAACTTCCGGCATGCCCCTTATCCCTAGTTTGACTAACTCCTTCAAAAACCTTTCCCTTTCCGAAATTTCGTCGTCAAGCTGCTTTTTCTTCAAACCGCTGAAATCGCCCAGCATCTTCAGGTAAGCGCTCGGCACTGAAGTCCTTTCAAACGAGTCATCCACCGGATTCCACTTGAATAGCTCCTGGGTCTGCGCCTTGCCCTGCAAAACGCCCGACACTTCCGAAATTTCGGTCAGCCTCCTGATAGTGCCCTTCTGCCTGTCATGCAGCCTGTGCTCGATTATGACAAAATCCAGGCCGCTCAGCATGAGAGGCGGCACATTCATGGGCGGACTGGTAACCCTGACAAGCGTTTCCTGCGCGGAATTCGCGTGCACTGAACCCAGGGAATTGCCCACAATAATCGATTCAGCGACAAAATTGTGCGGTTTCAGGCCGCTTGCCTCTTTTTCGCCAACGGTCAAATCGTAGACAAAACCGCTGTAATCAAATTCATGGATGTGCGTAATCCGGTCCCAGAAAATTTCGCTTGACGCGAGCTGTTCAAGGCCGTCAGCTTCAATGCCAGCCGCCTTGAATGCCACGGCCAATTTTTTGACACTCTCCTTTGACGGCATTCTCTGGCCGAGCCTGAAAAAGCGCAAAAGGCCCTGGCTCACGCCAGCCAACCTCGCAATTGCGCGCTCGCTAATGCCCTTTGCCTGCGCCTCCGCAACCATTTTGGCAATCAGGGCATTGCACGGGACAACATCTACATTGGTGTTCGGCTGGACGGGTTTTGAAAGAAGCAGTTCAAGCTTTTTCAATTTCTCAGGATACTTCAACGGAAAAGCCGCCGAAAATTTGCGGACATTCTCCAAGCCGTAAACGTAAAGCCTGAACCACCTGCTGTTGGCTGTTCTGGACTCGTATTTCCTCGAAACGATCCCTTCCGTGAGGAGGGCATACCGTACAAAGTCAATGTAATGCTCGTTTCCGCACGTGAAAACAAGCGCGTTATTTTCGAGGTCAACGTGGCCTTCCGCGTCAAAAAAGCCGGCCACAAACTCGTTGAGTGAAGAGCAAAAATGGCTGTTTGAAACCAGTGCATTGTTTCTCGGCCCCGCCGGAATTGCGAACAGCTGCTGGGCTTTCCTCGATTTGACAATGCCACTCACACTCACTTCAAAACAATTTTTTTCAGGGGACGCGGGCCTCACTCCGACATGGGTTCCGTCAAACTCTTTTTTCATGAAAGCGGAAAATTCAGGAATTATCCTTTCATCTTCGGTGAAAAGACTTACCCTGCCCTCGTTGCATTCATATTGTTTGCCGTTCTTCTCGCGCTTGCGCCGGTAATCAAGAATGTGCCCATCGCCGTGCAACAGGCCGCTCCAATACTCGATTTCCGGCTTGACGGCATCAGCATTCCGGTAAAGCCTGGCGGGAGTTGCAACAAACATTGCCTCTTCAAGATTTCCCGCGGCAGTCTGCACAACCTTTCCGTCAAAAGTGTAAAAAGGGTGGTTCGGTGTAACCGTGATTTCGGCACCGCTTGCAAGCCTTATGTGCCTGACCTTTCCGGCGTATGGTTTTCTCCTGGCTTCGACAACCTTTTCGCGCTGCATTTTCCCGCTGTCGTCGAGTGAATTTATTTCCTTGCCATCAACATCAACAATCTGCCATTCGCCTTCCTTCCTCGAGCCTTTCATTTCAATCAGGCCGTCAACAAACGTGCCAATTTCCTCAATGCCGTCAGGGAATGGAATCTTTGTGTCAAAAGTAAGGCAGCCATCGTGTCCAGTATTCATTGCAGTGAAAAGCGAAAACGCCTCGGCATGCCTGATTTCGCCGACGATTATCCTGTCCGGCCTCATGCGCAAAGAGTTTTTCGTCAAAATGTCCATTGTCAGCTCGCCCTTCCCTTCCAAGCCCGGCGGCTTTGCCTCAAGCCTGATCCAATGGTTCAATGGAAGGTTCAACTCTGCCGTGTCCTCTATTGTAATGACGCGCTCGTTTTCCGGAATGAAGGATGCCATGACATTCAGCAGGGTCGTCTTGCCCGAACCCGTGCCGCCGGAAATGAGCACATTTGCCGGCCTGACGCTCATGCCCTCAACGCACAGCCAGAGGAACGCGGCAACTTCCGCATTGATTGTGCCGAAATTTATGAGGTCGACAATCGAGTAAGGGTCTTCCCTGAATTTCCTGATTGTGAGGGTGGAACCTGAAACAGAAGCCGGCGGGATTGTGGCATTTACCCTGCTGCCGTCAGGCAGCCTTGCGTCAAGCAGCGGCGCGCTCAAATCGACGCGCCTTCCGACCTCGCGCGCAATCCTGTTGATCAAATCCTGCACTTCGTCGTCGGAAAAAAACTCGATGTTCGTCGCCATCATTTCAAAGTCGCGGTGGAAGACAAAAACCGGCTTTTTCGGGCCGATGATCATTATTTCCTCAAGCCTGTCGTCCTGCACAAGCTGGTCGATGAGGCCGTAGCCCACCATTTCCCTTACAACCGCGTCAATGTAAAAATCAAACCGTCCCCTCGGAATCTTCAGCTCCGGTGAAGACTTCAGGATTTCCTCGATTTTCTGCTTGTAAATGATTCTTCTCTGCGCCTGGTCGCGGATGCGGTAAGGCTGGATGCTTATGAGCCTTGTCGCAGCCTCTTTCAGCGTATTGATTATCGTCCTCTCGGACGCTGCCGCCTTGGGCACCGGAACAAAATAGTATAGCAGTGGCTTGTCCGGCAGCCTGAAAATCCTGACATCGCCGTAGGACGCGACCTCGGTTTTGGTTTTGGTTTCCTCAAGCTCTTTTTCAACCTGCGACTTCTGGCCTTCAACCAACTGCATTGCCTCGCCGGCTGGAACGGCTTCTTCCCCGGCTTCCGGCGCCTTCGCCGGAATGGTTGAAGTCTGCCTCATCGCCTGCAATATTTCCTCGGCAGCCGCGGCCTTTTCCCCGGCCACGGGCTTTTTTGCAGCCGCTACTTTGGATGGCGGTGCAGCGCTTTCCGCCTCGCCCGGCTTGCGCTTCGACGCCTTGACCTTGGTCATTAAGTCTTTCAGGTAATCAGTGGGCATGCGGCGGAAGCACCATTACAAAAACGGCGTTCTATTATTTAAGCTTTATTTAAAAAGGGGAAAAAATGCCGGAGCGCAAAAAAATTCGGAAAAATCATTTGAGGCGGACAGCGTCAAGGTTGCGCAATGACATCGCATTGATGTGGAACCTGCTTGCAATGTATTTGGAGAATTCTATGCACTTGCCTTTCTCGCCGTGGTTGACGAAAAGCCTTTTGGGTTTGGGTTTCAGGTTTCTCACATAGGCTGAAAGCTGGTTCCTGTCGCTGTGGCCGGAAAAGCCTTCGACTGTTTCAACGCGCATGTTGATTTTCAAAGCTTTCGTCTTTCCGTCCTTGCCGACAATCGGCAGTTCTTTTATTCCTGACTGGATTTTGCGGCCCATGCTGCCCTCGCCCTGGTAGCCGACAAAGATGAGCGCGTTGGCGGGGTTTTCAGCCATGTGGTGGAAATACTGCAGGGAAGGCCCGCCGGTCATCATGCCGGATGAAGCGAGAATTATCGAGGGTTTTCCGTTGACTGCTTCTTCCCTGTTTTTGGGGTCGATTTCCTCGAAAATCGGCGCCGTGAACGGGGAATCGTTCTGCAAGACCCTTCTCTGCACGCCTTTGCGCAGGTATTCCGGATAGGCTGTGTGGATCGCGCCCGCCTCCCTTGTCATGCCGTCGACGATTATGCGCGTGTCAATCAGGCCCTGCTTGTAAAAGTTTTCAAGCACGAGCAGGATTTCCTGCGCCCTGCCGACGGCAAAAACCGGTATTAAGATGCTGCCGTCCTTGCTCACGACGTCGTTTATTATCTGCAAAAGCCTGTCCTCGGCTTCCTGCCTCAACGGCATTATGTCTTCCTTTGCGCCGTAAGTGCTTTCAAGAATCAGGGTTTCAAGCCTCGGATACTTTATGTCAACGTTGTTGAAGAGGCGCGTGAACCCGTACTTAATGTCCGCGCTGTAAACGAGATTGTGCATTCCGTCGCCCATGTGCAAATGCACGGACGCAGAGCCGAGAATGTGCGCGGCATTGTGGAATGTCATGCGCATGTCCGGCGAAATGTCGGTCACTTCCCTGTAATCGCGGGTTATGACATATTTTGTCATTTCCTTGACGTGCTGTTCGTTGTAAGGCGGTTCCTTGCCTTCCTTGACCAGGACATCAATGTAATCGAACTGCAATAATGCCATAAGGTCGCGCGTGGGTTCGGTGCAGTAAACCGGTCCCTGGTAGCCGAGCTTGAAGAGGTACGGCACGAAGCCGGAATGGTCCAAGTGGGCGTGGCTGACGATGATGGCGCTGATTTCGTTGACGGAAAAATTCATTGCGTCAAGGAAAGGGTAGCGCTCGTTCTCGTTCGCGACGTTTATGCCGCAGTCAAGCAAAACCTTTGTCTTCGGCGTTTCAACAAGGATGCAGCTTCTTCCGACCTCGCGGAATGAACCCAGGGCGACCATTCTCACCCAGTCATTGAGGCTCGGCTCTTCCTCGCGGTAAATCTGCTCCGCCGTCTTCTGCAAAATCTTCTTCCTTTCCGAGGCATACTTGTTTATGTGCTGCCTTATGCCGGCAAGGATTTTTGACGGCGAAGTGGGCGCCCTGATTATCTTGGGGGTCCAGCCGGTTTCAAGGATTATGCGCTTCGAAGTTTCGCCGCCCTTGCCAATGACCAGGCCGGGCTTTATCGATTCTATGACGACCTCGGAGAACGCATCCGTGAAAGTTATGTCCTTTATCTGCGCGTCCTCGGGCACGATTTCAATGATTTTTTTCTTCGCCTGCTCGGGCTCAAGCAAAAGGCTCTTGTCCGTCCTGATGTTGACCCTCTTTTTCAGCTCGAACGCGAGCTTTGCGACAAAATTCTCGTCCTCGAAAAAGGCCTTCGGGTTTGTCGTGTAAATGGCGACTTCCGGCCCCTCCATCTCGATCTTCTTGACCTGGCACTTGTCCGGAAGGACAGCTGAAACCTTCGCCTTGATTTCATCCAAGATTTTCATGCAATATCACTGAATCGTAAAAAAGGATTTTCCTTGGGCGTTTCATGAAACCGAACCGTTTTTTGGACCGCCCAATCGTTTATGCAAAACCGATGCCAACCATGAAGGCAAATAAAATTCCTTGTTAAAATGAAAAAAGCGCTGGGTTGCCGGATTGGCTGAAACAAAAATCCTCAGGCGCCGAGCTTCGGCTGCCTGTCAAGCACCTTCAGGACTTCCGGCTGGGACAAATGCCTGACGCCTTTTGCGTCGACAACGCAAAGCGAAATCGACTTGCCGCCGGAATAAATGTCCCTTTTGGTTGCCGCCTTGACCGCCTTTGCCGCCAAGGACAAGGCCTCTTCCTCTGAAAGGTTGGACCTGTAATTCGAGTCAAGAACTGACAATGCGAGCTCCGTGCCCGAGCCTGAAACCGCGTACTTTGGCCTTTCCAGGACGCCGCCGAACGGCTCCAATTCGAAAATTTCGGGCCCGCTGTTCACGCCTGCAATCAAAAACTGTGAAATGAAAGGATAATAGCGGTTCGCATTCATGACATTCGAAAGGAACGTTGCAAGGGCCTGCGGAGTCATCTTCGCCTGCCTTTCAAGCTCGTAGCTCAAAACCTGGCTTTTCATGAAGCGCACTATGACCTGGCTGTCCCCGACACTGCCGGCGTTTGTGACTGCAATCTTGTCGCTGATCGTGTAGATTTTCGGGCTTTCCTCGTCGTAAGCCAGATGGCCCATTGACGCGCGCTGGTCCGCGCCCAGGACAACGCCCTGGCCGAAAACAATCGCGACAGTCGTGGTGCCGGTTTTAAGCTCGTTCAATTCCTGCGTCAAAGCTGACCACCAAAAAAACTGAAAAAATTCGTTTTGAGCCTACCTTAAAACGTAAAGAGTATTGCTTTCACAAATGTTTAAAAAGCTACGCGTTTTCCGGGCCAGCGGTGCAGTTTGCCCTGCAGCCGCAGGCAGGCCCGGCCGGCAGATTTGTCAGATGTCCTCGTTGCTTTCGCTTGCCGGCTTTTTCTGCCTGGGCTTTTGCGCGGCTTTGGCGCGGGGGCTTTCTTCTGCCTGAGCAGGCGTTGGGTTTGCTTCCTTGCCTGCCGCGCCGGAGATTTCTTCGCTTCCTGCCCCGCTTTCACTTGCGCCTTTGCCTTCGCCTTTTTCCTCTTTGGGCATTTCCGAGAACTTCACGGCTTCGAGCGCGGGACAGCTTTTTTCCACGAGCTTGGAGAACAAAACCTTGAAGGGTTCGAATGCCTTGCTGAAGCGCTGGGACAATTGCACTTCCACTCCGCCGCCCTTGATTGAAAGCGTTTTCTCCTTTTCCGGCACGCCGGAAAAATATTTTTCAAATAGCGATTCCACTTTTTTCCCGTCGCCGGCGATTTTTTCCCTGACCTCGACTTCGTATTCTATTTCCTTGCCTGCCAATGGGCTGTTGAAGTCAACCCTGACGCGCCCGCCTGAAACGCTCTGGACGCGCCCCTGCCTGCCGTTCATTTCAATTACAAGGCCCTTCACCGGGTTGATTTTCCTTGAAATGAATTCTTTTGTGGAAATTATCCCGATTAGTTCCTGGCTCCTTTCGCCGAAAGATTCCCTGGGTGAAAGCGTGAAGGATTTTTTTTCGCCCGCCGACAATGATTTGATGTGCTGTTCCAGGGCGGGAAAGACTTCCTTTGCGCCCAAAACTATCGGAAAGGGCTTGTACTGCCTTTCTTTCTCGAAAAAGCCGTGCTCTTTTGCGACGCTTTCAAGAGTCGAATCGAATACCTCGCCGCCCTTCACCTTTGACGTGAGGTTGATCAGAAGAACGTCGTTGTCGTTGAAAACCATAAAAAAATCACCTTAAAGGCAGACAACAAAGCCGGGCACGGAAAACCCGTTCCAGCAAAAACTTTTAATTTTGTTGGCTAAGCTATTCTTGTCTGGCAAACTATTTTAAGGTTGATTTTTTGGCAAAACCCGGAAAGAAGAGGATAAGCTGGGCGCAGGCGGGCGCGCTTTTCGTCATAGTCTTCATGGTGGGCTCGACGATCGCGTTCGGCGTGCTGTCCAGCGACGACAGCGGCAACGGCAACACGCCGCAGGACGGCCCGCAGCCAAGCCAGCAGCAAACCACAATAGCCTACGAGGCGGACAATGTTGACGCTTCAATCCAGCAATTGCTTCCATCCGTGCGGATTGTGGGCAAGACACAGGACTATGATTTCGCGAAAATCGACAAGGCGGTTTATGCCGTTGCCGGAGTGAAAAAGGTGCAGTCAGGCTACCAGCCGAACGCCGACACGAACGGCGGGTATTACCTTGCCGACATTTCTTTCAGCCCCGACTACAACGTCGGATTCATTGCGGAGCAATTGCAGGAAAAAAGCGGCCTGGATGGCCTGGAAGTCTACTCCTACGCCATAGTCGAAGTGCCGAAAAAGGTTGGGCTGCAGAACAAGGCCTTGAACATTTCAAAGGAATACGAGTTTTCCGTGCAGAGGCTCACGGGCCTTGTCGGCACTAGTTCCATGCCATTGGACAAGATCAAGATGCTGTTGAGCGTTTCCCTGTCCGGAGAAAAGCTTGTCAATGCGACTGCGATTGAAACCGAAAACTCTTCAGCACAGCCGGTTGCACATTCCACAAAAGCAAGCCTGCAGGTTTCAGGCCTTGAAAACGAGATTGTCTTTTCAGGCGAATACGCGCTTCCATCCGGCATCACTGAAAAGGACCTCAACTCCGCGCTTTCCGGCATAGCCGACGTCAACGCAGTTTCAATCTACCTTTCACAGCCGGCTCCTCTGGGCATTGAAATCTTTGCGGATGAAAACAGCCTGGAAGGCATTGCACAGGACGTGAACGCACTGCTTATTTCGGATTATGCGGTCAGCGCGGAAATATCGGTTGACTTGAACGCTGTCACGGTTTCAGTCGGAGCGGAAGAGGCAGGCCTGCAAAAAATAGCCGAAGGCGTGAACAAAATGCTTTCGGCAAAGTATCCAGGCGCCGAGCCTGAAACCCAATACCCCAAAGTGCTGCTTGAGGGCAGCCTGAGCCTTGAAACCGGAAAGGCTGAAACCGCTGCAAGCCAGGCGAAAAGCCTGCTTGAAGGCAAAGGCGTTTCAGTGAAAAGCCTTTTCAGGCTCGCCCGGCTGTCCGCCCAAACCATTGAAAGCGAAGGCATAGTGTATGCCAACGATTCGGGCTTCATTCCCGCGCTCGTGAAGCCGGAGAGAAAGGAAAACGAAACCGTTGGGTTTGAAGTCTCGTTCTATTCGGTGCGCGGCAAGGCAGTGTATGCGAACGCTGTCGAAGCCGGCCAAGTCCTGACCACAGCAGGCAGCCAATAAGCCAATAACTTCGTTGTTTGACGAAAAAAAGCATTGTAATGGGCGTTGGCTTTAAATATTGCTTTTCGGATGATGGCTATACACTAAACCGCTTTTTGCGGTCTGGAGGTTGAAAAAATGGCTTCATTGGAAGAAATCGGGACATGGGCTTTCATTCTCGGCGTAGTGATAGCGGTTCTTGCCGGCGCAGCGGTCAGCTTTACAGCCGTCAACGGCACAGTAATCGCGTACGTCGTCGGCGCCCTGGTAGTCCTGGGATTAGTCGTCGGCTTCCTGAACATCACCGACAAGGAAACAAACAAGTTCCTCATAGCAGCGGTTTCCCTGGTAATCGTTTCAGGCCTCGGAAGCAGCCTGTTGTCGCAGGTCCAGATAATCGGAGCTGCATTGGGCAATATCCTCGGCAACATCCTTACTTTCGTTGTGCCGGCGGTAGTTGTCGTGGCATTGAAGTCAATCCATGACATAGCCTCCTCAAAGTAAACTAATACAGCGGGGGCGAAGAGCCCTCTTTTTTCTTCTTTTTTCATTTCCTTTTTCTGGCAATCGCCGAAACCAAGACAAACGCATTAAAAGCGTCGCACGAAAAATTCCGGCATGATTGACGACGCAATGCTCTGCAGGATTTCGCTTGTCGTTGCGCTTGCAGGGATCGCCTTCCTTTTCGCGCTCGACTTTCTTGACAGCCAAAATTATTCGACAATCACCCAAGCCGAAGGCATTGCCGGCGCAAAAGCCTGGGTGAAGGCAAAAGCCGCATGGACGAAAGAGCAGGGCAATTCGACATTCTTCGGCCTTGAGGACAGTGAAGGCGGCAGGATTACGGCAACAATCTTTCGGCCAAGCGCGGAGGAAAAAGAACTGTTGAAAGGCAAAGGCGTTGTCCTTGTGAAGGGCGTTGCCAAAAAAAGCGGCAACGGCTTCATTTTCATTGCTGAGGAGATCAAGGCATGGAAACCCTGATCTGGATTCTGATCGGATGCGGGCTCGGCACGCTCACCGGCTTCGCGCCAGGCCTGCACGTGAACTCAATTGCGGTAATTGCGCTTGCATTCGGCTGGAACGATTTCAACATTGCCGCCATGGTTTGCGCAATGGCGATCGTGCACACTTTTGTGGATTTCCTGCCCAGCATTTTCCTGGGCGCGCCCGACTCGGACACGTTTCAGGCTGTCCTTCCCGGCCACAGGATGCTCTTGGAAGGAAAAGGGCTTGAGGCCGTCAGCCTGACGGTTGCGGGCGGCCTATTCGGCGGAATGATTGCTATTGCGTTGTCGCCGGTTTTTTCGGAATTCGCATTGCAGGCATTCGGCTTCCTTCCCGCAATCATTCCGTTTGCCCTCATTGCAATAATGCTTTCAATGGCGTTCGAGGAAAAAGGCAATAAAAGAAAAAACGCGCTGATTGTTCTGGCTTTGTCCGCCGCAATCGGGGTCATTGCATTGCAGGGCAGCCTGCAATTCAGCGAGCCTCTTCTTCCAATGGTTTCAGGCTTTTTCGGGGCATCTGGATTGCTTTACAGCCTCAAGGAAAAAACCATTGTGCCGGAACAGGAAAGCTTTGAAGGAAGCCTTGGCGGACAGGACGTGCAGAAAGGCTCGCTGCTCGGCATTGCGTGCGGAGCAATGGTCGCAACCATGCCCGCAATCAGCACTGCGCAGGCGGCGTTCATAGCAAAAAAAATCCGCGGAAAGTCCGGGCCAAAAGAATTCCTTGTCCTGCTGGGGTGCGCGAACACTGCCGCAATGATTCTTTCTTTTTCAACTCTGTTCGCTGTCGGAAAGGCGAGGACGGGTGCGGCGGCCGCGGTTGGCGAAATGGCCGGCGAAAGCACGGGGTTTCCGTTGAGGCTTCTGGCGGCGAGCGCCATTGCCCTTGGTGCCGGGGCAATCCTGACGCTTGCATTGGCAAAACCTTTCCTTGCATGGCTTGCAAAGGCGGACTACAAAAAAACGAATGCGTTAGTGCTTGTTTTTGTGGCAATTCTTGTCTTTGCGCTCTCAGGCTGGAAGGGAATGATTGTTTTTGCGGCTTCTGCCGCGGTCGGGGTTTTCGCAATCGCCTCCAAAACGAAAAGGAGCGCGATGATGGCATGCCTCATGATGCCAACGGTTTTAATCTATTTGAACATTTGAATTATCCGATGGCGAAATTCAGTGTGAAAAAAATGGTTGTCGAAAGCATCATTGTCGCGGCACGCAACGTTTATCCTAATGAGTTCATCGCCTTGCTCGGAGGAGACCGCGAGAAAAAGATTGTCGACGAGATTGTCGTCCTGCCGGCAGTTTTCGGAGAAATGCATTCCATTATCCGGTCCGACCTGATGCCGTTCGACAAGCGCATTCTCGGCAGCGTGCATTCGCATCCATCCGAGTATGCCGTGCCTTCCGACGCGGATTTGCAGGCGTTCGGCCATTTCGGGGAAATAAATATAATAATCGCTTTTCCCTACACTCTTGACAGCATGAAGGCTTTCGACCAGAAGGGAAAAAAGATTACAATAGAGGTTATGGCATGAGGGCAAAAACACAGAAAAGGGAACGGCTTCGTATGGAACGGGCAAATCCTGTCGACCTGCCGGAAAAACTCCATATTAACACCTACTACTTCCCGAAACTGAAACTATACAGTGCAACAATAGGCAGCGAAAAATTCCATTTTGCGCTTTTTCAAAACACAAATACTGTTGAAATTCTTGATTCGATTGGCCAGGTAATAGGCAGCATTACTTCTGCGGTTCGCGGACCGGTGGACTTTGCGGCTAATGAACGGCGCGAAATCTGGGATAGGGAACACAGGGGCAAAGGCCTCGGCTCTGCCGCCCTCAAATTGCTCGAAAACGCGATTTTTGAAAAGAATGGCGAGGCCACAACGCTGAGCGGCGGCACGGTAAAAAAATCTGTCCTGCTTATGTTTCTCAGGAACGGTTACGAGTTGAGCGATGCCGACGCCGGACTGCTTTGCCAGCACCTGTCCGTGACTTTAAGAAAGCCAGTTGCGCGGGATGGAATTGCGTCCGCTTTGAAGGACAGGCACGTACTGGAAAGTCTGCCTGCGCGTATAGGTTTTTCAAAAACAATTGTTAGGCCAAATGACTTATTTTGGGGGGAATGAATGGAACACGCTGAAATTTCTCGGAAAGTTGTTCTCATCGTCCTCGACGGCTGGGGCATCGGAAAGAAGGGAGATCCCGGCAACTGCGTGGAGCAGGCGAACATCCCCAATTTCACGAAATACTGGAATGGCTTTCCGCACTGCGAAAACGATGCGAGCGGCGAGGCTGTCGGATTGCCTGCGGGCAGCCAGGGCAATTCCGAGGTCGGGCACTTGCACATGGGCGCCGGACGCATTGTATGGCAGCCTTTTGAAATGATTAACCGGAAGATCCGGAGCGAAGAGTTTTTCAAAAACCCTGCCCTGAAAAAGGCCATGGAAAATGCGCGGAAGAAAAACTCGAAACTGCATTTGATGGGATTGTGCTCCGATGAAGGGGTGCATGCGCACGTCAACCATTTGCTTGCACTGCTGGAAATGGCGAAACGCGAAAAGGTTCCGGGTGAAAAGGTTTTCGTGCACTTTTTTTCGGATGGAAGGGACGTGCCGGAGAAAAGCGCGGAAAAGTATGCCAAAGCTATTGAGGAAAAATGCGCGCAGCTTGGCTTTGGCGAAATCGCAAGCGTTTGCGGCCGCTACTATTCTATGGACAGAGACAACAACTGGGACAGGACACAGAAGGCGTTCGAACTGCTGACGGAAGGCAGGGGCAAGACCGCCAAAAGCGCATTGCAGGCAATCCGAAATGCGTATGCGGATAACGTGAAAACAGACTATTATATTGAGCCGACCGCAATTGTTGCCGGGAACGGAAAGCCGAAGGCGGTTGTCGGAGACAATGACAGCATCATCTTTTTCAATTTCCGCACGGATAGGGTGAGGCAGCTGACAAAGGCGTTTGTCTCGGGAAATTTTGATTTGTTTGAAAGGAAAAAAGCGCCAAAGGTTTTTTTCGCGTGCTTCGGCTCAAGTGACAAGAGCGTGAAAGTGGACACGGCATTTTCCGAAACGCATGTGAAAAATTGCCTCGGCGAAGTGCTTGCAAAAAAAGGCTTGAAACAGCTGCGCATGGCTGAAACGGAAAAGTACGCACACGTCACATACTTTTTCAATGCGCAAGTTGAAGCGCCCTTCAAGGGCGAGGAACGGCTGCTTGTGCCCTCCGCCAAAGTGCCGAGCTATGATTTGAAACCGGAAATGTCCGCAGCGGAAATAGCAGAGAATGCGTCGGGGGAAATTGCCAAAAAAGAGTTTGCCTTTGTTCTCATAAATTTCGCCAACGGCGACCTGGTCGGCCACAGCGCTGTAATTCCTGCAGTCGTGAAAGGCATTGAAGCCATGGACAAAGCGCTTGGCGTGGTTGTTGAAACCTGCCTTGCAAACGGTTACACTGCAATAATCACGGCCGACCATGGCAGCGCGGAGGAAAAGCTGTACCCTGACGGCACGCCAAAGCCGTCGCACAGCACAAACAGGGTGCCGTTCATTGCCGTTTCAAATGACAAAAGCCTTGCAGGCGCAAAATTCCTGTCCGGCGGGCAGAAGGACGTCGCGCCGACGGTGCTGGAAATAATGGGTTTGCCGAAGCCGGCTGAGATGACAGGCAGAAGCCTTTTGCGGAAAATATAAAAATAAAACAGCTGGGTATCGAGCAACGCGAGCTTCCCGTGTAGGGGGCCCCCCTCACAACCCCGAATGTTTAATGCGAAAATAAAGCAGATGGGTACTGAGCAATAGCGAAGTACCCGTCGTCGAACCCGGCGGACGAAACCGCCGCGCACCAGCCGGGCGCGACGGCTGCGGAGACATTTTAATATAGGGATTTGTTTCATAATATAGGGTTTTTATCATGCGGCAGAAAGGGCAGCTGAGCCTTGACTATATCCTTGCGTTCCTTGTCCTCATTGTCTTTGTCATAGGCTTCCAGGCGCTGTCAAGGGAGATAACCAAAAACCAGCAGGTTTCAGGCCTCATAAACCAGGAAACGATTATCGGGAACAACGTTGCGCATCTCATGGCTTCGGCAAAGGCCTTGTCGGGAAACGACGGTCTTGTAATCGAATACTACGTTCCGGCTCTGCAGGTTGCAGGCGCGGGCGGAGTTGGATGCGACATAACGATTGCCGGCGGCCAGATAACCATCACTCCGGCAATTGGCGCTTTCGGGCTCAATGAAACGGACGCAATGAAGCGCATTACATTTTCTCCGCCAGGCGGAATAAATTTTCCGTCAAATGCCAAATGCGGGGAAAAGATTTCAATAACGAAAACGTGAGTTGGAAAAATGCAGAAAGGCCAGATTGCATCGCTTGATTTCCTGATCGGGCTGTCACTCGTCATTCTTGCGACCGGCCTCATGCTGCGGTTCATGGAATTCCAGGGATACGACTTGAAGGAAAGCGTTGCCTCCGCCGAACTTCGCGGAGTAGCGGAAACCGCTTCGGATTTGCTTGTAAGCAATCCCGACTGGAACTGCAAAATAACCAGTGCTGTTGGGGGCGCAACGCTCTTGTCTTTGAGCAATTGCCTGACAAACCAGAGCAAAAGCACCATAAACGACAAAACCAAGCTCGGCATTTCTTCAGGCTATGGCTGCAGCATAACCGACGATGCAGGAAATTACTTTTTGGCGTCGGCCTGCAAGGATGCCGTGCCATCGAACGCGCCCGATGTCGCAAGCGTGGATAGGGAAATAAACCTAGTTGCAATCAATGGCACGTTGAACGTGCCAAAGGCGGCGATTGAAAACTGCATGTCCGGCGCGGACACGGCAACCTGTGCGCCCAAGACTTTGAGGGTGAAAGTTTGGCGCGCTTGAACCAGAAAGGCGTTTTTTCCGCGCTCATAGCGGTTGTAGCGGTTGTCCTGCTCGTTTCCACGATTTACAATTCGCAGGCGCTTGGAAGGCAGGCAAATCAGGCGATTAGCAGGCAGAACATCCTGCCGGCAAACGCGCAATTGCAGCAGACCGTGTTCCTGCTTGACAAGGCGGCAGGCGACGCATTGGCCGACCAGGCATACCAGCATCTTGTTGCACAGGGCGGAACCCAGTGCTACAGCCCCAACTTTCCGTCGCCGTTGTATGAGACGAGAGTCAGGGATTACTTCACCAATGTTTTTGCACAGACCGGCAGCGGAATAGAATGCAAGATTGATTCATTGGAATTTGACGGAAATCCGGCCGGCACGGACAGCCTTGGCACGCCATCCTTGCACCCAGGCAGCTGCGAGGCCGGCAACAAGTGCACTTCGTTCATAAGGATAAGCCCGGTCGTGTCATGCGAAATCAGGAATACCGGCTTCAGGGCGCGGGTTTCAAAGAACGCGGTTTTCGAGAAAGAGCTGTTGTATTACAAGGAAGGCGCGGACTGCAAAATCGAAGTCTTGGACTTGCAGAGCGGCCTGCTTGACGTACTGCCATGAAAAGCCGCTGAATCAAACTTCTTTTTTGCGCGCACTGCTTTCCGTTAAAAGCTTTTGGGAAACCAAAATATCCTATGCAATTGTCCATTGCGAAGAAACGGATTGCCGTCATCGACTATGATAAATGCGACCCCGTCAAATGCGGCGGCTATTACTGCGAAAGGGTCTGCCCGGTCAACAGGACGGACAAGAAATGCATTTACCATGAAGGCAAGGAAAAGCCGCTCATCTCGGAAGAGCTTTGCATTGGCTGCATGATTTGCGTGAAGGCCTGCCCTTTCGGCGCGATTTCAATAATCAACCTTTCAATCGACCCCGGATATGTTTTGCACCAGTTCGGCCAGAACCTTTTCAGGATCCACGGCGTCGCCCTGCCTAAGCAGGGGAAGGTTGTCGGCCTGCTGGGAAGGAACGGCACGGGCAAGACGACCATAACGAAAATTTTGTCCGGACAGGTCGTGCCCAACCTCGGCGCATATGACGGCGATGGAAGCTGGGAAACCGTTCTGGAGTTTTTCCGCGGAAAGGAGATAAGGGAATTTTTTGAAGGGGTCAGCGCCGGGAGCGCGAGGGTTTCAATCAAGCCGCAGAACGTCGAGGCGATTCCGAAGAATTTCAGGGGCAGCGTGCAGGAACTGCTCGAAAAGGTTGACGGAAAAAATGCCGTTCAGGAAATCTCCGGCCGCCTTGGATTGAATGGCATCCTCGCCAGGCCGATTTCCAAGGTTTCGGGCGGCGAACTCCAGAAGGTCGCGATTGCCGCGGCAGCGCTCAAGGACGCAGACCTGTATTTTTTCGACGAACCCTCGTCGTATCTTGACATCCGCGAAAGGCTGAAGGTCGCGGAGTTCATTTCGGAAATCGCTGAAAGCGGAAAGTCTGTCATGGTTGTCGAGCACGATCTTATCATCATGGATTTCCTGACGGATTTCGTGCATTTGATGTACGGCGCGCCGGGCGTTTACGGAATGCTGTCGCAGATCAAGAATTCGCGCGAGGGCATAAACGATTACCTTGAAGGTTACAGCCGCGAGGAAAACTACAGGTTTCGCGACAAGCCCATAAAGTTTGACGTGAAGGGCGCCAAGGAAATGAAAAGGCTTGAACTGCTCGCCGAATGGCCGGAGCTGGAAAAAAGGCTTGACGGGTTTGAATTGAAGGTCGAGGCGAACCGCATCAACAAAAACGAAGTTGTTGGAGTGTTGGGGCCGAACGGCATCGGAAAAAGCACTTTTGCGAAAATGCTTGTCTCGGAAATAAGGCCGGACAACACCGGGCTTGATGTGAAGCGGACCATTTCGTA
The DNA here is from genome assembly GCA_016205145.1 of Candidatus Diapherotrites archaeon. Classification (NCBI taxonomy): domain Archaea; kingdom Nanobdellati; phylum Candidatus Iainarchaeota; class Candidatus Iainarchaeia; order Candidatus Iainarchaeales; family Candidatus Iainarchaeaceae; genus Candidatus Iainarchaeum; species Candidatus Iainarchaeum sp. The sequence goes on from JACQJH010000002.1 coordinate 570,500, forward strand.
CAAGCCGCAGTACATTGCGATGGAATCGGATAAGACCGTGCTGGAGCTCTTCAAGGAAAACGGCGCCGAAATATCTGATCCGGACATAAAGAGCACCATCACCTCCCCTTTGGGCGTCGACGAACTCCTGGAAAAAAGCGTTTCAACGCTTTCAGGCGGGGAAATGCAGCGCGTTGCCATTGCATTGTGCCTTGCAAGAAAATCCGATTTGATTCTGATGGACGAGCCTTCCGCGCACCTGGACATCGAGCAGAGGCTGAACGTTGCAAAGGTAATAAGGAACATTGTCGAGGGAAAAGGCGTTGCCGCGCTCATCATAGACCACGATCTTCTGTTCCTGGACTACATTTCCGACAGGCTCATGGTTTTTTCCGGCGAACCATCGAAGAAGGGCCTTTGCCAGGGGCCGTTTCCGATGGAGAAGGGCATGAATCTTTTGCTCAAGGAGCTTGACATTACTCTCAGAAGGGATGAAAGGACGAAAAGGCCGCGCATCAACAAGCGCGATTCGGTCAAGGACAGGGAGCAGAAGAAAAGCGGAAAATACTATTATGAGTGAAATGGTTCGGCGACGGAAAGTGAATTTGAATGAAAGTCCTGAAAGCAGACCAGAAGCTCGGATTGCTTGAAATCGTGCCGGAAGTGCCTGACGATTTGTGGCATCTTGAACGGATAATCGAGAAAGGCGACGTTGTTTCCGGCGAAACCGACCGCAAGATAAAGGGAAACGAGGGCGAGCAGGCAAAGCGCGTAAAGCTTTTTGTTGAACTGGAAGTCGAAGGCGCCGAATTCCACAAATTTTCCGGCCTGCTGAGGGTCAACGGCACAATTGTTGCCGGAAAGCCCGAGGAATTCATAGAACAGAAAGCGCACCAGAGCCTGGACCTTGAGCTTGGAAAAAAAATTTCCGTGAAAAAGAAGAGCCTCAAGGCATATCAGCTTGAACGCCTCAAAAAGGCGCAGAAGGCCACGCGCGGAAGCGTCCTGCTGGTTGTATTGGACGATGAAAGCGCAAGCTTTGCCGTGCTCAAGGAATTTTCACTTGAGGAGAAAGCTTCCATACGCGGAAGCAGGAAAGGCAAACAGCTTGAAGGCGAGGAAGGCGAAGAAGCCTTTTTCTCGGAGATACTTGAAAAGGCAAAGCAGTCCGGCCTTGAAAAAATCGTGTTCGCCGGCCCGGGCTTCACAAAGGACAAGCTGAAGGCGTTTCTTGCAGGAAAAGGCGAACTGAAGCCGACGCATTTTTTTGAGCCCTCCAACAGCGTTGGAAGGACCGGCCTCAACGAGCTTCTGAAAAGCGACGCATTGCAGAAAATCGTGCAGGAAATGCAGGTTTTGAAGGACGCAAGGCTGCTGGAAAAGATTCTCGCGGAACTCGGAAAGAACAGCGGCATGGCCTGCTACGGCCTGAAGGAAATAAGCGGGGCGGTTGATGCCGGAGCGGTTGAAATTCTTCTCGTCTCCGACAAAATGCTTCTTTCAAACAGGGAGAAGGCAGAAGCGCTCATGGACAAGGCGGAAAAAAGCAGGTCCGAAGCGCACATTGTGAGTTCGGAAACCGAAGCCGGGAAAAAGCTGGACTCTTTCGGCGGAAGCCTGGCATTGCTGCGCTACAGGCTGAACTATTGAATATTGAAGGCAGATCGGAAAAAACCAGGCGAAAAAAGTCAGTCCGCCCTGAACTCAAGCCATTCAACGTTTCCCGATTCGACGAGGTCTTTGATGCGCTTTTGCTCCAGGCTCAGCTGCGAGGAAGCCGCCTTGAATTCCACAAAAACAATCCTGTCGTCAAGGAATGCTATGCCGTCAACCGGCTGGCCGAGAAACCTGAATTTCGAAGCGTCGTATGGAAATTTTTCCGACAATGGAATCCACTGCTCGGACAGCATTCCGTAGCGCACGGATTGCGAGCCCTTCTCGAAGGCAAGCCTTGAAACCCGCTGTTCAAGTTCCTGCGAGCGCCTGAAAAAAAGGAACGTGGCAACCGCAAGCACGATGGCCAGGACTGCAAGGAAAACTTCAAGCATGCAGAAAATTAGGGCGGCGCGGTTAATAATTTTTTAGTAGGCAGATGCCGGCCCAACCCGAAAACATTCATGTCAGGCGCATGCCCTGCTTTGCCTTCGAATACTTTGCAAGCAAATCCGAGCCAAGCACGGAGCAGACAAAAAAGACCTTGTTTGAGAGGGCGAGCCTTTCCGCAAGGCCTGCGCTGGCAAGCGAGCCGATAATCTGTTCCAGGTCATCAGGGTCGATTTCCGGAAAGCTTGACTGGAGATCAAAAATGGTTTTGGCGTTGCCTTCAATGAGTTTCAGGATGCGCAGGTGCAGCACGGATTTCGAGAAGACCGCCACCTCCGGGTGTTCCTCCAAAAAAAGGATGAACTCCTTTTCCGCGTCCATGCAAAAGATAGGTGCGGCAAATATTTTAAGGTTTGCCGGGGCAAATTGTTTCATGGACAGGAAACGGCTCGCCGCGCTTGTGGCCGAGAGCATAGACTCCGGCTCAGTCTCCACCAGGGACGGAATCAACCGCCTGAAAGCCAGGCTGGGCAAAAAAAGCCTCAAAGAACTGCCAAGCAACCCGGACCTCCTGGCTTTGGTTGAAAAGCCCAGCGTTAAGGCAAGGCAACTTCTCGGCGCAAAGCCGACCAGGACCATTTCAGGGGTTGCGGCTGTCGCAATAATGACAAGGCCGAAGGACTGCGCGCATGGCACGTGCATTTTCTGCCCAGGCGGGGAGAACAGCTTTTTCGGAAACGTGCCAAAAAGCTACACCGGAAACGAACCCGCGACAATGAGGGCAATTGCAAACAGCTTCGACCCATACCTGCAGGTGAAAAGCAGGCTGATGCAATACGTTTTGACCGGCCACAGCCCGCAGAAAATCGAACTCATCGTCATGGGCGGAACATTCCCAAGCTTTGATTGGAATTACCAGAAAGGCTTTGTTGCAGGCGCGTTCAGGGCAATGAACGATTTTTCCAGGGAATTTTTTTCGCATGGAAAGCTGGAATTTGAAAAAGCCGTGCAGGCGCAGGGCAAAAAAATTGCTGCGCCCGAAAATACCGGCACCGGCCTTGAAGCAGAAAAAGAGGACAACGAGCATGCGAATGTGAAATGCGTTGCGCTCTGCATTGAAACAAAGCCGGACTGGTGCATGGAACCGCACATAGACCGGATGCTTGAACTTGGCACTACGCGGGTCGAACTCGGCGTACAGAGCCTTGACGACAAGGTTTTGAAATTTGCGAACCGCGGCCACACTGCCAGGGAAAGCGTGGAAGCCACGCGGCTGTTGAAGGATTCCGGCCTCAAGGTTACGTATCACATGATGCCGGGCCTGCCCCTGTCAAGCCGCGAAAATGACCTCGCCGATTTCCGCGAACTGTTCGAAAACCCGGATTTCCGGCCGGATGCGCTGAAAATTTATCCGTGCATGGTCATGCCTGGAACTCCGCTTGAAAGGCTGTGGAAGGAAGGAAAATTCACGCCGCTTTCAAATGAGGATGCCGCGGAAATAATCGCGGAGGGAAAGCGCTTTGTTCCGAAATGGTGCCGCATCCAGCGGATTCAGCGTGACATTCCAAGCAAGCTTGCGGTTGCCGGAAAATTCGACAACAACCTGAGGCAGGTCGTCGAAAAGAAAACGCGCGAAAAGGCAATTGAATGCCAGTGCATTCGTTGCAGGGAAATCGGCTTGAAGGCGAGGGACGGGAAAATCGACGAAGAAAAACTCAAACCGGAAATCGTTATTGAAGAATACGAGGCAAGCAACGGAAAAGAATTCTTCATTTCATTCGAGGACGAAAAGCAGAGCGCATTGCTCGGCTTTTGCAGGCTCAGGCTTCCGTCCAGGCCGTTCAGGAAGGAACTTCAGGGCGAAACCGCGGTTGTAAGGGAACTGCACGTTTTCGGAAAAGCCGCGGCATTGGGGGAAACCAACGAAGGCGGGGTACAGCACCACGGAATAGGCAAGGCCCTGCTTGCGAAAGCGGAGGAAATCGCTTTCGATGAATCCGGCAAAAAAAGGCTGTGCGTGATTTCAGGGATTGGAGCGCGCGAATACTATTACCGGCTCGGATACGAAAAACTCGGCGCGTTTGTTGTCAAGGATTCTGCTGGCCGCACGCTAATTCAAGACAAAAGCGACAGCACTGAATTCAGCAGGTAAGGCGAAATCATTGTCGGCGAAAAGAACGGGAACCCGAACAATGGGGCGGAAAACTTGCTCTGCAAGGTGGAAGAAACCGACAGGTTGGACTGGAATTCCTTCTGCGAGCCGTTCAGCCCGGATTTTACCATGAACCTGAAATTCCTTTCGCCGTAAGTCCTCGGCAGAACCTCAAGCGAGAGTTCCCTTGACTGCTTCGGCCCGATTTCAAGCTTTTGCGGTTTGAGCCAATAGCTTGGAAGCGTTGAAAAAACCGAAACATTGTGCGAGGCAATCGACTCGTTGACCGCTACAAGCCGGTATGAAAGCTTTTCGCCTACGACCGCCTTGCGGTTGAGGTCCCTTATGCTTATAGTGAGCAGGCTGCGCCGGACAAAAAATTTCGCGGTGAAAGGCATTGAGTCCTGCGTGGAATGCATCTCGAAGCCTATCAGCTGGGTGCTTTCCGGCGCGTCCGCGGGCACCAGGAGCTTTGCGGAAATGGCGTCCGCATTGGAACCCGGCAAAAAACCCCAGCCGTCAGGCAGGGTTGCATCGTCAACAGCAATGCTTTCCCAGCCGAAGCCCTCGCCCGACTTCTTTTTGAAAAACAGTTCGGCTGTTTCGCCCGGCGCAATGCTGCCGATTTCGGCGATGCTGCCAGCACCAATGGTTTTCTCGGCGGGGCTCACAAGGTATGCCGCGGCGAAAACGTCAGAGCCCAGCATCAAAAGGATTCCGAGCAAAATTAGCTTTTTTAACATTGCCACCAAGTATAGTTGTTTGAAAAGAAGAATTTAAAGGTTATTCGCATGCGGATCCTGGCCTTGTCGGACGTGCACCAGCGCACTCAAAACCTGAAGGCTTTGCTGGAAAAAGCCGGAAAAGGCTTTGACGCCGTGATTGTGGCGGGAGACCTGACAAACTACGGCGAAAAAAGGCACGCGGAAGAGGTTCTGGGCCTGCTTGCCGGCCATGAAAACGTTTTTGCGGTTCCCGGAAACCTTGACACCTTGCAGGTCATTGATGCCATAACAGGAAACAAAATGCAGTTGCACGCCAAAAAGGCGAAAATTGCGGGCGTTGCGTTCGTGGGCTTCGGCGGCGGAAAGGCATTCGAAGTGGGCGAGGTTCTTTTCACTGAAGAAGAGATTTTTGGCGCGCTTGAAAAACTCTGCAAAGGCGAAAAAAATTTTGTGCTCGTGACGCACCTGCCGCCGTTGGGAACCGCCCTTGACCTGACCGCAGGCGGAAAACACATAGGCTCTTCGGCGGTAAGGAAAATAATCGAAAAATTCCAGCCTGCCCTGCAACTGTGCGGCCACTGCCACGAGGCCGGCGGAAAAACCGAAACAATCGGGAAAACATTGTGCGTGAACGTCGCGGCTGTCAAGGAAGGCCAGGCAACCGCGATCGAATTGCCCAAGATTGGACTGCCAAAAACCGAAAGGATAACAATCTGAATGCGGGTTTGGATGGAAGTGACGGAAATGCAGGAAAACGCGCGTTTTGCAATGGTGAAAAGGCATCACGCCCAAACCTTCGCCAAGGCGCTCGGTGAAGGGAAAATGGATTTGCAGATGGTTTCTCTGTGCAGGTTTGTCGCGAAGACAAAAAACTTTTTCACTTCAAGCTGCTGTTCCGGGAGGATTGTCCTGCTCGAAATGCCCGAAAACGGGAAAAAATGCGAAACCGATTTCCACAGGAAATGGCATGGAAGGGTTTCCTTCAAGGAACTGTGGGATGGCGTCATGGAACAAACAGCGGGAGAACTGTGGTTCAAGCTTGACGGGTTCATACTGCACATCGGAACGGATTCGCTTGAAAACGCCCGCACAATCCTTTCCGTGATGAAGCTGGCCGGAGTCAAGCGCGGCGGCATAATGGTTGCAAAGCAGGGGAAATTCATTGTCGAAATGCAGGGCACTGAAAGCATGAGCTTTCCCGTCAAGTCGGAAAACGAAATAATCGTTGAAAAGGCTTTCATGAAAAGGATTCTCGCAAAAGCCAACAAAAAGCTCGCTAAAAATTATGCGAAGCTGAAAGCCTTCGAAAAAGCGTGCAGGAAAAACCTGAAATGACAGGAAACGCACCCTTTGTGCTTGTGGTTTGGCATGTCTGAAACGAAACGCGTTTTTTTCGCTGTCGGCATTCCTCCGGAAATCAGGGAAAAAATCGCCCGGGATTTACTGCAGGGACTGCCGCAGGGCGTGAAGCCCGTCAAAAAGGAGAACCTGCATTTCACCCTTGTTTTCGTTGGCGGCTGGCCTTCTGAAAGGACTCCGGAACTGGTTGAAGCCGGAAAAAAGGTTTCAGGAAAGGCGTTTGGCGCGGAAATTTCAGGCATCGGGCAGTTCCATTCACGCGTCCTGTGGATCGGCATTGCGAAAGGCGCGGAAGAAATGGAGGTTATTGCCGGGCAAATCGGGAAAGCCCTCGGCCTGCCCGAACAAAAGTTCAGCGCGCACCTGACAATCGCAAGGAACAAATCCTTGGGGCAAAAGGAGTTCGCAGGCATTGCGGAAAGTCTGGGCGTGAAAAAGTTTTCCGAAAAATTCCGCGTCCAGGGCTTCGAACTCATGGAATCTGAGCTTTTGCCGGACGGCCCGGAATACAAAGCCCTGCATTCGTTCAGCTTTGCCTGATGTGCTCGAAAACCTTTTTGAGGATTTCTTCCGGCTCGGTGTAGTATTGCTGGATGAAGCGCTGCACCGCATAATAGTCGGCCACGCCCGTTTCAATGAGCCACTCGATTATTTTCTGCCTGACAAGCATTTCCTGCTTGACCTCGTTTTTTGACTTGAAGGTTTTTTCCGCCAGGACTTCGACCATCCTGCTCGGCACGTCCGTCCTTTCCAGGGCATCGGATTTGCGGTCGTACTCGAAAACATTGCTCAAGAGCACCTGGTCCTGCATCCGGGATATTTCGGATATCGCCTTGACGCGCCTTATGACCCCGACTTTCGGGTTGAAGAACTTTTCAGTCACTATTGCCAAATCGAGCAGGGGCAGCATGGCCGCAGGCACGTTCATTGGCGGCGACTTGAGGCGGAGCATCATTTCCTTGGCGGAATTTGAATGCACTGTTCCAAGAATGCCCTTATGGCCTGTGTCCATTGCAACGAAAAGCGTCTGCGCCTCTTCCCCTCTCACTTCCCCAACAATGAGCCTGTCCGGGCGCATCCTGAGCGAATTCTTGAGCAGGTCATCCATTGACACTCCGGGGGTTTTTCCTATCGCGGGCCTTGCCTCCAACTGCACCCAGTTGTCCCGCTCGCCCAGGGAAATTTCAAGCGTGTCCTCGATTGAAATGATGCGGTCATTGAGCCGTATGAAGGAAGCCATGACGTTCAAGAGCGTTGTCTTTCCGCTCGAAGCGCCGCCCGTGACAAGGATGTTCATGGGCTCGATTGAAAGGCCTTCCGCCAGCGCCCAGATGAATGCCGCTGCCTCCGCCGACACAGTATTGCTTTTGACAAGGTCGACCACGGACAAGGGAATGAACGAGAATTTTCTCACTGTCAGGGAATGGCCTGCCGGGGAGACCTGGCTGAAGGTCGCGTTCGCCCTGCTCCCGTCAGGAAGCCGTGCGTCAAGCAATGGATTCGCTTCGTCAAATTGCTTGCCCGCAGAAACGGAAATCCTGCGGATGAGCGAAAAAAGTTCGGACTGCGAAAAAGATATATCGGACGTGCACATTCCATACTGCTTGTGGAAAATGAAAACGTTTCTGGAAAAACCGTTCACCATGATTTCCTCGATCATGGGGTCGGACATGAAAACCGAAATCTTGCCCAATCCCAGGGACAATCCGAAAACGTTGGCCGCGAAAAAATCCGGGTCCTTCACGAACGCGAATTCGCGGAGAAAATCGGCAAGCATCTGCCTTGCTGTTGAAAGCTCCTCTTCCGGAACAAGGGATTCGACTGCGTTGGCCGCTTCCACCTGCTGGACAACGCGCTTCAGCTTTTCGGACTGCTGCTTTGACAATTGCATTCCCGCATAACCTGAAATGTCTGCGGTGCGCGAAAAGACTTTTGCGAGAAAGCCCGCGAAATCGGATTCTTTCGCCGAAAAGCCGGGGTCAAAGGAATATTTGCTGTAAGGATATCCCCGGGCAATGGAAACATTGCCTTCGGCGAAGCGCTTTGGCACCGGCACCGGAATCAGAACCACCAACTATATATTGTTGTTAACTATATAAAATAGTTGGCGGTTTTGGAATGGAAATGGAAAAGATTTTCAGGAAAATCCTTGCAAAAGTGAAGCCCGGGCCTGGAGAAATAGCGAAAGAGACTGCCTTTGCGGAAGGCTTAGTTGACAGCATAATGAAAATGCCGGGCAAACATTTGAGGGCCGAGATTGTCGGCTCATTCGCAAGGCAAACCCATTTGCGCGGCGACAATGACATCGACATTTTCGTTATTTTCCCCCAGGCGGTCGGGCGCGCGGATTTCGAAGCCGAAGGACTGCGCATAGGCAAAGCCGTGTTCGGAAAAAACAGGTGGGTTGAAGCCTATTCCGAGCACCCTTACATCAGGGGCAGCATCAGCGGCTTTGACGTTGAAATCGTTCCAAGCTATGACATAGGCGAAGGCCAAAGCATTGTCAGCTCTGTTGACAGGAGCCCATTGCACAACCGCTTCCTCAGGGGAAAGCTCTCGGAACAGCAGAAGGACGAGGTCAGGCTGTTAAGGCAGTTTCTCAAGGGAATCGGCTGCTATGGCGCGGACATAAAGGCAAGCTCGGTTCCAGGCTACGTGACCGAACTGCTCATTCTCAAATTCGGCTCGTTCAGGGAATTCCTCAGGAATGCCTCGGAATGGCGCGAAGTCGAAGTCATCGACCTTGCAACGCACCTTGACGAAAACGCCGCCATAAAAAAATTCGGCCACCATTTCATTGTCGTCGACCCGATTGACAAAAACAGGAACGTTGCCGCGGCACTGTCAAAAAACCAGTACTGCAGGATAATCGCGGCAAGCAGGGCGTTCCTTGAAAAGCCGTCCGGAAAATTCTTTTACCCGGAAAAAACCAGGGCGTGGAGCGTTGAAAAGCTGAGGAAAAAGCTTTCGGAAATAGAGCTTGTCGCGCTGAAGCTGCCGTACCCTGAAAAAGCCCTGCCGGACGTGGTTTACGGCCAGGCCAAAAGATTCGGCAGGAAAACCGCCAACGGCCTTGAAATGCACGATTTCAGGATTTACAGGCACTCCGAATGGAGCGACGAAAAAAAACAGGCCATAATCGTTTTCGAACTGGAAAACCTGCAAATCCAGAAAACAAAAATCCATGCCGGCCCGCCAGTGACGAACGCGCCTGACAGCAAAAGGTTTCTGGCGGAGCACAGGAACTGCACTGCCGGCCCGAGAATAGTTGACGGCCGGTGGGTAGTCGAAAAAAAACGCGAATTCCACGACGCAAGAAGCCTGCTCAAAAAAATCTGTTCGGATTCGGCCAAAACCGAAAAGCCGCCGCTCAAAAAAGCATTGCAGAAAGCCGCAATCGAAAGCGAGGAGAAGCTCGTGCAGACTTTCAGGAAAAGCCCGGGCTTCGCGGAATTCCTCACGGAATGGCTGGAAGGAAAAGAGAAATTCCTCTAAGCCAAAAAGCAAAACAAAGAGCGAAGAAAAAAATCAGGCTGCCTGCGTGGCAAAATGGCGTTAGATTAAAGTCGCCGATTCCGTTTCAACTTCGCTTACACCGCTGATGTCCCGGATTTCCTGTTCAAGCTTGTCCATCAGGCCCTCGCTTTTATCCGGAATCTTGATGCCGATCCTGAAAACCGACAGGCCGAACGCGACAGGCTCTTTCCTGACTTCCTGCACCACGCCGGTCTTGACTCCTTTCAGGCCTGCCTCGACCTTGTCCGAGTCCTCAGGGCTTTCAGGGAAAACCTTGAAAACAACCATCACATTGCTGCCCATAAAAACCGCCTATGGTCCGACAAAGCCGCAGGAAGGGCAAACGTAAGGCTTGGCTGTCTGCCTTGAATGCAACGAGCGCACAATCCTTTCCTTCGAGCAGGCCGGGCACTTGAACTCTATGAAGTCGATTGTGACTTCCCTGTTGCTTGTCATGCAAACCTTCATCATTCCACGTCCGTCAAAAGTTAATAATAAAACTCTGCTCCACGCAATAATTAAAAAGCAAACCTCTGGCTTGCCAAAGCACGCCAGAACAAGGGCCTGTAGTCTAACGGACAGGACGGCCGGCTTCGGACCGCTGCCCTTTTCTTTTTCTTCGCAAGAAAAAGAAAAAGTGCAGGGCGCCCAAAAAGAAAGAAACGGGCAAACGGGAAGAGACCGGCTGATGGGGGTTCGAATCCCTCCGGGCCCGCTTTCGCGCGGGCGAAACGAAACCAAGGCGTCTTGCTTTTGCAAGACGCCGGGTAGGTATAAACATAAGTAGTGTTCCGCGAAGCGCGAACACCACGCACGGGGTTTGCAAGGGGCGAAAGCCCCTGCGTGCAAATCCCTCCGGGCCCGAACCGGCGGTTTCGTCCGCCGGGTCCGACGATGGGTACACCGCTGCGCGCTGTACCCTTCTGCTTTATTTTCGGTATTAACTGTTTCAGGGCGTGCGACGCCTAAAGCCCCCGCTTTTTAAGTTTTTTTGGCACATTCTTGTTTATGATTAAGCGCGTCCTGCTTGAAAACTGGAAAACGCATTCCAGGAGCGAACTGTTTTTCGGCCAGGGCACGAACGTGCTTGTAGGCAGGATGGGCGCCGGCAAAACGAGCGTGATGGACGCAATCTGCTTTGCCTTGTTCGGAACATTTCCCTCATTGAACTCGCGCAGGGTTTCGCTTGACGAGGTTGTAATGAACAAGCCCAACCAGATGGACTTCTGCAGGGTTGAAATGGACTTCGATTATGCAGGAAAAAGCTTTGCCGTCGAAAGGACGATAAATTTCGGGAAAAAGGCGAATGAGGCTAAATTGTTCTGCGCGGGAAAGCTTGTTGCCGGGCCGAGCGTTTCAGACGTGACCAAAAGAATCGAGGACACGATTGAACTGGATTTCGAGCTGTTTTCAAGGGCCGTCTACTCCGAGCAGAATGAACTGGACTTTTTTTTGAGGATGTCGCCTGCGCAGAGAAAGGCGAAATTCGACGAGCTTTTGGACCTGGAAAAATACGAGAATGCGCGGGCGGCGGCTTCGACCGCCTCAAGCAGGCTCAAGGCGCAGGCCAAGGACCGGCAGAGAGTAGTGGAAAAAATCGGGCAGGACGCGACCAAGGCCGACCTTGAAAGCCTCAGGAAACGGCTTGGCGAAAAAGCCGGGTTGGAGGAAAAGTATCTGGCGGAAAAGCTTTCGAAGGAATCCGAACTCGAAAAGGCGGAAAAACTTCTAGTGGAACTTGAAAAATCCGAGGCCGAGGCAAGGCAATTGAATGAGAGCCTCATCAGGGCCGTTGCCGGCCTGGAAGAGGCGAGAAAGGGAATTGAGCGCGCGAGGAAAATGCTTGCGGGCAGGAATGCCGGGGAAATCCGGAAAATCCTTGGCGAAAAAGAGGCCGTTGCGAAAGACATCGACGAAAAGGAAATTCCGGAACTTGAATCGGAGCTGAAGAACAGGTTCAACGAATCCAATGCGGTTTTCAGGAAAAGCGAGCTGTGCAGGTCGAAGATTTCCGATCTGAAAAAAAAGTCGGAAAGGCTGGCGGGGCTTGAAGCGGTCTGCCCAACGTGTTACAGGGAACTTTCGGACGGGGACCGGAAAAGCGTCATAGGCGCAAACGAAAGCGAAAAAGCCTCGCTTGAAAAGGAGCTTGCCGCGCTCGCGGGAGAGCTTGAAAAAAGCGAGGGCCGCAAAAACAAGGCCGAGGAAAATGCGAGGGCCGCAATGAAAAGGCTTTCCCTGGAAAAAGACGGAATCCGGGAAACTAAAACCCTGCTTGCCGAAGCGCTTGAACTGGAAAAAAAGGAAGCTGACTCCAGGAGTATGGAGGAAAAGGCTTCAGAATTCCGAAAGCTTGTTTCCGGACAAAAATTTTCCCCCGAAGACCTGAAGGCCGCGAGAAAAAAGGCGGGCGACTGCGATTCCGCGCTTAAGGTGATAGGCAAGGGCATTGAAAGCAACCGCGAGCTCATGAAAACCATTGAAGCTGCAATCGAAAAGGCGGAAGCCACATTGCAGGTTGCGGAAAGCATGAAACAGGAAATAGTCTCGCTTGAAAATGCGTCGCGTGATTTGTCGGTTTTTGTCAACGCGCTTTCGTCGGCGCAGGCGGAATTGAGGCAGACAATGATTGAAAGCGTCAACGAGGCCCTCGCGGATATCTGGCCCAGGGTTTACCCTTACCGTGATTATGTCGGGGCAAGGCTTGAAATCGTGGATGGAAACTATGAACTGAAGGCAAGGCATTTTTCCGGCGCTTGGACAAGGATTGACGGCATACTTTCCGGGGGGGAGAGAAGCTCGGCCGCAATCTGCGTAAGAATAGCGTTCTCTCTTGTCCTCACGCAGAATCTCGGCATCATAATCCTTGACGAGCCCACGCACAACCTCGACTCAAGCGCGGTTGAGGCCCTTACAACAATGCTGAAAACGCATCTGCCCCGGCTTGTCGGGCAGGTTTTCATCATCACACATGACAAGGAAATGGAGAAAGCGGCTTCCTCATCGCTCTATCAGCTGGACCGCGAAAAAGACTGCGCTGAAGCCACAAAAATAATTTCAGCTGAAACGCAATAGGAAGCAATGGAAGGATTCTAAAAAAAGGTTCAGGCCGCAACTGCCTTGGCCGCCGCAAGCTTTTTCTCTTCCTTTGATTTTCTTGCAAGGCCCCTTGTTATGAAGCCCGCAATCGTGTTCCTGCTGACCTGCGGAAGCCCGAAATCAAGGCCGTCGATTGCCAGCTTGTTTTTCTCAAAATCGGCGCCGAAGAGGGCAGGATACTCGTTGAGCAATACCTTTGCCTTGAATTTGAGTGCCTTTGGAACAGCTTTTCCCATCAAAAATCGCCTCAGTTGATTTCAATCTTTTTTATCTGGCCGTCAGGGTATTTTCTCAAAACCGCCAGCGGAATTACCCTGCGGTTGAACTCTTCAATCGCAATGTCCTCCATCCTGAGCACTTTTGCAGGCTTGACGAGCGGCGGTGCGCCGAGCGAAAGCTGAAGGGTGCGAGCGCCGATTATTCTCGCGGTTTCAAACCGTGTAAGCTTTTCCATCAAAAAACACCAAAAAAAGCAGGTGCAGAGAAGGGTTTGGAGAAAAACTCCAATCAAACATCTTGCAGGCAAAGGATTAAAAAGCTGTCTCAGGCGTGCCTCATGCTGTCGGTGGTTTGGGTTTTCAGGCACTCTTGCTCAGGCGAGAATCCTGACTTTGGGCTGCGGGATTTTTTGGTTCGCAGAGAAATCCTTTGCCAGGAAAAAACCGGAGTGGCCTCCGACAAATGCCTTTGACCTGCCGAGGACCGTGCGTTCCCCCTTTTCTGATGAAAACGCCTCAAACTTTGCCAGAACGGTTTCCTGCACGCCGAGCAGGGCGCGCATTATCTGCGGGGAAAAAAATTTCGCGTTATGCCATGCAAGGTACCTTGGCACTGCATCGGCCAGCGAGATTGCGGCCTCTGAAAAGGACCTGAAAAAAACGAGTCTCGGATTGGTCGTGTGAAGGAAGTCCCCGATTTTGGATTGCCGCTTTTGTTCGGCAAACGCAAGCCTTCCGGCTTCAGCCGCCTTTTCCTGCAGGCCTGCAATCTCGGCGCCCGCAAAAGAGCCGCGCTTCAGGCAGAACCATTCAAGCATTGCATTGTTTTCCGGCAGGATGCGGCCGGCACCCGATGCGTTAAGTGTTTTCGCGTCTTCAAGCGGCAGCATTTCCCTTTGCCCGAAAAAAAACGGCCCGGCTTCCGGCGCGGAGAGGAAAAATTCGCGCATCCGCTTTTCCCTGCTTTCCCTGAAAGGCGCTTTTTCGTGGAATGCGCTTGCAAACGACCTGGAAAACGGCTGGAAGAAAAAGGCGTTTGACAGGAACTCGGTTTCGGCAAAAGAGCTTGGCAGGACATTGCGGTCGGAAAATGATTCCGGCCTGCAGCAGCCGCAGTTCAGGGTTTCAAAGCCGATGTTGAAAAACGACCGGTGGAAAAAAGCAGGCCACACCGAGGAAAAATCAAGCTCTGAACCCGGACCGCCGTTATGGGCAAAGCCATTTTTTGGCAACGCAGACCTGTCATGCGGAAAACTCTCGAACGCAAACCCGTTTGAAAACAAGGCATTTTCAACAAAGGTTTCCGCCAAAAGCTGGCTTGTTTCAGGCAGGCTTTCAAGGGGCACCCTTAGAAGGCTTGAAAATGCCATTTTCCTGCAAAGCGCCTCGGCAAGACCGTCACCGGCGGAGAGAAGGCCTTGAATCGTTGCTGAAACCGGTTCGGAAAACATCGGCAGGCTTGCCTCCGGAAACTCCGTCGGCAGGCTTTCAAGGGACTCCATTGCGAATGCCCGGAAAAAAGCCCAGTTTTTTTCAAGCAAAAACTGCCGCTCCGGGCCGATTACGATTGGCTTGTAGCCAAGCGAGGATTCGATTAGAGCGGAAGCCTGCTCTAAGCCGGAAAAATCCGAAAAGCTTATTTCGTTTGAAAACTCCCTTTCCTTTACCGAAAAATTCTGGATGCTCAGGACCGACAGCAGGCTTTTGAGCAGCTCCGGCGAAAACCTTTTTGGGACAAGGATTTTCGGAAAAAACCTGAAGCGCCTGGAAAAACGCTCGTTGCCGCGCCTGAACTCGGCGAAGATTTCACGCTTTTGGCCGGCGTACGCTGCGCCGGACAGGAAGGCACTGTCGGAAGGCATGAAAGAGATTTGGTTCAAGGCGCTTTTAAGTTTCTTCGGAGGAGAGTGCGCTTCCCCTGACCGCCGTCATCGCCCGGCGGGTACGTTTTGTGGCATCCGCGCTGTTGCGGGATGCCACGCATGCTTTGCGGGGTTTGCAAGGGGTGCAACCCCTGCACTCGCTTTGCTCGCATAGCGCTGCGCGCTGTTGCGCGATGGTTCGACGTGGCCTGAACTACGGCGCCTACACCAGCGTCGAAACAAACAGCATCGTGACGCCGATTGCGGCTGTGATTGTCGTAACGATCAGCGAGTCGACGTCAAGCCGGCCCTGGAACTTCACTATCAGGAAAAAAAGCGCTGCCGAAGAAAAAATTATTCCGCCAAGAATGAGAAGGTATGAAATGAGCTTGTTCCTTGAACCGACGCCGCGCAGTTTCATTTCGTCTATGTCCTGCTGGGTGTTTGCGACGACCTCGCCGAGGTCGTTGAGCTTGTTGCGCACCTTGTCGCTCAGCTCGGTCGTCTTCATCGCGGTTTCCTCTATTTTCTGCCTGAAATTGTCGTTTTCCCTTTTCGTTTCCAGCCTGAGCTTTTCGATTTCTTCCTGCGCAGACTTCTGGACCTTTGAAAACGATTTCCCGCCCTGTTCCTCGGACTTTTCCTCGACCGCCCTTGAAATGAAATCCTTCTGGTTTTCCAGTTCGTCGCGCACAATGCGCGAAATTTCGCCTTTCAGCAATGCAAAAGTGTCGGCCTGGCCGAGGAGCAGGAGCCTTTTCGCCTTTTCCGGTTCCACGCCAAGCTGCCTGAGCGTAGAAATTATCTTTTCCTCCGGCTCGTTCGCCTCGACCATTTCCTGGATTATGGCGATTATGCTGGCTTCCCTGTCGGTTTTCGGCTTTTTTTCGGGCATTACTCGGTCACGTTTATAGTGCGCTTGAACGATTCACTAACATTCTCTGCATTGAGGTTAAAAAAGATTTCGAAGGCCCCCGCCTTTTTCGGCGTGAACAAAAAATCAGTTGAAACGCAGTCGCCGGCATTGAAATCCAGAACCTGCGTTCTTTGGCCGGCTTCAACCGCGGTCTCGTCGAACGACTCCGAAATGGAAATTGTTTTCGGCAGAGCGCCCTTCCTGCAGACGTCCACGACTATTTTGGCCTTGCCGCCCACAAAAAAAAGCGATTGCTGCTGGACCTTGTAGGAAATGTTCACTGCAGGGGTTTCAAAAAAAACGTCAGTGGAAGCCTCGGCATGGAACGGCGCGCTGGCAATTATAGTGACGGTGCCCAAAAAGCCTTCCAGCAGTATTTCTTCCTTCTGCCCTGGCTCAAGCACCGCAATCTTTTTCAACAGCGTTCCATCGGAAGCCGCAACCGAAACGCCGCGGATGGAATGGCCGCTTGTGTTGGCAACCGCCACAAACTTTTCATTCCCGGCGCCGGAAACCGAAATGGAGAGGCCGGGAGTGAAAAAAATAAGGAAAACGAGTATTGCGCCGAAAATCGCCAATACCACGAGAAAAAACAATGCATTCTGCTTTTTGCCTGACAGCATCAAAACCAGAAACAATTACGCTTCTTCCCTTTAAAACCTTATTTTGCCCGACTGCCACTGCATTACCAGAAACTTTGCCGCCGCAACAGAGTCGGGCCTGCCGCCGGAAAGCAGAAAGCCCTTTTTCAGGGCAAACGCCTCAAGCAATGCCTCGGCATCCGTGCCCTGCAGGCCGAAACTTTTTTCAAAAAAATCCGGCCGGGATGAAACAATAAATTCTGCAAGCTGCACTCCCGCGGTTTCGGGATCGGAAAGCTGTTCCGCGGTTTTCGCGTTCACGAGCATGAGCCTGAACTCGTCGTTTTCGTCGAACGGGATTGTGCCGGGCGAATCAAACAGCAGCAGGTTTTTCGAGACGCGGACAAGCCTTTCGCCGCGCGTGAAACCGGCTTTTTTGGAAGTGCCGGCAACCCTCCTGCCGACCAGAATGTTGATAAGCGAACTCTTGCCGGTGTTCGGGTAGCCGACGACAGCGCACACGCACCGCTTTTTTTCAGCCAGGGCGAAAAGCCTGTTCCTGAGCAGGGAGATACCCTGCCGCTTTTTCGCGGAAACGAAAAAAGTTTCCGCTTCCTGTGACAGGAGTTTTTTCTGCGCTTCCGCATGGCGCTTCGAGGCAAAGTCGGATTTATTTATCACGAACAAAAGCCTTTTGCCGGAAGCCCGCACTTTTTCCTCGAGGTCCCTGTTCCGTGTCAGTTCCGGAAACCTTGCATCCAAAACTTCGAGAATTATGTCTGACGATTCGACAACCTTTGAAAGCCTCGCAAAAAAGCCGCCCTTCATAAAAAAACCCGCCGGCAAAAAACACTCAATGCAACCATCAGCAAAATTAAGATATCCTGCTCAGAGTAGTTTCAGGCTCGAAGTGAACCTGTCGATTTCGGAATCCGGAGCCGGGCCGATTGCAATGCACGTCGCTTCCCCCGCTTCAATCTGCGTCCTTCCCGCATCCTTTATCAGCGCGCACGGCAAAAGCTTTTTCGCGGACTCGAACAGCTCAAGCAGTTCATTTCTGCTTCCAACTTTGAGCACGACCTTCGCCTGGCCGGAAGCCTTCCACTCCTCGACCCAGCCCGGCTTTTTTGCCGAAGTTTTTTCGACTGCCTCAAGGCTTGCGTGCGCTACTTGGGCACAAGTTTTCCCGACACCAAGTTTCAAATCTTTTCTTACAACAATTGCCTGTTTATATTCAGTCAATTTTTTCGCCCCTTTTTCTTAAATGGTCTTTGAACCGCAAATATTTCCTATCTAAACATAAGCCATTACAATTTTTATACATCCATCTGCAAAGAATGCGTGCATTATCACCGTAAAATTCAATTTGCCACGTTCTGTCTGACGACATTTTCACATTACTTGTTCTTATTTTAATAATTTTAACCATTGTTTCCTTTAAATCTTTAATAAATTTTTCATTGCCAACAATCTTTATTTTGATTGTGTTTGGTTGGTTGAAATGAATACTTCCGTCCCCATCAAAATAACCTCTTACAAAATTAGCGAGGTATTTTTGGGGAATTTTTGGCAGCCTTATTTTTTTTGCTTTTTTTGGCCCACACCCAAGAGCTATTAAATCGGAACACATTTTTTTGCTATGCACTGAGAAGCTCAGGTAATCTCCGTGAATTTTTATTCCATGGTTACTTTTTAGGGCTTTTTTAATTTTTTCCACGATTTTTAAGTCTTTTTTATTTAGGTGCAGGCGAAATGTTCTTTTGTCAGCGGTGACATTTCCATCGCTAAACATCCAACCCAAAACATATGCAGATTCGCGAGTCCAGACGGAAAAGAAACTTTCGTCGACTTTGTTATATCTTTTTCTAATTGGCCTCGATATTCTCAATTTGTGTGCTTTATGATACACTGAAGATTTGGTTCTTCTAGGAAATAATATGTGTATGTTGTTTTTTCCGGCGTAGTGTTCCTTCAGCATCTGAAGTTCTTTTTGTGCCCAGAAAAGACGGGGCGTTGTCAACCCAAATGCATGGAGCTTTCGCTGAATTGTGGTTTTGCTCACATTATTTTCTTTCGCTATTTCCAAGTAATTCTTGTGTTTAAGCTGCTCTTCCAAATATTCTTTTGAATTATAAAATTTCACAATAAGATACTGTGTCAATCAGTTTAAACTATGGTATAATCTTTCCTTTACCCAAAATTGAAGCCCGGGATAATAATGTCTAAGCCGCAGTTTAAAAACCTGCATTTGTGCATGGCGGAATCGTCAAACACGAAAAAAGAATGAGATTACTCGGCCTTTCACAACAGTGATGCCCCAGAATCCAAAGATTCTGGGCACGTCGCAAAATCCAAGATTTTGCAACGAAGGCCTTAGTTTCGGACCCGGCGTTGCGAGCAACGCGAGCCAGCGGCACTTTACGTGCCGCGCGCACCAGACGGGCGTGACGTCTCGGCGGACGAAACCGCCGGCTTAAGCCACGTTCGGCTGCGCTTCGGCTTCGGTTGACAGCTGCTGGATTACCGGCCGCATGATTTCTGAATCGTCTTCCGCGGCAGGCTGGTCTGAAGCCTGTTCTGATTCGGCTTCAGCCGGTTCCGGCTGCTCGAAGCCTGGCTGTACGCCTTTCAGGCGCAAAGTCTTTGTGATGCCATTCGAACCCCACAAATAAGTGAAAGAAGTGCCCTCGTTTTTTGTTATCCAAACGCGCCTGTTGCCCGGATGTTCGTGGCCTTTCAAAGTCAGAAGGTTGCTGAATTCAACCAGCGCCTTTGAATCGTCAAGCTTTACAAGAGTGAAAACTGACGGCGACCCGTCTACTCCCGGCAAAAGTTCGCCGAAAGCCTTGCCCTGCTCGACTTCGACCTCGTTCTCGTCAACCTTCTTGTCGAAAGGCGGGCTCCACCTGCTCTGCACGTTCCTAAGCTCAAAAATCGCTTTCATGATCTCACCAAAAAAAGTTGTAAGAAGATAAGTCGTTTCTGGTTAAAAATCTTTGTCTGGAAAAACCGGTTTGCCGGCCAAGCATTTCACGGGAAACCCGCCTGCCCAGCATTTTAAAGCAGTTTTTCCCATTGTTTTGCCGATGACAATCAATTCGGTTATCGACGAGGCCGTTTCCGGCATACATGCAATGGATGCAAGGCGGAAAATCTTTTCAGAAAAGCTGCTGCTTTTGAAGGATGAAGACCTTGCCCCGCTGAACGACAGGGAATTGCTCGAAGACAGGCTCATCCTTCCGGTGCGCAATGCGCAGGCGTTTTCGAAAAAGGTTGCGGGCGTGGATTCGGGGTTTGCGGACAAGCGCCTGTTCTCGTTCGACCTGATTCTTGTGCGCGCGGTCGCGGTCTGCTTTGCATATGACAACGGAAAGCTCGCTTCCGCGCAATATTTGCCAAATTATTTTTCTTTTCCGACGCCGTTGCTGAACAATGCCGCGCTGGACAACGACGAGTTCCAGGTCAGCAGGTCGTTGCAGAGGCTGCTCGAGGAAGTGAGGCTTGCGAAAAGGGCGATTGCGGAATTCAGGCCGGACTATTGTTTTCTGGATGGCAGCGTGATTCCGCAGTACGTCGAGTCTCGGCAGGACTCGCAGGTGAAGGCATTTTACCATGAAACCCTGGCGGAGTTCCAGCAGTTGTATTCCGAAGCAGAGAAAGCGGGCTGCCAGATTGTCGGCTG
Source organism: Candidatus Diapherotrites archaeon (assembly GCA_016205145.1). Classification (NCBI taxonomy): domain Archaea; kingdom Nanobdellati; phylum Candidatus Iainarchaeota; class Candidatus Iainarchaeia; order Candidatus Iainarchaeales; family Candidatus Iainarchaeaceae; genus Candidatus Iainarchaeum; species Candidatus Iainarchaeum sp. The sequence goes on from JACQJH010000002.1 coordinate 590,632, forward strand.
CGTCGAGGACAGCCGCGGCAGCCAGCTGCGCACAATCCTGCAGAAAAGCGTCCTGCCGAAAGTGCCGGTGTGCAATCCCGCTCTGCTGGATGAAACATATGATTCCGTGCTATTGGATTACCTTTTGAAAAAAGGCGAGCGGAGCTTTGCATTCAATTATTCGGCGCACGCAAAAGAGCACCCCATCCTGAAGGATTTCGACGAGAAGTGGGCGAAGCAGGTGCACGTTTTTTACCTGAAGCCTGTTGACTTCGACAGGCCGCTGAGAGTGGAGTTCTTGTCGAACAAAAAAGGGCCTGAATTCGCAGGGCACGTTGATGAGATTGCGCAGGCCGTGCGCTTCCTCTCCGGCTTCCACAAGGAATACGCTTATCCAAGCGTCCTGATAGAAGCCGATTTCAGGGCGCGCCTGAACAACGCTGAAATCGAAACCGTTTACGAAAAAATCGTGGACAAGCTCAGCAGGCACTTGAAACTCAGGCTGAGAAGGAACAGCAGGCCATTTTGACAAAGTGATAAAAATGCCGAACAGAATACACCAAACTCAGCCGCGGAGAAGAGTGGAAAGCCTGCGGAGAAGCGCGTCAAGGTTTTCCAGAAACCTTGCCAATGTTCCGCCGGAAAAAAGGGCGGCAGTGACAAAAAGATATTGGAAAAACAAGGAAAGCGGGCAGTGAAAATGCGCGGTAAAAACAACTGGTTTCGTGCGGCCGGCATGGGTTGCGCTTTATGGCAACGAGGATTTTATTAAACGTTTCAGGGAAAAGTTGAAAGGAAAAGCAAAATCGGAAAAGAAGTGAAAAAGCGTGGCTGATGAAAGGGAAATCGGAACCGTGATTTCAAGCTTTGAGGGCCCGTCGCCTAACCTTGTCGATTTTGTCGTCACGCACGGAATCGTGCATCGCGGCCAGTTTGTCGAACTCGATTACAGCGAAGGAACGATGGTCTGCCTTGTCAACGACGTGATAAAGACAAACCGCTATTTCGAGCGAGCCGACTCGGTCAAGGAATTTGAAAGCTCGGGCACGAAAATGCTTGAACAGTTTCCGATCGGGGAATGGGAATACCTTCTCGCAAAGACACGGCCATTGGGGGTTTTCGCGGACGGAATGATCAAAAGGCCGAGTTATCCGCCAAGCCCAGGCACTAAAGTCAGGATTTCTGACAGGGAAAATCTCAAAAAATTCCTCGGGTTTGATTTGCAGTCCGGCCTTGAAATCGGTTCGGTGGAATACCACGACCTGCCCGTCAAGCTGAATCTGAGCGGCCTCCTCAAAAAGCACCTTGCTGTTTTGGCCATGAGCGGCAGCGGCAAGTCGTATGGTGTTTCCGTCCTGCTCGAGGAACTGCTTTCGCGCAAAAAAGAATTCGGCCGCATCGCGACAATCGTCATGGACCCGCACGGCGAATACAGCTCGTTTGCCGAGCCCGTGAAAGAAAAGGGCTTTGAGGATTTTTCCTCAGTGACCAGGCTTGTGAAAGCCAGGAACATCCAGATTGGCGTGCCGAGGCTGGACGTGAACCTGATTTCAGGAATCATTCCCGGTTTGAGCCACGCGCAAAAACGCGACCTTGGAAGGGTTTTGTCCCAGCTCAAGCAGGAAATGCGCGATGGCCTCGGCCCATTCGACCTTGCAATGGTGCGCTTGAAAATTGCCAGGGACAGTGAAATAAAGGAAGCCACGAAAGCCGCACTCGTAGGCTGGGTTGACGGTTTGGAAGATTTGCATCTTTTCGGCAAAACCGACAATCCCGGAGTGGCAGAGCTTGCCAAACCCGGAACGCTTACAATCGTTGACCTGTCAGACATTGTTGACCTGAAAAAAAAGCAGGTCATTGTCGGCTATTTTGCGAGAAAGCTTTTCCACGAAAGGCGCGAAAAAGCCATTCCGCCGTTTTTGTTCATTCTGGAAGAAGCGCACCAATTCTGTCCGGAAAAGGCTTCGGAGGAAAAGGCTGTAGCGCGCGGCATCATCCGAACCATTGCACGCGAAGGAAGGAAATTCGGCGCTTCGCTGTGCCTGATTTCGCAGAGGCCCGTGCAATTGGACACTACCACGCTGTCGCAGTGCAACACTCACATAATTTTGCGCATAACCAACCCATATGATTTGAAGCACATCGGCGAAACCTCCGAGGGCATCGACGCCAGAACCCAGTCAATGATTTCCTCTCTCAGGGTCGGTGAAGGGATTATCGTCGGCGAAGCAGTCAGCTTTCCGGTTTTCTTCAAGTTCCGGAAACGCAGGAGCGCGCCAAGCCGGCACGAGTTTTCATTGGAGCAGGCCGCAATCGACTTTGAAAACAGCGAAGGCAAAAACCGCGAGGAAGCGGAAAGCTTTTTGTAAAAAAAAAGAGTAAGCTTACTCGGCGTTGCGAGCAACGCGAGCCAGCGGCACTTTACGTGCCGCACGCACTAGACGGGCGTGACGTCTCGGCGGACGAAACCGCCGCCGGGAAAACTTTTGATAAAAGTTTTATCAAAAGTCACCCGGCCGGCAGAGGGGCTGAGCCTTGCGAAGCCCCTCAACGTCGCACCAACCGGGCGATGACGGTTGCGACCACCGGGAGTCGAACCCGGACCTGAACCTGATTGCAGCCCTGCGCCTCCAAAAAAGAAAATTTTTTTCTTTTGTGGGAAAACACCTTTTTCTTTTTCAAAAAAGAAAAAGGGCCCTGGCAAGGTCCAATCCTAACCGCTAGACCATGGTCGCTTGCAGGATTACTTTTTTGAAATCAAGCCTTTTAAAACAATCCCCAAAGCTATTAGGACCGCGATTCCGCCCGCAAGCATCAGCGTTTCATCTGAAACAATGCCTTTCAGGTTCGGAAGGCTTGAAACGCTTATTATGCCACCCGGGCTGTTCCCGCCCTGCAGGCTATTGCCGCCTTGCTCCGGCGTTTCGGGCTTTTCCTGCGGGGGCGGCGCGATTGTTTCCTGCAAAATTATCTCCTTTGAGTACTCAAGGCCGTTTCCCGCAACTGAAACTTCGAACCGCTTTGTCTGCGGCAATGGCAGGCGCATGGAAAACGTTTTTTCTGCCAGGCCTGGAACGGTTTCGGGTTGCGGCGATTCAAGCAGGCCCGGAATTGCGATTGAAACCGGCTCGTCCGCCGTTCCCTTGTTTGCAACGGAAATGTTCAGGTAAAGGACGCCGGATTTTACGATCGGGATCACCTGTGTTACCTGGAGCTTCTGGCCTTCAGGGCCTGAGCCTGGAAAGACCTTGAGGCTGCGCGTTATTTCGCTGCCCGTGGAAAAAATCTTGAATTCGCCTTCAAGGTACTGGTTTTCCTGCAACGGGGTGTCGGTGCGCAGCTTCCATTCCACTGTTTTGGTTTCATTCGGCTTGAATGAAAGGGTCTGGCTTTTCTTTTCGGTTTCAAAGTCTTTTGGCAGGACAAGTTCCAATGGAACGATGTTATAGGTTGAAAGCAGGTTTGTGACCTGTGCCTGCAATGTTGTCCATTCTCCGGTGTCCATTTCAAGGCCGGGAACCTCGACGCCGAGAACGTTTTCAAACCGCTTTATGCTGTTGACCTTGACGTCGATGGTTTTTTCCCCGAGACTGACCTTTGCGGTTTCCGGGAACGAGATTCTGTCAGCCGCCTCGCTCGGATCGGAAAAAACGCCCATTGTTATGTGTGTGCCGTCGACCAAGCCGACTTCGCCGTAAGTCGAGTCGACCTGCACCCAGCCCGCGCTTGGACTGAAAACCTCGTTCCACGCATGGTTGGCCCATTTTGCGGCGGAATAGGAAACGCCGACCGCAAACCTTGTGGGAATGTTTCTTGCGCGCAGCATCCCCGCCGACAAGGTTGCGAACTCGTCGCACACGCCGCGCCTTGATTCAAGGACCTGCAAAGTAGAATAGGTTTCAGGATAGTAGGCCCAGTCGTAGGTAACGTAATTGTGCGCCCAGTCCGCTATGTCCTTGACTGTTTCAATCCACGAATTTGAGTTGAAGTCGTTGAATGCGATTGTCCTTACGGCGGAGTCGTTCGATTCGACGTGTTGCGTCGGCTGAACGAATTCCGGATAGCGGCTTATTGGCAGGCCCAAATCATAGTCGCTGAGGCCGGAAATGTTTGCCTGCGTTTCAATGTTCGCCTTAATCGAATAGGAAAAGCCGCCTGTTTCGTAAAGCTCGAAAACCGCGAACCTGTTCCCGTACTTGTCATTCTCATATGTCGGGTAAACCCTGTTGCCGTTGATTTCCACGAATTCCTGTATGCTGTTAATCGACTGGTGCCCGGATTCCGAGAACGTGAGCAGTTTCACTATGACTTTTCCGTTCTGCGGCAGGCTGCCGGCAACAGAGCCGTTTGCGCTGATTGAAACGTCGGCATTCACGCCTTGAATGTTAGTCGGAAAATCGCCTATTTCCTGCGCAGACAATGCAGGAAGCAGGGCAAAAACCGCAAGCAGTAAAAAGGCCGTTTTTTGCATGGGAAAGAATAGGCACTGCAGGTTAATAATTTTTTTTGCAGAAAAAAAGAGCGTTGCGGGGGGCTACTTTCTCAGGATTCTGGATTCAATGCCCTCGTTTGCCGCCTTGTACTTTTCAATCGACTCGACCGCATCCTTAAGCCACATGGAGTTGCGGATGCTTTTTTCGCCTTCAAGGCGGTGTTTCAATTCAGCGATTATTTCGTCAAGCTGGAGGCGCATAAAAAAACCGTTTTAAAAAAACCTTTCTGACAGATTTTTCCCTGAATGGTTTTAAAAACAGAATCAAAGAGTCGCCTGGGCTCCCGCGACAATCGTCAATGGCAGGCCGGATTTCATGGCCTTCACAAGCGAAATCGAGTGCGCTTTCTGGCTCCTGTTGAACTGCTCCGGCTTCAAAAACTTCCAGCCCTTGTGCGGAATCTTCCAGCCCACGAAAAAGTCCGTGCCCGCCCGCTCGGACCAGGAGGCAAGCTCCGCCATCTGCTGGTTGGAAATGTTCAGGTAATTGCCCTTCCAGGCCTTGCACTCTATGGCAAGCTGTTTTCCGGGCCTCAGGGCAACTATGTCTGGCGCTGGAAGGCTGGATTTGCCCGATCCGGCTATCCTGACGACAGAAAAACCCAGGGCATAGAAAAGCTGGTTGAGTTCGCGTTCGGCGCTAGCACCCTTGTCATACCTCGCCATTTTCAGCCCCGGTAAACATTAATAAGCCTTCACATTTATAAGTGTTTTAGAATTTCATAAGCGGTGCCGGAATCGGGCCTTTTTTGGCTTGGATTTTGCACTTTTTTGGAAGCTTGATGGTTGAAAATTTTGTTTTGAAAATAAGGGTTGTCCCGAACGCGGAAAAATTCGCGGTCGGGGACTTTGACCCCTGGACCGGCGCGCTCAAAGTTTGGGCTGCAGCCCCTCCTGACAAAGGAAAGGCAAACGCCGAAATCGTAAAAGAACTTGAAAAATTTTTTGAAGCAAAGGCAACAATTGTAAGCGGGGAAAAAGCCAGGACAAAAGAAATCCTCATCGAAAAACCGAAGGATTTTGTCCTCGCAAGGCTCGCGAACTTCCAAAAATAGGCAATGCAAATTCCAGGAATTTGCCTGATTCTAGCGGCCGAAAAAAATTGACGGAAGTGGTTTGCAAATGGCAAAAACTTACATAAACAACGTAAAGTACATGATAAAGGCCAAGTTTGAGATAAACGGCGTCGTGGACAAGCATGACATCATCGGCGCGGTTTTCGGCCAGTCCGAAGGCCTTATCGGCGACGACCTCGATTTGAGGGAACTGCAGAAGAACGGCAAAATCGGCAGGATTGAAATCAACAGCACCACTGTTGAAGGAAAAACCGCCGGCGAACTTTTTGTTCCAAGCTCGATGGACATGGTCAAGACAAGCATCCTTGCGGCCGCAATTGAAACTGTTGAAAAGGTCGGCCCCTGGGAGTCGAAATTCGAGATTCTCACGATTGACGACACTCGCAGCGCGAAACGCAAGGAAATAATCGAAAGGTCGAAGGAACTGCTGAAAAAGCTGAACATGACATTACCGCAGGCGCAGGAGCTCGCGGAAGAGATAAAGGAGGACGTCTGGGCAGCCGACATAGTTTCTTACGGCACGGACAACCTTTCAGCCGGCCCCGACATTGACAGTTCAAACGAAATAATCCTGGTCGAAGGCAGGGCGGATGTCCTGAATCTTTTGCGCAACCAGGTGAGAAACGTGATTGCGGTCGAAGGCTCCACAGTAAGCCCGACAATAATAGAGCTGTGCTCGAAAAAAAGCATCACGGTTTTCTTTGACGGCGACCGGGGCGGGCTGTTGAACCTGAGAAGGCTCCAGCAGTCGGCGAAAGTCGACTTTGTCGCAAAGGCGCCGGAAGGCAAGGAAGTCGAAGAGCTCACGAGAAAGGAAATCGTCATGGCGCTCCGCAAAAAAATTCCGATAAGCGAAATGAACCTCGGTCCAGAGCAGCCTTCAACAGGCTTTGAGGAAAGGTCCTTTGACAGGCCAATGCGCTCCGACATGCATGGCGGCATGAGAAGCAGGGGTCCTGGAAGGTTTTCACCGCGCCCACAGCACGGGCCGAGAACAGGCGGCTTCGGCGGAAGACCTCCGTTTGAGCCGAGGCAGGGCTTCGGCGGAAGGCCAAGCAGGTTTTCCTCACGCCCACAGAGAGGCGGCGGAAGGCCGGGCGCGCCGAGAATGAGAATGTCTTTCTCGCGCACAACCGAAGCGCCCGAGAAAAGGGAAATACCGGCAAACCTGCCGCCGGAAGCGGCGGAATTCTCCGATGCAATGCGCGAAATAAAGGATTCCTTGAAGGCAAGGCTCCTGGACTCGCAGAAAAACGCGATCGCGGAAGTGCCTGTAAGGGATTTGCTGAAGACAATCAAATCCGAAAAGGGCATTGACACGGTCATTTTCGACGGTGTCGTGACCAAAAGGCTTGTTGACGAGGCAGTGAAAAGCGGGGTCAAAACCATTGTCGGCGTTAAAAAGGGCAGCGTTCCGGAAACACCGGAAATCAAAATCATAACGCTGTCTTAAAAAAAACGGCAAAGGTTTTCAAAAAAAAAGATTGAAAAAAAATAGGTTGGGCGGATTTTCCGCCCCTTTTTCTTATTTTCTTTTTTTCGGCCACTCGCGCTTTTTAACGTCGCGCAAGTCAGCGACAGTTTCTTCAATCGGAATTGTCAGGCTGCCTGTGCGGTAAAGCAGGAGGCCAAGGATTACCGCCGCGCCCCAGAACAAGAGGTTTGCAATCGGCCCCAAAAAGATTTCAAGCAATTGCCTGGTCGTTATTTCGCCTGCACCGGGCTTCAAGTGGATGCCGGTTATCTTGTAAATGCTGTCCTGGCACTCCAAAACCGTTTCCTTTGTCGTCGCCTTGTCAATGCAGTCCTTTGTCACGTCCCAGGAATCGAACATTACAGCCGTTGCCCTGAAAAACATCAGGACCGCGGCAAACAGTATGAATGCGCCAATAAGTTTCGGCAGGTGCACGTCCCTGCCGCCAAATCTCAACAAAATAACCCGCTTCATAAAATAACACTCCGCCGGTCAGAAAACCTAAATAATAAACGCTTTCAGTATTTAAACTTTTGTTGCCCAAACTTCATCATGCCACGGCACAGTGCGCGCGAAATGGAACGCAGGACCGGATGGGAGTTCAAAAGGGACGGATTCAACCTGCGCCAAGAGGCAGACAAGGAGACTCACAGAACCGGCGCCCTGCATTATGCGAGGGGCCGTGCTTTGGAAGCCTACACCATTTACAAGCGCGCTTTCGGCGTTCCCGAAATGATTCCGGACAGGCAAAAAGATTTCATCGGCATAGTCGAAAGCCGCGACGGGAAGAGAAAAACGTATTGGTATATCGACCGGCGCGGGCAAAACAGCGAATGATGAAATGCCCTGCAAGCGCTTTTAATAACCTTTTTCCCGAAAAAATCGTTTGAGGGCCCGTGGTCCAGCGGTTACGACGACGCCTTTACAAGGCGTAAGTCGGCGGTTCGATCCCGCCCGGGCCCAAGCAGCCGATTTCGTCCGCAGCCGTCACGTCCGGCGGGTACGAACCAAGGCTTATCATGGCAAAATCGCGATTTTGCCATGTGCCCGGAATCTTGGGATTCCGGTGCATGCTGCTGCAATAAGCCGAGTAAGCAGTACCAAAAATTAGATTGCAAGAGGCCGAAGCCCCCCCCATTGCATTTGAAACAAACCGCTTATCTTTTTCTTGCAGGCGTTTTCTGCGCCGGGCGGCTGTATCTTCTGGGCGCCGGCCTTGCGGGCCTGTCTGAAATAGGCTCTATTTTCCATGCGGGCTGCCGGACTGCCTGCTGAGCATTTCTTGGCGGGGAAAGTTCCCTGTAAATGCCGACGTGAAAGAATGTTTCGATGAGAATCTGTGCGGGCAGGACAATTAGGCCGGCGATTGTGGATAATGCCATTGTTGCGAGCATTGCATTGATGGAAGCCGGGCTGGCATACATGAAGCCGGCAGGCGCCTTTGCGACCAGGTCAAGGACGAATGCCGCAACGAACAGCGGCACGAAAACTATTATGCCGGAAATTAAAATGTTGAGGACGTTGCCCCGTGTAATTTTCCACGACTGCTTAAGCGAGGACATTATGCCGGCGTTGGTTTCAAAAAAAATCGGCACCGCCACTGAAAGCCTGTATGAATTGTAAATTATTACTGCAACGTAAACCAGGAGGCCCACAAACCCGGTTATTATCATGAGAGTTGCGATCAGGCCGGCTGTTTTCGCAAAAATTATTCCCGCGACAAACAGCACCAGGGAGACGCCCAGAATAGCCAGGAGCTTGGGCTTGAAAAGCGAAAAAAGCGCCACAAAACCCTCCGCAATCGAGAGCAGCAAAAACCTGAGAACCTTTGACTTGGAAACAATGTCATGCCGGTAACCGGCTTTTGACATGCCGAAAACCACTGCCTTGGCCTGGATGAAAAACATCAGGGCAATATATGCAATGTAGATTATGATGCCGCCGACGATGATTGCCGGCAATGCGGACAAAAATCCTGCCGTGGCACTGAGGGCGTCGCCCGAAAGCAGCGACATTACCGCGGGACCCGCCGCAAGGAAAATGAGGCCGCCCAAAAGGGTGTAAAACGCCAGTGCCAGGCAGATTGTTGCGGCAAAAAACTTCACGCTGCGCTTTTCTTTCAGCCAGCTGTAGGAAAACTTCAAAACCTGTTCGAACTGCATTCTCGGGTCACCGTCAAAAGAAGCGGTTAAGTATTATTTAATCTTAATCTTTGCCGAAATTTTTTTCCAGACCTCATCCGACACTTCTGCAATGGACTTGATTTTCTTGCCGGACTCCATGCAGTCCACTACGAGCCAGTTTTCCTTTTCAGCAAGGCGCAGGTAAATCCTGCGGACGCGCTCCATGTACGAAAAGTTCAGTTCATGCAAGTCCTTTTTCTTGTCCTTCATCAGCTTCCTCGACATAGAAGCCGGAACGTCAAGCAGTACAGTGAGGTCGGGCTTGGGAAACCTGCCTTCCACGTTTTTCGCCCATTCAATGAATTCCGCCTGCTTTTTTTCGTCAGTGTACTTTGCGCTCTGGTACGCGAGGTTCGAGGCCACAAACCTGTCCAGGACGACCATTTTTCCCGCTTCGAGTTCCTTGCGGATTTTTGCGGACGCGGAATACTTGTCAATAGAGTAAAGCATCATGCACACTTCCGGCGCCATCCTGTAAGGGTTGCCGAAGCCGCCATTAAGGTATTTTGAAATCAGCGAGCCGAAAAATGTCTTGTAGCGCGGAAACGCCATGAAAACGCCTGGAACGTTTTTTTTGCGCAGGCGCCTGAAAAAAAGCCTCGACTGCGAGGACTTCCCCGAACCGTCAATTCCCTCGAAAACTATGAGTTTGCCCTTCAAAACCAGCCACCGGAACGGGAAGATAACTGACAAAGAGGTTAATAAAATTTTCCGCCGAAAAAGTTGTTGGCGTTCCGGCTGGCTGGGTTCCATCAGAACCTACACCGGCCGGAAAGCGTTCCGAGCGAAGCGAGGCAGCCCGATGAAGCGAAGCGAATCGGGCGTCGGACTCGGCGGACGAAATCGCCGAGCGCCTGTAGCGTAGTGGTAGCGTTCGACCCTTCCAAAACTTTTTTAGAAAAAAAGTTTGCAAAAAAGTCGAGGTGAGGTCGCGGCCCGGGTTCGACTCCCGGCGGGCGCATTGGCCCATCGAGCAAAGCGAGATGGGCCTATTGCCGTGAATTTTGATAAAACTTTTATCAAAAGTTTTCCCGACGGGCGCAACTAAAAAATTGGTTCTGATGGCTTCGAAGAAATTGTCCGTGCAAAAAATCGCGTTGGAGCGCATTTACCGCCTGTTCGAGCTGGCGGAAAAGGAACTGGAAAAGCCTTCCGGCGGAAGGTCGAAAAGGTATGTGCAACTGGCATTGAAAATCCGGGACAGGAACAGGGCAAGGCTGCCGGTTGAATTGAAGGCAAGGTTCTGCAAAAAATGCAAGGCATTTCTGATGCCGGGAAAAAACTGCACTGTGCGGGTTTCAGGAAAAATGGTTGTTGTTTCATGCCTCGGCTGTGGTAGCATAAAAAAGATGGGCGCCAAGGAAAAGAAGGCAAAAGTGGTGGAACGGAGTTGAAAGTGGTTTTGTATGGCGGGCAAAAAAGCGGGCAATGAACTGAAGGCGGAAATGCAGATCGGGAAGAACGGCATTTCCAAGGCGCTTGTCGAAGAGCTGAAAGCACGGCTTGCGAAAAGGCGTTTTGTCAAGGTCAAGGTCCTGGCGGCGCTCAAGGCAAACAGGAAGCTCCTGGCGGAAAAGATTGCCTTGGAAGTGAATGCAAGCGTCGAGGAAGTCAAGGGCAGCACTGTCGTGTTCCACGCGCATGCAAGGGAAGAGGGCAGGGGCCGTTGAGCATAAGTGGTGCCGCAACAGCGGCACCACCAAGGGGGCGTGCGAGGGGCGTCAGCCCTGCTAACAAAGCTTTTTAAAGGTTTTATCCGAGAGAAACGTATAATCGGCTTCTAATTTTGGAAGCTTCGGGCAATGCCCGTAAAGCAAATGCTTCGAAAGAAGCGAAAATGGTGATGATTTTTGGGAGTCTTTGATGTTCCGGCCGGAAGGCTGATAGAGGAAGTTGCCAAGTCCTTGAAGGAAAACAATTACCCTAAACCGGAGTGGACGGAGTTCGTCAAGACCGGCATGAACAGGGAGAGGGCGCCTGACAGCCCCGACTGGTGGTATTACAGGAGCGCTTCCGTATTGTACAGGATTTTCAAGGAAGGCAACCTCGGAACAGGAAGACTGCGCACTTATTACGGCGGAAGGAAAAACCGCGGCGTGAAGCCGGAACACGTTTACAAGGCTTCGGGCAAGATTATCCGCTCCACATTGCAGGAGCTTGAAAAGCAGGGTTTTGTGAAAAAGGCGAAGGTCGGCAGGGTCATTGCCCCGAAGGGACAGAAGCTTTTGAACGACAATGCGAAAGCGATTGCCGGCATCTGGAAGAAAGAGATTGAGGATAAAAGGCTTGCCGGGCTTGTGGAAAAGAAGAGGCAGCCGAGAGCCGGAAGCGCGATGAGGGAAGAGCTCAGGAAGGCCGGTGCTGAAAAGAAGCCTGCGGAAAAGGAAAAGTTCAAAAAGAAAAAGAAGGAGAAAAGGGACGACGACAGCTCCTGAATGAAATTCCGCGCTTATGGATGAATTGGAGGATGCGAGGAAAAGGAAGTTTGAGGAATTGCAGAGAAGGCATGCCGAAATTGCGCAGGAGTCGCAAAGGCAGGCCGAAGCCGACGCGCAGATAAGCGCGGTCCTCAAAAAGTTCCTGACCGAAGACGCAATGGAAAGGCTTGGCAATGTCAGGCTTGTCAACAGGCAGCTGTATGACGCGGCCTGCCAGGCGATAATTTACATTGTGCAGAACGGTTTGGACGGAAAAATTGACGGTTTGCAGGTGAAAGCGATTCTGGAAAGGCTTTCACGTAAAAGGGAAATGAAAATAACGAGAAAGTGATGTTTGTGGCAAAGAACAAGACTGAAGAATTCAAGGGTTTCCTGATTGCCAAAAGGAAAAAAATCGGGCCCGGCCTGACGAACGCGCCTGTCTGGGTTATGCAGAAAGCCGGGAAGAGGATTTGGAACCCCAAGCAGAAAAGGCACTGGAAGGAAACAGATTTCGGCGACGAGTTCAGGAAAACCGAGAAAAAGCTGAAAGCCCGCAAAAAGAAGAGAAAGATGGGGCAGAAAAAGATGGCCAAGAGAGGCCTTGTCAAGAAGCTGAGGGTGAACAGGGATGCCTAAAAAGGAAAAAAAGGATTCAGCCAGGGAAGTTGAAAGGAATTTCACGGTCAACCTTTCCAAGGTCAAAAGGCAGACCAGGCCGAAGCGGGCGAACAAGGCTGTTTCCGAAATACGCGTGTTCATTGCAAGGCACATGAAGGTTGGCGTTGAAAACGTGAAGGTTTCACAGAAGCTGAACGAACTGCTGTGGTCGCACGGCAGGGAGAAGGCAACAAGGAAAGTCAGGGTCAAGGCCTTGAGCGACGGAAAACAGGCAGGCGTTTACCTCGAAGACGAAAAGATAGAGAAAAAGGAAAAGAAGGCCAAAGAGGAAAAGGAAGAGAAGGCCGAGGCAACGGAAGAGCAGAAAAAAGCCGAAGAGGAAAAGGAACGCAAGAAGGAAGAGAAAAAGCTTATCGAACAGCAGGCGGACCGGCAGGCAAAGAAAAAGAATTGACTGTGAAAAAGGAGCCGCGGCGAGGGGTTGCCCGGCCGATGTTCTATAATATTATCGCGTGAGTTTCTTGGAAATAGACAAAAAGAACATCAGGGGTTCGCCTTACGTCGGGATTTTCTGTGTCGTGACCGAAAAATTCGGATTGTTCCCGAAAACCATTGACCGGCACGAGATTGAAAAACTCTCTGATTTTTTCGGCGTTGAAGCCATTCCCGCAACCATTGCCGGCACATCGCTCTTGGGCGTGCTTGCAACAGCGAACAGCCACGGCATAGTTGTTTCCGGCGTCGCGGAAGAAAAAGAGATTTCAGAGCTTGAAGGCCTGGGCCTGAACGTCGCGGTTGTCGACAACATTGCCGCTGTCGGAAACCTTGTCAGGGCAAACGACAATGGCGGGGTGTGCGCGAAAATCTTTTCCAAGGAAGCGAAAAGCGGCATGGAAACGGCTTTGAAGGTTGAACTCAGGGCGATGAAAATAGCCGACACCGACCTGGCCGGAAGCTGCATTGTCGCAACAAACAGGGGCTTTCTTGCAAACCCAGGCGTTTCAAAGGAAAGCTTTGCCGAACTCAGGAAAATTTTCGGGGTTGACGGCGCGCTGACGACCGCGAATTACGGCGATGCCTGCGTCGGCAACTCGATTGTTGCGAACAGCAGGGCAGCCATTGTCGGCGAACAGACAAGCGGCTTCGAGCTTTTGAGGATTGACGAGGGCCTGATGGGCAGATGAGGCAAACAAAGCAATTTAAGTTTTTGCAGGAAAAAGAACTATGGCAAGGTGAAACAATGGCGGATGAAAAAGTTTTCGAGGCAAAAGGAATTATTGTTGAAAAGGGCGTTGAGAAGCCTTTCACTAAAAGGGTCGGGGCGGCAAACGAAAAATTCGCAAAGGAGAAAATCCTCTCCGCTTTCGGCTCCAGGCACAGGCTGAAGAGAAGGATGGTAAAAATCACAAGCATTGCCGTGGCAAAGGAAAAGGCGAAAAGGCAATGAGCGCAAAAAAAGCAAAACAGGAACCGCCGCAGGAAAACAAGGCTGACGGCCAGCAGAAGGAAATAAGGCTGACCGGCGAACAGATACTGCTGCAGTACAATGACACGCGGGCAAGGCTTGAAACCGTGCAGTCGAGGATTAGGGCGCTGGCGGGGATGAGGCAGGACATGCTTTTGGCGAGCACCGCGCTCAAGGCAATCAGCTCGGCTGAAGAAGGCGAAAAAATACTTGTAGCGCTTGGAGCAGGCATTTACATCGAAGCGGAAGCCAAAAACGTGAAAAAGGCCAAAAAACTGCTTGCCGGCAACGTCATGGTTGACGATGACGCCGAAGCAACCATTAAAAGCGTGCAGGAAGAGCTTGAAAAGACCGGACGGACGATGCAGGAACTGCAGCGCGAGGAACAGGGCCTTGGCCAGAACCTGAATGCTTTGGCCCAGATAATCCAGAGAACACAGGAACTTGCAAGAAGGCAGATGCAAGGCCAGCAATAAAAGGCTTTTCCAACCCAATTCTTTCCGTCATTCATTTCTGTTATTATGGGTGTCGGCATGTTTGGTCTGCTCAGGAAAAAGCTTGAAGGCTTCACGCAGAAGCTCAAGGAAAAAGTCTTCGAAAGGCACGAAAGCAGGCCAGAGCCTGTTCCGGAAGCCATAGAGGAAAAGCCAGCCCCACAAGAAAAGGCGCTGCCCGTTCCGGAAGAAAAGGCGCCTGAAATTGCGCTGGAAAAATCAATCGAAATCCGGGAGGAGCCTGAAAAAATCCGCGCAACACCCGCCGCCGAAAAAACTGTTTTTGAACAAAAGCCTGACAAAGCGGAAGAAAAAATCCCGGAACGAGAAGAAGCCTTGCATGCAAAGCCGAAAGCCGTTGCAGAAATTCAGGAAAAACGCATAGAACACCCGAAACCCGTTAGTGTCAGAGAAAAAGAAACGCAGGATGCCATGGCAAAAAAAATGCCCAGCCATGAAGCGCACGCCATTCCCGGAACTCTGGAAGAAGAGCTTGCGGAGCCGGCTGAGGAACTGCACGAAGCGGCTGAACCGCACGATATCAAAGGCCGCGAACTCCAAGCCAAGGTTTCGCTCGGCGGAAAGCTGAAAAGTTTTTTCACGGGCACGGTGACTGTTTCGGAAAAGGAAATTTCCGGCCTGCTTGAAGATCTGGAGCTTGCACTGCTGGAAGCGGATGTCGAGCCTGACACTGCGGAAAGGGTTTGCGCCGGAATAAAAAAAGAGCTGTCCGGAAAAAAAATCGACGGGAACAGGTTTGAGGAAGCGATAAAAGCAGAGATAAGGAAAAGCCTGCTTGAAACCATGGCGGCGGAAAGCATCGACATTTGCGCCATGGCAAAATCAAAGGCGGAAAAGCCGTTCGTCATTCTTTTTTTGGGCCCCAACGGAGCCGGGAAAACAACGACGATTGCGAAAATCGCGCACTATCTGAAAAAGCGCGGCCTGGAAAGCATTCTGGCGGCATCCGACACTTTCAGGGCCGCGTCGATAGAGCAGATCGGCGTGCACGCTGAAAGGCTTGGATTGCGCGTTGTAAAACACAATTACGGCTCCGACCCTGCGGCAGTGGCATTCGATGCAGTGCAGGCGGCTAAGGCTAAAGGCATTCCGGTTGTTCTCGTGGATTCAGCCGGAAGGCAGGAAACAAACAAGAACCTGATGAAGGAAATAGAAAAAATCGTGCGCGTAGTCAAGCCGGATTTGAAGCTGTTTGTCGGCGAGGCCTTGGCAGGGCATTCGCTCATAGAGCAGGCAAGGGAGTTCGACAAAACTGTCGGGCTTGACGGTTTCGTGCTGACAAAAATCGATACTGATGCAAAGGGCGGCACCACGATTTCCCTGATTTACAATCTAAAAAAGCCGGTCGTGTTCATCGGCACGGGCCAGGGCTATGATGATATGCTAGAGTTCAGGCCGGAATTCATAGTGGACAGGGCAGTGGCATAAAAAAAGGTTAATCTGATTTGAGCAAAAACCTGCTGTAAACGAATGCCGCAAGAATTGCCCCGGCAACCGGGCCGATCCAGTAAACCGCCTGGTTTTCAAGGAAGCCTGACGCCATGGCCGGGCCGAAAGCGCGCGCAGGATTCATCGCAGCACCAGTCAGGACGCCGCCTGCAAGAATGTCGAAGACAAGAACCAGGCCGATTGCCGCGCCATAAACGCCTGCCGGGGCGCGCCTGTCAACCGCAACCCCGAAAACCGTGAAGACAAGGAAAAACGTGAGGATTGCCTCAACGGCAATGCCAGCAAAAACCGAAACGCCCGAACCAAGCGCGGGCGTGCCCAGATGCAGTGAACCCGGCGCTGACGGAAAGACAATGGAAAGGAAAAAGCCCGCAAGCAAAGCGCCGCAAACCTGGGAAAAAATGTAAAACAACGCCTTTTTCGGCTTTATCTGGCGGCCGGCAAGCAGGCCAATCGTGACTGCAGGGTTTATGTGTCCGCCTGAAACATGGCCGGTCGCATAAACCATTGCCATCAGGACAAGACCATGCGCCAACGCAATGCCGAGCAGGCCGGCCTGGCCGCCGGAAGCATTGTCTGCGAGAACGGCTCCGGCGCCTATGAAAACAAGGGCAAAAGTGCCGATTGATTCTGCCAGAAAAGCCGGAAAATCGCCCAAGCCAACCACGCCAAAAGAAACAAGAATAATATATGAAACACAATTCATATTAAAAATGTTGTTCGGGGAAGGCTTATATTGAGCGAAACCGCCAAATATCAGTTAATGCAAACTTGTGCAAAAAAATTTGGAGATGATGCAAGATGGCCTTTGAATTACCGAAACTCGATTACGCGTTCGACGCGCTTGAACCGCACATCGACGCGAAAACAATGGAAATCCATTTCACGAAACACCACCAGGCATACGTTGACAAGCTCAACGCTGCAGTGAAGGGCACTGAATGGGAGAACAAAAAAATCGATGACATCCTCTGGAACATCAGCAAGGTGCCCGAAAGCATCAGGACGGCTGTAAGGAACCACGGCGGCGGGCACGCAAACCACTCGCTGTTCTGGAAAGTCATGGCTCCGAACGCCGGCGGAAAGCCGGGCGGAGAGCTTGCAAAGGAAATCGACAAGGCTTTCGGCTCGTTCGACAAGTTCAAGGAAACTTTTTCGAACGCCGCGGCAACAAGGTTTGGAAGCGGCTGGGCATGGCTTGTTGCAAGCAACGGAAAGCTCGAGGTTTACAGCACGGCTAACCAGGACTCGCCCTTGATGGAAGGCAGGAAGCCAGTGCTCGGCCTTGACGTGTGGGAACATAGTTATTATTTAAAGTACCAAAATAGAAGGACCGACTATATCAATGCATTCTGGAACATTGTGAACTGGAAACAAGTAAACGAGAATTATCAAAGTGCAACGCAGTAGGTGCATTAGCACCTCTGCCGAGCCAATTTTGAACGTAGCAAATTTTTTCTGGCTTTAGCTTGCACGTGCCAATATTTTCAAAGAATGTTCGCACGAACGATTTCTTATATATTCTAAGATGATAGATTTTTTTCCTTGGCGAGCCATCCTTGCCGACAAACGATTTTTGTATGGAATATCGTGAGATTATTTGAAGCTGTTCTTCAAGTAGCTTTCGGATAATTTCTAGAATATTGTAATTCGTGTTACACAAATCCAAACAAATTTTTGGTGTCTTCCGCGACTTCTCTTTTATGACTTTAACGCACCCCTCAGCATCAAAAAAACCCTCAATCAATTGTAGTGCATTCAGCCTACAGTCTCCGTCACCCAACATAAGAAATAATTTGTCAAAATCTTTACGAATTTGCTTGAACAAAAAGAAAAGTTCGACGTTTCCAACCACTACAAACCAAGTGTTATTAGATCTGTTGATATAGCCTTTGACCGGCCGGCCAATACAGGCTGAAATTTTGCCGGCGTATTTTTTTATGAAATCCTCTTCCCCTATAACGCCCACCTTATGCCCGACTTGTTTCCAAGAATAAACATATCCATCTCCGATAAGGGCACCCAATATATAAAATAATTCAGGACAGTGCTTGAGTCTTTTTTTACCAAAAGGCGACGATGTACCATGATACCAAGCATAAAGGCTTCCGACAGTTATTCCGTATCTAGTACTAATTATTGAAAATATTTCTTTTCTGGGAAGACCGCTTTCTTTTAATACCATAAATGCATTGAAGGCTTCCACTCTTAGACCAGATTCTATTATAGTCATCTCTCTCAAAAAGAGCATATTGTTGGCTCTTTAAAAAGGAAAATCATGGTGCGTTGCCGTTGAATCAAATCTAAACCATTTTTCTTTTTTTCTTCCTGAAATGTCTTTCATGCAAGAGTTGCTTGGCCGGATCGGGCGCCTGAAAAGCGCGGATGAGAGGCGGACTATTGAATCGAGGATGCTTGAGTTTGAGGAAACCGGAAAGCAAAACGAAAAGGTTTTTTCCGAACTCTGCTTCTGCCTGCTGACCGCAAATTTCAATGCCGAGCGCAGCATAAAAATCCAGAATGAAATTGGTGACGGCTTTTTGAAATTGCCAGCGGACGCTCTGGCCCAAAGGCTGAAGGAGCTTGGCCACAGGTTTCCGAACGCGCGCGCAAAATTCATTTTCGAGGCAAGAAAACACGCGCCGGGCCTGAAAGAAAAAATCGAGTCGTTTTCCGATGATGCCGGGGCAAGGCAGTGGCTTGCCGGGAATGTGAAGGGCCTCGGCTACAAGGAGGCGAGCCATTTCCTGCGCAACACCGGCAGGAAAAACGTCGCAATAATTGATTTTCACATTGTTGACCTGCTGGCAAGGCACGGCCTCATTGAAAAGCCGAAATCAAAGTCGATTCCTGCGAAAAAATACGTCGAAATCGAAAAGGTGCTTGAAGGCGTGTGCAAAAAAACCGGCCTGAGCCAGGCCGAGCTTGACCTCTACTTGTGGTATCTTGAAACAGGAAAAATTTTGAAATAAAAATCGCAATAGCAATTACATTTCCCGCAACCTTTGGATGCGGGATTCAATAGAAGGGTGCGTTTCAAACAGGTTGTTCAATGCGCTGGCATGCTCTTTCAGCGGGTTTATGATGTAAAGGTGCTCGGTCGCCTTGTTCGCTGCCTCCAAAGGCTCCGTGTCCTTTGAGATTTTTTCAAGCGCGCTCGCCAAAGCGCCGGGGTTTTTCGTGAGCAAGGCAGAGGAAGAATCAGCAAGGTATTCCCTGTTGCGCGAGATTGCAAGCTTTATTAGCGTCGCAATCAGCGGCGAAAGGATTGCCAGGGCGATTGCGACAACCGCCAGGACCAGGCCGAAATTGCCCCTGTCCTCGCGGTGCCTGCCGAAAATGCTTATGCGCAGGAGAAAGTCCGACAGCAGGGCGGTAAGGCCGACCATGACGACAGTGTACATCATTATGCGCGTGTCAGAGTTTTTGATGTGCGACATTTCGTGGCCGATGACGCCTTCAAGTTCCGCACGGTTGAGTTTCTGCAGCAAGCCGGCCGTGACAACAATGGCTGCATGCTCCGGGTCCCTGCCGGTCGCAAAGGCGTTCGGCGCTGTGTCGTCGATGATGTAACATTTTATCGGCGAACTCAGGCCAATGCCGACCGAAAGCTCTTCAACTATGTTGTAAAGCTGGGGCAGTTCCTTTTTCGTTACGGGCCTTGCCTGCGAAATGGACAGGACGAGGCTGTCGGAATAATAATAGGAAAAATATGCGGAGCCCACTGCTATGGCCAAGGCGAAGGGAATTGCAAACGCGCCCAGGCCCGTGTAGAGCGCGAAAATGTAAACCAAAAACATTACAAAGAAAATGAAGAAAAAGAACAGGAACAGGGTTTTACGCCTGTTCCCTTCAACCTGCTCGTAAACGCCCGCCAAAGGAAACCACCCGGTTCAGAATTTGACTTTGGGCGCTTCCCTTGCTCCTGCTTCCGCCTCGAAGAAATCCTTTTTGGCGAAACCGAACATTCCCGCTATGACATTGCTTGGAAACTGCTGGATTGCGTTGTTGTACAGCAGGACAGCGTCATTGTAGAACTGTCTCGCGTACGCGATCTTCGACTCGGTGCTTGAAAGCTCTTCCTGCAACTGCTGGAAGTTTTCGCTCGCCCTCAACTGCGGATAAGCTTCTGCGACGGCGAAAAGGCTTTTGAGCGCGCCGGTCAGCATGTTTTCCGCCTGCGCCCTGCCCGAAACACCGGTTGCGTTGGCGACCGCGGCCCTTGCCTTGGTCACTTCAGTGAAAACGTCCTTCTCGTGCTTGGCATAGCCCTTGACCGATTCGATGAGGTTCGGAATGAGGTCAAACCGCCTCTTCAACTGCACGTCAATCTGGCTCCACGCATTCTCAACGCGGTTCCTGTTGCCTATCAGGCCGTTGTAGACGAGAATCAGGCCGAGAACCAGGATGACAATTATTCCAAGAAGAATCCATTCAATCATAAAGAAAACGCACCCCCGCGGTTAGTAAATTAGCCACGATTTGTTTTAATAAATTAACCTGCTATCAGTCCCTGTTCGGGTTTATGCTGCCATCAAGAATGCCTTTGAGCGTTTCCAGGTTGGGCTCGACATGCCTGCCGCGCTCTTGTACAATATATGATATGCCATTAAGCAGGGATTGAACCGTGATTCTTCCACGGCCAAAATTCCCGGGCAGGTATTGCTGGAGAAAAGCCGCGTCCAAAGAGGTTATTCGGCCAGCCTGCCTTGCCCTGTTGACTTCGTCAAGAACCACCTGCAGCTGCGCTTTTCGCAATTGCACGCGGGCCTGCGACTGCCCTGCATCAGCATAATAATCGCGCAATTGGCGGTATTGTTCCAACTCTTCCGGCTTCCTTTGTTCAACTTCTTTCGGAACCGTTTCGTAGCGCCGGACACCCAAGTCAGCTGCAAGCTGTGCCAGGCTCATTTGCCGGGCATGCTCTAGCCAGTTGACCAATTCAACTGATGACAGGCCGTTTTCGCGGCGGACAGCATCCAAAAGAATTCCAATCGCGGCTGGTGGAATGTACCTGCGCTTTGCTGCTTCAATAATGGTAGCCTCACCAGTGACAGCCCTGTACAAATCCTTTGCCGAAGCCGTCTGAAGCTGATTGCCTATCAGGCCTTTTTCTTGTGCCAAGGCAATAGCGTTTAGGGTCGGCGGAATGCCCTCCAATGGATTGCCATCTGAATCAAATGGAATAGTTCCGCCTAAATGTCTCCTCAATGATTGCAAGGCCGCCACTTCCACTGTTTCCGTTGCAGCCGCCTTCAAGCCTTCGCGCTCTTCCGGACGCCTGTTAGAGTTTTCGGCAGCCGCGAAAAGGACATTATTCCTGAAAAAAAGCAGTGCGTCAATATATTCCCCTGCGCCCATCCTGCGGCCCATTCTGCCATTCCCCATCCGGTAGCTTTGCATTTTCAGCAGATATTCCCTGAGCCTGTCCCGGACATCCGGCTGAAGTGCTACTCCAAGTGATTTTCTGCGGGGCTTCCCGCTTGGCTTCGGACCGCGCGTTCCGGTAAGCGCGCTCAAAATGTTGCTGTAAAGCCAGTCGGATACAATGCCCAATTCGCCATGCAACTGGTATTTTGCCGGCCTTGCGGCTGCAGGCAAATTCGCAAAGTCCTTTTCGCCTGTTCCAAGCTGTTTCCATCTGGCGGCCTCTGCGGGTGTCCTAGGGGGCCTGCGTCCTGCCTCCGTCCGCTCCGCCTCCAAAGCCGCCCGCCGGGAAGCAAGGCGCAATTCAAGCTGCACGCGGTTTGGTTCAACGCGGCTGCGCAGCCCGGCTGTCCTTTGCCGGTTGGCAGATACAGTGGCATCACGGGAAACTGGTTTTGGTGCCAGAGGGCTTAAGCGGTTTCTTCTGGCATTCCTTCGCACAGCAGTACGCCTTCTGTTTGGGCCGATTGCGAAACGTCTGCGCGGGCGCATAATCAAAAACCATCAAAAGAATAGAATAAGCGCGTTAAAAGTAAATAAATCTTTGCGGGAAAAAACTTCGCTTTGGCCGGCCCACCGGCGGCCGGCAAAGCCAGCCCGTTCGTTAAACAACTATTTTTCCGCGGTTATCTGCCATGCTCCGCGCGGGTAGCCGAAAACCGTCGGCGTTCTGCCATATTCTTTCGGGTAAAGCGGCCTTGCGGTTATTTTTCCATGCCCGAATGCGCTCTGCCTCAACAGCCATTCGATGAAATCCGATTCACCCTCTCCCACCATGAGCATGAGCTTGCCTCCGCGGCAAAGCTTTTTGTGGCAAATGTTGAAAACGCGCAAAGTGTATTCCATGTGGTCCACGACCGGCTGGCTATCCTCGCCTTCCGGCCCGTAATAGCCCAAGGCAAACTCGGAGCTTATGATTGAAGCAGCGCCATCCTTGAGCCGCTTCAGGCCGGACTCGAAATCGCCGTGAAACTGGTGCCAGTTGGGCGGGCGGTGGTCGCCGGGATTGATCAGGTCAACCCCTATGAATGTCGCATTAGGAAATCTTTCCGAGCGCTTTTTTGTTTTGTATGCGACCGCTTCCTCGTCAAATCCCACGTTGCCGAGATGCACGACAAGCGGCCTCCGCCTTTTCGGGCGCGCGATTTCAGGCATGCAAAATAATCGTTCTCGCGGCTTTTAATGGTTGCGATTTTTTGGCTTATTCCATTTGATTTAAAGCTTTTGCAGGGCAGATTCTTGTGATTGCGATGTCTTTGGGCGAAAAGCTTGCCGGCGCAATGGAAACCCTGAGGCGCGCGGCAACATTGGACAAGGATGCCATAAAGGAGGCTGTCAAGGAGATTCAGCGCGCGCTCATTTCCTCTGACGTGGAAGTTTCGCTTGTCCTCGAACTGAGCAAAAAGATCGAGGCAGAGGCCTTCAAGGAAATGCCGGAAGGATTCAACCGCAAGGAGCATGCAATCAAGGCAACATATGATCTGCTTGCCGAACTGCTCGGCGGGGAAGCCGCAAAAGCGCCCGAAAACCCGAAAAGGATTCTGCTCGTCGGAACCTTCGGCCATGGCAAGACGACCACCGCAGGAAAAGTTGCAAAATGGTATGCCAAGCGCGGAAAAAGCGTTGGGTTAGTTGCCGCGGACGTTTTCAGGCCGGCCGCGGTCGAACAATTGAGGCAGGTCGCGGAAAAAGCCAAAGTCGAATTTTTCGGGATTGAAGGCGAAAAAAGCGCGCAGAAGGTGGTGGAAAAAGGGCTTGAAAAATTCCATTCAAAGGACCTTGTCATTGTCGACAGCGCGGGCAGAAGCGCGCTGGACGAAGAGCTCGTGAAGGAAATAAAGGAAATCAGTTCGGCGCTGAAACCCGATGAAACGTGGCTTGTGCTCGGCGCGGACATCGGGCAGATCGCAAAAAAACAGGCGCAGGCGTTCCACGACGCGGTCGGAGTAAACGGCGTAATAATCACTAAAATGGATGGAAGCGCGAAAGGCGGCGGAGTTTTGGCGGCATGCCATGCCACGAAGGCAAGCGTCTACTTTATCGGCGTTGGCGAAAAGCTTGACGATTTCGAGGAATTCGACGCGCAAAGGTATTTGTCGAGGATCATGGGCTTCGGCGATTTGCAGGCACTGCTGGAAAAGGCGAAAGAGCTGGGCGAAGATGAAACGGCGTTGTCTGCAGAGGAGATGCTGGAAGGCGAATTCAATTTCAAGGTCTTCTACGAACAGCTGAAGGCGACGAAAAAACTCGGCCCGCTGTCAAAGGTTGCGGAAATGCTGGGCATGAAAATGCAGGTGCCGAAAGAACAGCTTGAAATCGGGCAGGAAAAAATGGACTCGTTCGGCATAATCATCGACAGCATGACCGAACAGGAGCGCAAAAACCCCGAACTTCTTACCAGAACGAGAATCCACAGGATTGCCGTTGGCAGCGGCAGGAAAGAAGAAGATGTCCGCGAACTGATAAAGCAGTACAGGACCATGGAAAAAATGTTCAAAAAATTCAAGAGCATCGGCTCCGAAAAGAAACTGGAAAAAATGGCGAAATCCGGCAACTTCGGCGGAATGCTGCAGGGCTTTGCCAAAAAAAAGAAAAAGTTCAGGCTGAAATGAGAACGCAACGGCGATGATTGAATGGAATTCCTGCTTTTCCGCGAGGCGATTGTTTTGCTTGCCTGTGCTGTTTCGGCTTACACTGACTGGAAAGACGGCCTGATTCTGGACAAAATAACGTATCCCCTTATCGCAATCGGAATCGCCTTGAACCTACTGGAAAAAGATTTGACTGTTTTCATTCTGCCGATTGCGGTTTTTGCCATTGGTTATGCCATTTACTATGCGGGAAAAGTGGGCGGGGGGGACGTGAAACTTCTTGCCGGAATTGCAATGGTTCTGCCGTCGGTGCGGGGTGAAATCTTCGTTTTGAACGCCCTGCTCATTGCCTCGTCTTCCGCAATAGTTTTCCTTTCGGCTTACTTCGTTTCAAAGTACGCGCGAAAAGGCATTGACTGGAAGGAAAACCGCGGCGGAATAATGCGCGCCCTGCTGTTCGCTGCATTCATTGCCGCATACTTCTGGTTTTTGCTGCAGTGGAAAATCATGCCGCTGTCAGGAATAATGATTTTTGCCGTTCCCGTGGCTTTCGCGCTCGTATTCCTGGCGCTGGAACACGGCATCCGCAGAAACTTTTTTTTGCAGGAAGCCAAACTGTCAGAGCTTGAAGAGGATGAAATCGTCGCTGTGGAGTTTTTGGATTCGAAAGTGTTGGAAAAGCTTGGCCTCAAATTCAAAGGCGTGCTCGGAGAAAAGGAAATCGGAAAACTCAAGGAAATGGGCCTGAAAACAGTGCCAGTTTACAGGAAACTCCCGGCGTTCGCGCCGTTCATACTGTTGGGCGCGGTTGCCGCGATTGCCTGGCCGGGAATGGTAGCGGGACTGTTCATTTGAAAAGAGAAAAATTATTCGTTTTCTATCTGCCGTATCAGGCGCCTGTGGATGGAAATCAAAAACTTTTCCATGCCGACTGTGAGGGTTCTTCCTGCCGAAAGCCTGTCCTGGATTGCCCTGAGCAGGGACGCGTCGCGCGCAGAGAGTGATGCGCCTTCCGGTCCGCCGAAAAACTGCTCCAATGTTGCAATCATCTCCCGATGCTTCCGGGTTGAAAGTTTTAGCCTGCTCTCTTTTTGCGGTTCAGGCAGAACCTCAACAAAACGCCGGCTTGCCGGAGCCCTGCGCTCCGGGCCGGAATATAAGCCTTCTCCGCGTCTGCCGGCAACATAGATTCTTGCGTTTGCGGAATCAAACTGTGTTGCCGCAACAGCCGGCACCCCGACCGTTCTTCCGGAAGATGCCCTGCGTTCCCTGCCCGAAAACATGATGCCGCCCGCAGAATCGGTTACTTTTATTGCCAAACCCTTTTTTGCCTGCGCGCCGGGTTTTCTGCCAGGGCTTACAGCACGCGGTCTTCTTGATTGCGGCATGATTAAAATAAAATGAAGGTTGTTAATTAAGTTTTGTATGCAAAGCAATGAAAAGTTCATGGCAATGTGCCTTGCCCTGGCGGAGAAGGGAAAGGGCTTCGTTTCCCCGAATCCCATTGTCGGATGCGTAATCGTGAAAAACGGAAAGGTTGCCGGAAAGGGCTTTCATGAAATTTTCGGCGGGGCGCACGCTGAAACAAATGCCTTGAAACAAGCCGGAAAAAAAGCGAAGGGCTCAACGCTTTACGTGAATTTGGAACCGTGCTGCCACTGGGGCAAGACCGGGCCGTGCACAAAAGCCATAATTGCCGCCGGCGTGGAAACGGTTGTCATTGCAATGCAGGACCCGAACCCTAAAATTCGGGGCAACGGCATTGCGGAGCTTGTGGAAGCCGGTGTGAAAGTCGAGATCGGAGTGCTTGCGGAGCAGGCGGAAAAGCTGAATGAAAAATTCGTGAAATTCATGAAAACCGGAAAGCCGTTTGTCTGCCTGAAGCAGGCCCTTACGTCTGATGGAATGGTTTCGTGGGGAAACGGAAAGCGCAAAAGAATAAGTGGAAAGGAGAGCAGGGAACGGGCACTCGTCCTGAGAAACGGGTTTGACGCGATAATGGTCGGAATAAACACGGTGTTGAAGGACAATCCGAGGCTGACGCGCAGGTCGGGAAATTTTGCGGGGCAGATTTTCAGGATAGTGCTTGACGCAAGGCTCAGGATTCCCTTGAATGCAAAAGTTTTCGGCTCGGACAAAAAAGCCATAATAGTGTGCGGGCAAAAAGCGGACAGGAAAAAGGAAAGGCTGCTGCAAAAAAAATGCGTTGTCCTGCGCGTGAAAAGCGGGAACGGGTTGATCAGCCTGAAAGAGCTGTTCAGCAGGCTTGGACGGATGGGAATTTCAAGCGTCCTGGTTGAAGGCGGGCAGACACTGGCAAGCAGCATTCTTGCGGAAAACCTTGCAGACAATATTTGCTGGGTTGTCTCCAAAAAAAAAGCCGGGCCGGAAGGAAAATTTTTTGTTGACAAAAGAGTTGGCAGGCTCCGCCTGGAAAACGCGAACGTTTTCCTTCTCGGAAAGGACGCCGTGATTGAAGGCCGGCCTATTTCGGAGTGAACGCGATCCCTTCAACCGAAATTTTCGCAGGACAGTCTTTTTCGCCTTCAACTGAAAATTTCACGCCAAGCATCCGCTCGGCAATCAAGATGTTTGTGAGGGTGTGGCTTGAAAGGCTTGAGCAGAAAATCTGGCTTTTACCCTTTGCGAGGGCCATGAACGGAATGAGCTGGTCGGCAAGGTGCGAATCGACCGGTGCCTTCGGAGAAAGCTCCGCGAGAAGGCTTTCAGCCGCGCTTTTTCCCACGGAATCGGATGAATTTTTCCTGTCAGCGAGGCAGGAACAGCCGACAGCCGGAGTCGAATCAAAAAACGCAAAAATCGAGATGCCGGAACCGGTTGTTTCCCTGCTTTGCTGGTTCCACTCCACGCGCTCGTCGAAATCGAACCAGCCGAGCTTTTCGAGCAAAACGCTTTTTGCGGACAAAAACTGCGAATTTGAAACCTCCTTGGGAAAACCCGAGGAGTGGGAAAAAAACTTTATGTACTTCATTTCGGACGGCCCGAGGAAAACGATTTTTTTGAGCGGCCATTTGGCTTCCTTTGACGCGAACGAAATCCTGCCGTTGCCCTTCGGGTAATAGCCGCGCTGTACAAGGTTGACCTCAAAAAAAGCGTTCATCTGCCGCAATGCGGGAAAAAGCGCTTCCCTCAGGTAGTCGACGGGCGGCGAAAAGGGCACATCCGTTCCGCCCATGACGCGCAAGCCGGTTTCAGCGGCCATTGCGGCAGGCAGGATTGTGTGCAGGAGCAGGGAACAGCTGCCCGCTGTGCCGATGTTGGCTGCAAGCTTCGCCGGAACGATTTTGCCGGGAGAGAATTTCAGCGAAGTGCTGCCGATTTTTGCCCCATCAACCTTGGCGTTGCAGAGCTCTGCCAGCACCTGCACTGATGTGAGGTGCTGCGGCATCAGGCCCGGCTTCGGCCTGTTCTTGCGGATGTTTGAAAGCTCAACCGGCTTTTGCAGCAAGGCCGACAGGCCAAGCGCCGTGCGCAGCGTCTGCCCGCCGCCTTCGCCGGCCGACGCATCAATCGCAATTGGTTCGTCTGGCATAAACTAAGTCTTTTTGCGGAAAATAGTTTAAGAAGGTTTGCGCCGAAAAGATAGCTATGAATGTTCTGGTCACCGGAAGCTCGGGCATGATCGGCAAAATGCTTTGCGCGGAACTCCGCGGAAAAGGCCACAGGGTGCGGGGCTTCTCAAGGCGCGAAGGCTGCGACATACTCAAAAAAGAGGACTGTGAAAAAGCCGTGAAAGGTGCGGACGCCGTCTACCATTGCGCCGCAATACTCGAAGAGGATGACAGCAGACTGTTCGATGTCAATGTGAAGGGCACGGAAAACCTTTTGGAGGCAAGCGCCAAAGCCAGGATAAGGCATTTCGTTTTTTTGAGTTCGGTCGGGGTTTACGGGAACTCCGAGGAAAAGCTTGGCGAGGACAGTGCTTTTGCCCCGGCAACGCCTTACGAGAAAAGCAAGGCGGAAGCAGAAAAAACAGTGCAAACCTATCTTGAAGTTTTGCCCATAACCATTGTCAGGCCGCCGATAGTAATTGGCCCGAACAGCTATTGGCGCAGAATCATAAAGCTTATTGAAGACGGCTTTCCGATTGTCGGCGGCGGAAACAACAAATGGCAGACGATTTACGTGAAAGACCTTGTTTCATTCCTCGTCTTCATACTCGGAAAAGACGAAGTCATAGGCGAAACCTATGTTGTCGCGGGACAGGATGCGCCCACCCTTAAGGAGCTGTGCGAAATAGTGAAACGGGAGAAAAAAAGCGCAAAGAAAAACCCAAGCGTGCCGTTTGCCGTCGGAATGCTTGTCGGAACAATTTCTGACATCGCGTCAAGGATAACCGGGAAAAAATCGCTTGTGGGCAAACACAACATCGTGCGCCTTGTAAAAAACAGGCATTACGACATTTCAAAGGCGCTCGCGTTGGGATGGAAGCCGGAGTATTCGACAGAGCAGGCACTGCATGAAACCATTGCGTCATTCAACCAGCAGGCATAGTGCGCCTTTTTGCGCGGGCATGCGCATCATTTGCATTTGACATTAGACTTTGAACCCTGTTTTGGCCGACCTCGAAAAGGTATGGGAGAAAAGCTTCCGGCACCGCCTTTGTGGCGTGGTCAAGGGCATAAATCACGCCTTGCTTGCTTGACGCGCCGTCAATCAATTCCAGGATTTCCGATACATGCTGCCTTGCCCTGCCAAGCTCGCCCGTCCGTTCAAGCTCGGCAGCCTCTGCCCCTGCGAATTCAAGCTCTTTGAATGCGCTTGGAAAATTCCGGTGAACGCCAAAACCCCTTGCTGACGACAAGGCGCGCCCAGCCTCCGTCTGCGAGCCGAAAATTATTCTATTATGCCAGCCCCCAAGCCCGGCACGCAAAACGCTGTCCTGCGGCCTCGCGTCAAGCTGCGCTTCAACCCAGAGAATGCCGTTCGGTTCGCGCAAAACAAGGCGCGGCGCACGCTCTTTCCGGCGCAGGAAAGGAAGACCGGCAACAAAATCACGCAACCGTTTTATTGGCATAAAACATTCCGCGCGGCTATCTTTTTTCCTTTCCGGCTTTCGCAACCGCTCTTGCTATTTCGGACAAGGTTTTTTCCGCCTGGGAAACATTGCCGTTGACTTTTTCAAGAGCCGAGCCGACATGGATTATGTCGGCGCCCGCCCTGATTGTTTCATACGCGAACTTGGGGTTGCGGACTCCGCCGGCCACAATCAGCGGAACGTCAATGGTTTTTTTCACCAAAGAAACCATTTCAGGCGGAGCCGGAGAATCAGCGCCCCCGCCGGATTCAAGGATTACCAGCCTGGAACCCATGAACTGCCCGCCCAAGGCTGTTGCGGCGGCAAGGTATGGAATGTT
Organism: Candidatus Diapherotrites archaeon; assembly: GCA_016205145.1. Taxonomy (NCBI): domain Archaea; kingdom Nanobdellati; phylum Candidatus Iainarchaeota; class Candidatus Iainarchaeia; order Candidatus Iainarchaeales; family Candidatus Iainarchaeaceae; genus Candidatus Iainarchaeum; species Candidatus Iainarchaeum sp. The sequence goes on from JACQJH010000002.1 coordinate 619,699, forward strand.
GCGCGGAATTGCCTGCGCCCTGCCGACCCAGCCGACCGCTCTTCCAGGTTCGACAATGATGTAAGAAGTCGGAATGGGTTCGAGGCCGAGATTTTTAATCGGAAACGAGGAAGCGATCTGCGCGCCCGAAATGTAATACGGGTCAAGCGAATTGAGCATCGACATGAAATAAATCGCGTCAGCGTATTTTGAGACCGTCGCAATGTTGCCCGGAAAGATTATGACGGGCAGGGAACAGTTTTCCTTCAACGCAATTATGGACTTGTCCAGGAGTTCGCCTTGCGCCCCGACCGAGCCGCCCACTGCAAAAGCGTCAATTCCTGCACGCTCGGCGGCCTTCGCCACCTGCGCGGCCTGTTCAAGCGAATACTTCGGCGGGTCGAACTGAATGAAAGCCAGGCCGCCCTTTTCGCCGATAAGCCTGAGAATGTTCTGGTAAACCTTTCCATCCTTCATGCAATCACTGCAAGATTAAGGCAAAATCGCAAATAAAAATGTTGGCTTTGCGGGGTAGTGATAAAAAGTATAATAACCTAAAAGCATTTTCAGTCATGTGACGAAAAGGCAAATGATGGCATGCAAGCGCGATTCTTTAAAAAAAAGGTTTGTGGAATGTGTTTTCATATGCCGGCTAATTTGTTTTACGGTGGCAGAACTTGATAATATTTGAAGTCAGGCACAATCCGGACAGAATGCGGACACACGAACCGCATTTGGACATTGTCAGAAAGGCCTGGGGCGAGCCGGGCGGCGAAGCGGATATTGCGTGGCGGGGGGCGGTCAGCAAGCCTTGGTGGAAGGGTGGCGGAACAGACACTATTGAATACCAGGTTCTCAGAAACAGCCCGCAAATAGCCTCGCCGAACAAGGAACGCTTTGTGTTTGCGATTATTAGGCGCGATCAGGACAGCAGACGGCCGATAATGGATATCGTTGCATACCCTCAAATTGAACATCTAGACACATTGGCTGAAGCATCAAGAAACAGGTGGTCACGCGGGCCGAGTGACCTATATCCGCACGCCTTGGGGGTTGTTCGCCTTAAAGAAAGCTATATTTTTGACGAATCACTCTTTGGTGACCAAATTCCGGTAAAAGGGGGCGATACCCGATTCAACAGGAATTCGCAATGCCTTAGCTTACAGTTGGCACAAGCAAATTATAAAACCAAAAAAAAATCCGAAAAAGGCGAAACTGGGAATTTAGACAGGGGGCTTGGCAGGTATTACCATCATTGGCGGCTGGCCGCGGTTGAAACCGCAATCAAAATTGCTAGAGAGCAAAATAAGCCGCTTTTCATTAAAAAATTACTTTTTAGGTCTAGTCAGGAAATAAATCCAAACGAACCAATGACGCTCAAACCGCAGCTTTATGAGGAAATCTTACAGGCAGCCACAAACGCCGGTGCAATAGTGGCTGAAAATGAAACAAGCATGATAATTTATTATTCTGAATAAAAAAACATCTCAAATTTGAAGAATCTGCAGAGCAGATTCTATATTTTCCTTCTGGTTTCCTTTGAAAGGCGGTCCATGGCCCGAAAGCAGGGTTTCGAAGTCAAGCCTTGCAAGCTTTTCAAGCGAGGCAATCATTGTCTTGCGGTCCGAGCCGGGAAGGTCGACCCTTCCGGAACAGCCCTCGAACAAGGCGTCGCCGGAAAACAAAAGCTTGCGCTTTTTTTCGAAAAATGAAAGGCTGCCAAGAGCATGGCCGGGCGTGGCAATCACTTCAAGCGAAAAACCGTTTACTTTCAGGATGTCGCCTTCGGAAAGCGTTTTTTGCACAAAAGCCTTTTCCTTCGAGCCCACGATTTTTGCGTGCGTGAACTCGACCATGTTTTCGTTGATGATTTTTTGGCAGGGCGCGGAAGCGAAGAATCCGGCTTTCGAAAAAAGCTTGGCCGCTGAAAAATGATCGGCGTGCTCGTGCGAGAAAAAAACGCGTGAAACGCTTTCCGGCGCAACGGAGATTTCGGCGAGCGCGGAGCGGAATGCGATTATATTCTGTTCCGAACTGGTGTCGATGAGGCAGTTTTCCTTTCCCTTGAAAACGTAGGCGTTCGAGCCGAACCGCGGCGGATGGAAGGCGAAAAGGCCGTCAAGGATTTCTTCAAGCATGGCCGGCATGACGGATTTGGGCGGGAAAACCAATTAATAATCTTCGCTGGAAGAATGGTTTGGGGTTTGGCTTGGACTTGGAGAATGCGGAGGAGATAATCGCCAAGATTGCCTCGGAGTCGGGCAGGCCGGACAGCGAAATCCGCGAACTCGTTGAAAAGAAAAAGGCGAAATTTTCGGGCCTGCTCACCGATGCCGGCGCGGCTTTCATGATTGCAAAGGAGCTTGACGTGAACATCGGCGTTGAATCAGCGCTGGCGAAAAAGAACAAGATAGCGAACCTGCGCGAGGGCATGAGCAACATCGACCTGCTTGTCAGGGTATTGCAGGTTTTTCCCCAGAAAGAGTTTGAAAAAGCCGGAAAGAAAGGAGTGCTCTGCAACCTTGTTGTCGGCGATGAAACCGGCGAAGTGCGGCTTACGCTTTGGCATGGCGACGTGAAAAAGCTTGCGGAAAAAAACGTGAAAAAAGGCGATGTCCTGCTTTTGAAGAACTGCTTTGTTTCAAGCTTCAACCAGAAAAAACAGGTGGGCTTAGGCTACGGCGGCGAATTTTTCCTTGAAAAGGACGACGGAACGCTTCCGAAAACGGAATGCAATGCGAAAAAGATTGACGAGCTGTCCGACGGCCTCAACGATGTCAGCGTTGTCGGCAGGATCGGCAGGATTTTTCCCGTGAAGGAATTTGAGCGCGAGGGGAGCACCGGAAAGGTTGCTAACTTCGAGTTCTTTGATGCTGGCGGGAAAATCCGCGCCACTGCCTGGAACGATTCTGTTTTGCAGATTGAAGGAAAGGAAGGAAAGGTCGTAAGGCTCGACGGCGCCTACACCAAAAAGGGTTTGCGCGGCGTGGAACTGCACCTCGGCTGGAGGGCAACTGTTTCGGAAGCTGATGAAAAAGCAGCCGGAATACCTAAGGAAGCGGAAGCCGAAAGCAAAAGCAGCCGGAAAAAGCTTGCGGAAATGGCTGAGGGCGACAGGTTCGTGGAAGCCAAAGCAAAAATAGCCGAAGTTCTGGATGGAAGGCTCTTTTTCAACGCCTGCCCGAAATGCGGGGCAAAGGCAACGCTGCTGGATGAAAAATTCGTGTGCGACAAATGCGGCGAAGTCGAGCCGAAAAAAAATGCCGTGCTGAGCATAATGCTTGACGACACAAGCCGCCAGATGCCTGCAACCTTTTTCGGCGAACAGGCACTGCAATTGCTCGGCTTGGACCAGGACGATTTCGAGGCCTTGCTTGAAGCTGAAACCGTGGAACAAAACCTGAAGAATTTTTCCGAAAAGCTCGATGGAAAAGAAATCATTGTGCGCGGATACGTTCGCAAAAACAATTATTCCGGCGAAAATGAGCTTGTCGCGAAGGAAGTTCAAAAATAGCTTACTCGGCCATTGCAACAGCAATGGCATTAGTTCGTACCCGCCGGACGCGACGGCGGTCAGGGGAAACACACCCTAAAAAGCCATTTAAAAAGCAAAAATTATTGTAGTTGTCATCGGCCCGGCCAAGAGGAAAGGCAACCAAAAGCCTGTTCCCCGCAAACCCGGAGCCAGGAGATGGGACAATGGGAAAAGACAGCAAAAGCGAGATAAAATCTATTGAGGATTTGCCCGGGGTGGGGCCGCAAAGCGCGGAAAAGCTTATTTCTGCCGGCTATGCCACGTTGGAGGGAATTGCGGTTGCATCGCCAGCCGAACTCGTGGAAGCGGCCGGCCTTGGAGAGGCGACTGCCGCAAAAGTAATCAAGGCCGCGAGGGATGCCCTTGAAATGGGCTTTGAAAGCGCGGACGTTCTCGCAGAAAAAAGAAAGCTTGTCGGAAAGCTGACAACCGGCAGCAAGGAAGTTGACAACCTGATCGGCGGGGGCATTGAAACGCAGAGCATAACCGAAGTTTACGGAAAATTCGCTTCGGGAAAAACGCAGTGGTGCTTCGAGACAGCCGTAACTTGCCAGCTGCCGAAAGACCAGGGCGGACTGGAAGGAAACTGCCTTTACATTGACTCTGAAAATTCTTTCAGGCCTGAGCGCGTCATAAGCGTTGCGCAGAGGTTCGGCCTGGACGAAAACGAGGTGCTCAAAAACATTTTTGTTGCACGCGCATACAATGCAGACCACCAGATGCTTTTGGCTGAAAAGGCGTCGGAAATGGTCAAGGAAAAAAACATCAGGCTTGTCATCGTCGATTCCCTGACAGCGCAGTTCAGGTCCGAATTCATCGGCAGGGGACAGCTTGCAGGCAGGCAGCAAAAGCTCAACAAGCACATGAGAACATTGCAGAAGCTGGCCGAAATGAGCAATGTCGTGGTGCTGGTGACAAACCAGGTCATGGAACGGCCGGACATTCTCTTCGGCGACCCGACAGCGCCTGTTGGCGGCAATGTTGTCGGCCATGCATCCAAGACAAGGATTTATCTGAGGAAAAGCAAGGACGACAAGCGCGTTGCCAAACTCGTCGACTCGCCTTCGCTGCCGGACGGGGAAGCCATTTACAGGGTAACGGAAAAGGGGCTGGAGGACATTTAAGTCCTCTCCCTGCAATCAGGGAAAAAATCTAATAACAGGTTAAACTGCAATCCTTTTATGCCTGAATCCGAAGGCAGAAAACTGAAATGCATTGCCTGCGGCGAGGAAATGCTTGAAGTGCACTGCAAAAGCGTGTGCCGCAAATGCGGGGCAATGGTTGATTGCAGCGACTGAATAAGCAGATGCATTAAGCGGCGGTCTTGGAACAAGTGGAAGGTATCGGAACCGAAGGTTCTGATATTGGTTGCAGCGACTGAGCTGCGGCAATTGGGGCCATGCCAAGCCGCCTATTTTTTGTATTTCGCACAAAGCCCTTTCCTGAAGGCGGAAAACCTGTTTTCCTTTATCGCAAGCCTCGCCTCTTTCATGAGGCGCTGCGTGAAAAACAGGTTGTGCCAGGAAAGATAGCGCTGGCCGTTTTCCTCATGCGTCCTGAACAGATGGTGCAAAAACGCGGAAGAAAAATTCCGGCAGACAAAGCAGCCGCAGGTTTCGTCCAATGGTTTTTGCAGGAAACGGTTTGTCGCAAGGTCGATGTTTTTCTTGCCTTGAAACGTAAAGACATGGCCGTGCCTTGCCATGCGCGTTGGAAAACAGCTGTCGAAAACATCCGCACCCAACGCGATTGCGTCAAGCAGGTCAGCAGGCGAGCCGAGGCCCATGACATACCTCGGCTTGTCCTCCGGAATGAACGGCATGCAATAGCCGGCAATCCTGTTCATCACGCTTTTCGGTTCGCCGATTGAAAGCCCGCCAATGGCGAGGCCATCAAAATCGAGTTCGTTGAGCGCGAGAACGCTTTTTTTGCGCAGGTCCTTGAATTTTCCGCCCTGGCAGATGCCGAACAAAAGCTGTTTTTTGTTCGAATGCTCTGCCTTGCAGCGCTTCGCCCAATCCGTTGTGCGCTGCACTGCAACCGCAACCTGCTTCTTCGACTTGTCATGGCTGGGCACGTCATCCAAGACCATTGCAACGTCGCTGCCCAAAGAGTTCTGGATTTGAATGCATTTTTCCGGTGAAAGGAATGCGTTGACGCGGTCGAAAGGATTGTGGAAGGAAACGCCTTCATCGGAAATGCCCCGGAAAAACTGCTGGCGCAGGATCTGGAAGCCGCCGGAATCCGTGAAAATGCCGCGCTTCCACCCGATAAAGGAATGCAGGCCGCCCGCATCCGCAATCGCCTTCAGGCCCGGCCTGAGCGAAAGCAGAAAAGAGTTGGATATAATGGTTTTGGTGCCGAGCTGTTCCAACTCTTTCGTGGAAATGAATTTCACCGCGCCCTTTGTTGCGACGGGCATGAAAAGAGGCGTTTCAACTGTTCCATGGCAAAGCTTCAGCCTGCCGGCCCTGGCGGAAGTTTTCCTGTCCGAATGCAAAAGCCTGAACATCAAAAAATTTGGCGGAAAAACGCTTAAAAACCGGAAAGTTATTATTAAAAGCTTCAGCGCGCAAAAGCTTGTTTTGGCTAGGTTGGGGCGCTGGCGGTGCCTTGTTACCGGAAACCCGCTTTATGCCGGAACCGAAAAACGGGGGAAGGGCAGAACCGGAGAAAAAAGGCGCCTTTCAGGCGTTGACGCTCTGTCCCTGCAGGTTTTCAGCAGGAATGAAACCCGCCAGGTCCGGAAGGAAGCAACGGTGGTTTCGGCGGGGAACGCTGCAGGGGAAACGGAGAACAGCAGGGAAGGCGGAAAAACTTTTTTCCGAGGCTTTGTTCGACCCCCGCCACGCCATTTATACATAAGGAATTGGGCGAAAAATCGGAAAGAATAAATATAACAAAAAAAAGATTAGTGTTAAGGGAAAAATTTAATGTTTGAGGAAAAGATTTCCGTCAAGGACATAATTGACGAAATGAGAAGGGAGCTTCGCGCCCAACAGGAAGACGAACTGCCTGCGCCCAAAGGACCCCCTTTAAGGCTTTCGCACCCCGCGAAAAAAGCCGGGCAAAAACTGAAAACCGTGAAAATTGGCAAAAAGGCGAAAAAGCCGAGAAAGATAAAAGCCGGAAAAAGGCCTAAAACCGCGAAAAAGGCTAAGAAAAAGGCAAGCCGGCCGAAAAAACCGGCAAAAAAGAATGCCGTGAAAAAAGGCAAAAAAGCCAAGCCTAAAAAAACCAAAAAAACATCCAAAGGAAAACAAGCCAAAAAGGCAAAGGCCGGGAAAGCCGGCAAAAAAAAGGGAAAAAGATAGCTGTTTCCTTTCCCGCTTGCCGGCTTTTAAACGCGCAGGGTTATTGCTGCACGAATTTTTTTATTTCCCGCTCAACAGAAGAAAGCGCATTCCGCACGCTGGTCAGGGCGCTCCATCCCGAATCCTTTGCTATGAAAAGCTTTCCCGCCGAATTCAGCCTGACCGAAACATCGTACTTGTGCCTTGCACCGGAAGCGCTGAGTTCCTTGAAATGCACGAACAGGATGATTTCATTGTGCAGCAGCATTTCAGCCTTGTCGTAAAGCGCGTCCAGGGAACTGCTGAAGGTTGCGGCGTCAATCTCATCGAAAGCCGGGCAATCGCTGACCTGGATGTTCCTGCCGGGCCCGGATTTCAATGCATCAAATGCCTTCAGCAGGTTCGTGATGGTCACTATGCCGCGGGGCCTGCCGTCAAAAATTATGACGCTTGAAACGTTTGCCCTGGACATTTTCTGGACAATGGCCGGCAACGATTCTTCTGGCGAGGCCGTCACGATTGTTTCAGGCGAAAGCCTGCTTTTCACCAGGACGCCTGAAATGGTCTCGTTCTCCTTGAAAGCCTTCATCGAATACCCCATACTCGACCTTACCCCGCCCTTCTTTTTCGGCGGGTGGATCAGGAAATTCCGCATCAGGTCGGTGAAGGAAACTACTCCGACCAGCACGCCGTTCCTGTCGGCCAAGGGAATCTTGTCTATGCCCTTCTTGCGCATTGCGGAAAACGCCTGCGAAAGCGTCGAGCTGTCAGGCAGCGAAATGAAATCCTTTGTCGCAATGTCCATTGCCTTCATTGCGCGGAGCTCGCCGAAACTGTTTATGCTCCGCAAAACCGAAGAATGGGTGACAACCCCAAGCAGCTTGTTCTTGTCAAAAACCGGGAGAGTGCGCAGGCCGGTTTCAAGCATGAGCTTGGCAATCCTTTCAACCGGGTCCGCGGGTGAAAGCGCGGGCGCCTTTTCAGTGACTGAAGAATTGCTCACCTTGGAAAAGTCCTTGGTGCCGCGGTAAAGGGAGCGCCATGAAACAATGCCCGAAAAATTTTTCCCGTCAAAAACAAGCGCGTTCTTGTTCTTTGTAGAAATGAACTGGTTCATTGTCTTTGAAACCGGGTCGGAAGCGGAAACCCTCAGAAAATCGCCGTCAACAAGATCGGCCGCAGAAACCTTCGCCATAAAATCTCACCTCAAAAACCGCTGACAAGGTCAAGCATTGCCGCCTCGGGAGAGGAAACCTTTATCACGCCGGAAGCGACAAAAATGCCCTTTGCGCCAAGCTCCATTGAAACCCGGACATCCTCGGCTGACTTGACTCCGGCGCCGACAAGCAATGGAATGCCGTGCTTTGAGACCGCCTCGACGCACTCCGCAATCAGGTCCGGCTTCGCAGTCGAAACCGAAACATTCCCGCCGATCAATTCAGGGGGTTCGAACGCAATCAGGTCCGGCTTCGACGCAAGCGATGCGATTGCCCCGGCCCGTTCAACGGTTTCAGCGCACGCCAAAACATTCAGGCCCGAGCCTTTGGCGATTGAAATCGATTCAGCAAGGCATGGCGCGTCGATTTTGCGCTCCGCATGGTTGAGCACGGTGCCGGATGCTCCGGCTTCCTTAACTGCTTCCGCAAGCACCTGGCCGGTATGCGCGCCCGGCCTGATTGCGTCAACGTGCTGGCAGAAAACCGGAATCGAAACGTTCTCGGAGACAAGCCGCAGGTCGGCTGCCTGCGGCACGACGCAGACGCAGTGCTCCGATTGCAACGAAACCCGCTCGGCGGCCTTCGCCAAAGCCAGGGCATTCCTGCCGGTGGACTCGGAATAGGTTTTGAAATTCACGAAAAGGCATGGAACCCCGAGCATAAAAATAATCTGGGGCGAATCTCCTTAAAAAACGCTTGCAAAAAAAGCGAAAAAAATCAGATCCATTTCTGTTTCCGGAAATACATCAGCATTGCCGCCGCAACCACTGCCATCAGGCCCAGCGCCAAGAAATAGCCGTACTGCTGCCCCCAGGCCGAATGGATTTCCGGCATGTACTTGAAGTTCATGCCGTAAATGCCGGCGATCAGTGAAAGTGGAAGGATTATTGTCGCGATAATCGTCAGCACTTTCATTGTCTCGTTCAGCCTGTTGGAAATGGTCGAGGCGTAGCCGTCAAGTATGCCGGTCAGAATGTCCCTGTAATTGTCCATCACGTCCGACACGCGTATGAGATGATCGTAAACGTCGCGGAAATAAATCGAGAGCTTCTGCGGAACGAATTTCTGCTCGCGCAATGCAATCGCCATCAGCACTTCCCTTTCGGGGGTGATTATTTTGCGCAAAGAAAAAATAGAGCGCTTCATTTTGAATACGGCCCTGAGGATTTCCTTTGAAGGGTTGTCGAAAACCTGGTTCTCGAGCCGGTCTATGTCGTCGCCGAAAACGTCAAAGACCGGAAAGTACGAGTCCACCAGAAGGTCCAGGACAAGGTAAAGCATGAATGCCGGGCCGCGCGAAAAAAGCTGCGGGTTTTTTTCCATTGTCTGGATGGCCTCGCCGATTGCCGGAACGCCGTCTTCGCTTGACGTGACTAAAAAATTCTTTCCAAGGAAAAAATCGAGTTCGGATGTCGAGGCGCCGTGCTTCGAATAACTCACGGCGTATGAAACTATGAACAGGTGATCCTCGTATTCGTCGATTTTCGGACGCTGGATCGGATGCAGCGTATCCTCCACTGCAAGCGGGTGCAGCGGAAAAATTTTTGAAAGAAACGCCATGTCGTCCTTGGAAGGCTTTGAAATGTCGACCCAGACAAAAAATCCTTTGGGCGGGTTTTTCATTATTTCCGGGAGCCTGGCTGCAGGACATTCAACCGGCTTTTTCCCGTCAAAATAAAAAACCCTGCCGATCATCGGAGCACCGTTCAAAGTAAAAAGCGGGAAAGAAGTATTTAAGCTTTTCAGGAAACAATATTGTTGTGGCTCACCTTACTTTTGAATCCCTGGAAAAGGCTGTCAGCGAAACGCCCGGCATGAGGTCCGGCAGGATCAGGAAGGCGTGGGAGTTCGCGAACAGGATTCACGCAAACCAGGCCTATGCCGGCAGGGGCTTTACCCAGCACCTGCTTGAGGGCGCGGAAGAGGTTGCAAGCCTGGGCCTTGACGAGGAAACAATAATCGCGGAACTGCTGCACAACGCGATTGATACCGGAAAGGTGCCGGCGAACGAGGTTGAAAGGCACTTCGGCGGCGAAGTGGCGAGGATTGTTTTGGAACTCACAAAAATCCGGGAGATACTGAACAAAAACCCGAACCTCAAGCCAGGATACACAGAATCCATAATCCTTGCCTCGGCAAAGGACATCCGGACAGTCATAATCGCCATTGTGAACAGGCTCACGACCCTGCGCTCGATAAGCCATTTTCCTGCGGAGGACGCGAAACGCATTGCCAGAACCTCGCTTTCCGTTTTCGTGCCCATAGCGCATAAGCTCGGATTGATGGGCATAGCCGCCGAAATGCAGGACCGGAGTTTCCGGGTTCTTGAGCCGGAAAAGTTCGAGGCCGCACGCAGGGTTTCGGGCAACCGGCCGGAACTTGAAAAAAAGCTCGCCGAAGCCGAAGCCGAGGTTTCGGAAAAGCTTGCGGAACAAAAGCTTAATGCGACAATCACCGGCAGGGTGAAAACGCTTTACAGCATTTCGAAAAAGCTTGAAAGGAAAAAAGACAATGAAATGCTCGACCTGCTCGGCATCCGCATAATCTGCAATTCGCCGGAGGAGTGCTATCAGATCCTTGGCACGGTGCACTCGCTTTACCAGTTCCATCCCGAGGAGTTTTCCGATTACATCGCGAAGCCGAAGCAGAACGGCTACCAGAGCATCCACACTTTGATAAACTGGCACGGCACCCCCCTGGAAATCCAGATCCGGGACTGGCGCATGCATTCGGAAGCCGAATCCGGGCTGTCGGCGCACTGGCATTACAAGGAATTCGAAAAGAACAAGTACTTTGACAAGCGGCTTTCATGGGCAAAAGAGCTTGCGGAATGGGGAAAGGGCAGAGGAAAAAGCGAACTTGAAAAAATCGCCGCCCTGACAATCGGCGGCAATGAAATCTTCGTGCTGACGCCGAAAAACGAGGCGATTGTCCTGCCGAAAGGCTCGACCCCTGTTGACTTCGCGTTCGCGGTGCACTCCGACGTGGGATTCAACTGCCACCAGGCAAAAGTCAACGGCAAAATGGTTCCACTGGAAACCGAACTGCAGAACGGCGACCAGGTTGAAATCCTGACGACAAAAAAAAAGCAGGCGAAAAGCCTGTGGCTCGGCTTTGTGAAAAGCCTCAAGGCAATCCAGAAAATCAAGCAGGCGCTCGGCATAAGGTCCGTGGAAAAAAAGCCGGTGAAGGAGAAACGCTTTGTGGAAATCGGAAAGGACAACCGCGTCAGAATGGCGAACTGCTGCAACCCCCTGCCTGGCGACAAAATAATAGGGTACAGGACGACAAAGCGCAAAATAGCAATCCACAAGGCCGACTGCAAAGCCCTTGGAACCCTGTCGTCGTCAAAAAAAGTCGACGTTGACTGGTCGGACAGGCTGCTCAAAAGCTACACAGCGAAAATCTTCATAACCGGCAGGGACAGGGTCGGGGTGATGCGCGACATACTCGAGGTGTTCTCGGCGAACAAGGTCAATGTCGAGGGAATTGACGGCAGGACAAGCCAGAACGGAAGCTTCGAGGCAGCGATAACCGCAAAAATCAAGAGCGCGGAAGAGGTCGAAAAGCTGCTCGGAAAAATCCGCAAAGTCGACTCCATTGCAGGCGCCGAAAGGAGATAGAACACCAAAGGAATATTAACACGAAAAGCAAAATTAGGTGGGGGGGATTGGTTGAACAGAGTCAAAACCGGAGTGAAAGGCCTCGATGAAATAATCGAAGGCGGTTTCCCGGAAGGAAGGACCGTGCTTGTCACTGGCGGGTGCGGAACCGGCAAGACGATAATGGCAATGCAGTTCATTTATTCCGGCGCAAAGGAATTCAATGAAAACGGGGTTTACGTCACCCTTGACGAGCGGCCGGACCTTGTCAGGGAAGACATGCTCAAGTTCGGCTTTGACCTGAAGGCGCTGGAAAGAGACGGAAAAATCCACCTCATTGACGGCAGTGTGGCGAAAATCGGCCTGCCATCTGACGAGGAATATTCACTGCCGGTGACGGGGTTCGACCTGGACAAGCTGCTTCTGGAAATAATGCGGTCAATCAAAAAAAACAACGCAAAACGCATTGTCATTGATTCGATCCCGGCGCTGGGCCTCAACTTTGAAAACGAGCAGGAAGTCCGGAAGGCAATCATAAAGCTCGGGTACATTCTGCAGCGCGCCGGCGCGACAGTCATAATAATATCGGAAATAGAGGATGAGCAGAAGCTGAGCAAGTACGGCGTCGAGGAGTTTGTCGCGGACGGCGTGATAGTGCTGCATTACCTTGGCGTGGGAAGCCACAGCAACCGCACGCTGCACATAAGAAAAATGCGCTCCACAAAGCACTCCGAAGAAGTGCACCCGCTCAAAATAACCGAAACGGGGATAAAAATCGGAAAAATAGGCGCCGACTACTCCAAAGTTTAATCAACCTGATTCAAAAAAGCCGCGCGCAAAACATTCATGGCTGTTGCCACATTTTCTTACAGTTCCTTAAACCGCTTCGCGCACTTTTCCCTGCCCAGGCCGAGGACAAGCGAGCCGATTTTCGGCCCTTTTGGCCTTCCGATGAGGGCAAGGTAAGCAAACTCAAAAGCCTCTTTCGGGCTCTGGCCGCCGGACTTGGCCAAATCGAAAAAAGATTTCTGCAAATCCTCGGCGGATTTCCCTGAAACTATTTCAGACGCAAATTCCCTGAACACGGGCAAAAGGCCTGCCGGCATTTTTTTGCGGAGCTCCGGCGCAAGCGTTTCGGCGAACGCGATTTTTTCCTCGGCAGGAACGTGCAGTTCAACCCATCTGCGGCAATGCGCAATCCTCTCCGAAATCTGCCTCAGGCCTTCCGCGGAATTGCCCGGAACGTGCCCGAGCTCACGGAGCTTTTCAAGCACGCTTTCATCATCCGGCAGGACCTGCACAAGATATGAGACAAGCGCGAAATCCGCGGGCAGGGGCAAAACCTTCCTGCTTTTCACGGATGAAAACAAAAAAAGCTTTTTCAGCTGGGCGCCGTCCTTTTCATCCGCGGAAACACCAGAGTAAAATGCCTCGGCCGCCCTGTCAAGCTCAAGCTCAAGGTTCGGCACGTCAAGCCAGGAAAAGCTGCGCGTCTTCTCAAGGCGCTTCAAATACAGGAACTTGAGGGTTTCAGGCCTTGCCACCTCAAGCCACTGGTGTGGAAAAACCACATTGCCGAGCGAAGCGGACATTTTCTGGCCGTCAATCAGCAAGTGCTCATAAAAGACCGGCACAGGCATGGGATAGTGCAAAACCCTTTCACAGATTTCGGCGTTCACAAAAAAAGCCGAGTTAGGCGCATTGTATTCCTTGCCCGCGCCCTCCGCCACCACATTCCAGCGTTTCCACTGCGAAGCCCACTCGCTTTTCCACGCAAGCTTGCCGTTCGCCTTGTTCAAATCCGAAACGCCCACATGGCCGCAGCCTTTCGCGGTGAACTTCTCAAACGCGTAATCCTTGCATTCGTACCTGACTTTTGTTCCTTCAACGCCAAGGACATTCGTTGTCTGCATGTTCCCGCACCTGTCGCAGATCGGCTTCCATGGAATCCAGCCGGCATCAGATTTGTTGTCCTTGAACTTGTCCACTATGCCACGCACTTCCGCTGCGTGCCCTACAAGCTCCAGGATGTGCTCGGTGAAATTGCCTTTCCTGTACTCGTCGCGCATCGAAAAGACTTCCGGCGGGAATTCCAGGAACTCCTCAAAAGTCCTGAGGAAAATTTCCTTGAAATGCCCGGCATAGCTTTCATGGCAGCCGAAAGGATCAGGCGCGTCGGAAACGGAAAAGCCTATGAACTCCTTGAATGACTGCGGAACCCCCTCCGGAATTCCCCTCAGCGGGTCCATGTCCTCGGTGACATAGATGAATTTCGCGCGCGATTCATGCTCCGCAAGGGCGCGGAAGGCCGCTTCGCCGCGGATGATGTCACTCAGCCTGCCGATATGCAGGACGCCCGAAAGAGAAGAGGAGCTTTTCACGCTCGGCGATTTTATTTCCGGAATTTCATCCGGCAAAAAATGGAATTTTTTCCTTTCCAAAACCTGGCGCGCAATCTTGTCGGCCCAGAACAGAGAATCCGAAGGCATAACAACAACATTCCAGAAAAAAAATAAAAATGCGCCAGTGAAACGCAAAAACAAACATCAGATTTAAAAACAGAAGAACTCTTATAAATAACGCTGAAAAGCAATCACCAACAAAGAGGTGTAAAATAAAATGGCAGCTAAAAAAAAGAAAGCTAAAAAGAAGTAAATGATTGAAGAAATCATTTAGTTTTATTTTCTATTTCTATTTTTCTTTTTTTGTGCAGGCAAAATTTCTGCCAGACTTCCGCATGCGCGGCATTCCGCAACGCGCGTCGCGGCATGCGATACCGGCCAGACGGATAGAAGATTGAAGCGGCTTTTGGCTTTGCCCCGACCTACGGCGGGCTGAAGCCCGCCGGGTCGTAAAACCAAAATGCAACCGAAAATTGCGACGGCGCCTAAATAGGACCCGGTACCTGCACGGGCACGCAACGGCCGGAAAAAGTGGGAAGGGCGGGAATTGAACCCGCGACACCACGGTCTTCAGCCGTGTGCTCTACCAGACTGAGCTACCTTCCCTTGCAAACCAATATTCTGCGAAACCCTTAATATGAATGGTGCCCGTTGATTGCCTGCCCGTAGTCCACAATAGTGAACGCCTTTTCTGGTGCACGCGCTCGAATGCCGCGCAACCGCGCGCAGCGCTATGCGAGCAAAGCGAGCATGGTGCATCGGACCCGGCGGACGAAACCGCCGAGACGAGCCCGGAGGGATTCGAACCCTCGACACGCGGCTTAAAAGGCCGCTGCTCTACCAGGCTGAGCTACGGGCCCAAAAAGGGCCAACTTGGGTAAAAACCGCAAGCAGGACTTTAACAGATTTGCCTCTGAAAAGGAATTTAAATCATTTCCCCGCTGTCTGCGGGGCTATTTCCTTGAGGCCATTCATGTGGGGCTGAAGCGCTTTCGGCACCTTGAGCGTTCCATCTACTGTCTGATAATGCTCCAGAATCAGGCGCAGCATCCTTGACGTCGCAACCTCAGTATTGTTGAGCGTATGCACCAGCCCCTTGCTGTTATCCTTTTTTCTGAACCGGATGTTAAGCCTTGCCGCCTGGTATGAAGTGCAGTTCGAGCAGGACATGAGCTCGATGAACTTGTCTTCTCTCGGGGAATAGCCTTCGACATCGAATTTTTTTGCTGCGACCGTCCCGATGTCTCCGGTGCAGACGCCGACAACCCGATAGGGAATGTCAAGCTGCTGCAGCAGCCATTCCGAATTCGCAAGCAGTTGTTCGTGGAATTTGCCGGAGTCCTCGGGCCTGCAGAAAATGAACTGCTCGATTTTGCTGAACTGGTGAACCCGGAACAATCCCCGTTCATCCAGGCCATGCTTTCCGACCTCGCGCCGGAAGCAGGCGGAAAGGCCGCAGTATTTCAATGGAAGCTCTTCTTCCTTCAGGATTTCGTCCATGTGCATTGCGGCCATCGGATGCTCGGAAGTCGCAATGAGGTAGAGGTCCTCGCCTTCAATCTTGTACATCACGTTTTCAAAGTCCGCCAGGTCGGTTACGCCTTCATACGGCCTGCGGCGCAGGAGGAAAGGCGGCTCTATGAGCATGAATCCTTTTTTCACAAGATCCTCGATTGCAAGGCGCTGCAGGGCGAGGTCCATCAAGGCAAGCTGGCCTTTGAGAATGAAGAAGCCGGTGCCGGAAATCTTTACTGCGCGTTCAAAGTCAGCGAGGCCGAGGCCTTCCGCGAATTCGCCGTGGTGCCTGAGCGGAAAAGAAGGCTTTTTTTGCACGCCGTGCTTTTTCACCACGGGGTTTTCGGATGAATCCTTTCCTGTCGGAACGGAATCGTCAAGTATGTTGGGCAGGCGCATCAGGTAATAATCGATTTTTTCGCGCAACTCCGAGAGACCCGCTTCAGATTCCTTTATTTTCTGGGGCAAGGCCTTTGCCTCGGCAAGCTTCTTTTCAATGGACTTTCCTTTGGCTTTGAGGGATTTTATTTCCTCGGTTATGCTGTTGCGCGCACTCCTCAATTCGTCGGCCGAGCCTTTCAGCGAACGCCATTCCAAGTCAAGCTTCAGCAGTTCCTCGAACCAGGCCAGTTTCTCCTTGTCATTGCGCTTTTTCATGCTGCGCCTGACGGAGTCGGGGTCGGAGCGGATGATTTCAATGTCAATCATAACAATCTGGAAACAGACGTGTTCGAAAAAGGTTAAATAGATAATTGCCCGGAAAAAGGTTAATGGAAGCAGTTGTTTTGAGATACGGGCACAGGCTATTCAGGGACCAGAGGGTTACAAGCCACTGCTGTCTTGTGGCAAGGGCGTTCGGGGCAAGCGAAATAGTTGTCGAGGGAATCCAGGACCCGGAACTGGAAAAGAATTTCTATGATGTCGCGCAAAGATGGGGCGGAACGACAAAACTGTCATTCACTAAAAGCTGGAAGAAGACCGCACAGGAATTCAGGAAAAAAGGCTTTTACATAACGCATCTGACGATGTACGGAAAGCCCGTGCAGGAAGACATCCAAAAAATCCGGGAAAAGGAAAAACATTTGGTCATAATCGGCTCGCAGAAGGTGGAACCGGCAGTGTACGAATTCGCCGACAAGAACACCGCCATAACCAGCCAGCCGCACAGCGAGATTGCCGCACTCGCGGTTTTCCTGGACCGGCTGTTTGACGGAAAAGAGCTGGACAAAAAATTCGAGAATGCGGAAATAGAAGTCGTGCCGCAGGAAAAGGGAAAAAAAACAGTGAAAAAAGTTCAAAAACGCGTTTAGCTTAAAATCCTATACCTGATAAAAATAGTAAAGCATGCCCGCCGAGACCATCACGCGCTTTGACCTGGCAAAAAACTTTCTGGGCACCATCGGCGGCGAACACGCCCTCAGGCTCGTGGGCGAGTGCGAAAAAACCGGAAGGCTCACGACCGACGAGGAACTGGCCAAGGCTTTGGGGTTGAAGGTAACTGAAATCAGGACGATCCTGAACCAGCTGCATTACCGCGGCATTGCGTGCTACCAAAAGACAAAAAACCCGAAAACCGGATGGTATTCGTATACGTGGGAGATAAAATCCGAGAGAATCGCGGAGCTCCTGATCGAAAAGTACTCGGAAGAAAAAGGCCGACTGGAAAAAAAGGCGAGTCTGCAGACGAACTACGACATTTTCAAGTGCAAAAAGGAGTGTTCGGTTCTGCCGTTCGAGGTCGCCGCGGAATACCAGTTCAGGTGCCCGAACTGCAACGAACAGCTCGGGCCAACGGACGGCAGAAAAGAGCTCGAAAAGACGCAGACAGAAATACAAAACATTGAAAAGGAGATTGAACTAATAAAAAAATTCAGGCAGTTGGAGAAAAAGAAGCCGGGAAAAAGAACAAAAAACACAAAATCTTGGACACGGGCAGCCAAAGAATCCTGACGGGCAAAAAAACCCAAAAAACAGGAAAAAAGGCACTAAAACCAATTAAATAAAAAATACAGGAAAAATAAGTGAGTAAAATAGAAAAAAACTCTAAATAAAGCAAATTAAGAAA